>JBARBI010000014.1:0-82412 GCA_049792875.1 Candidatus Sulfotelmatobacter sp.
TCTCAAAGGTTCCCGCTTCCTTTCCCCCGACCTCCCCGCGACCGGCCTCATGCGCTTGTTCGCCTAGGCGTTTCCGTGGGCCGCGGTCCATCCTGAGTTTGGGTGGGTCCGGGTCTTTGAGCCGGACCGCCCGCTTTCAAATAGGCATTCACGGTTGCGTCGATATCGAGTTCCTGGCCGTACAGAGGATCTTTCTTACTGTCAAAGAGAGGCGAAGCATCGTTGGTCTGCGTGTCCCACGATCCCGCGTAGTTATAACCATCAATCGTGATGAAATCGACCTGCTTGGCGGCATTTTTCAGGTCAATGTTCACATAGTTCTGCGCCCCCGCCGGTCCATCGAACGACATCACATAGGTCTTACCGGTAATCTTGCCCAGCGCCTTCAGTTGAGTGCGGAACTCCGTCAGCAGCGCAGTGAAGTTCTGGGTGTCGCTCGCCGTCGGAAACTCCCAATCAATATTGAAACCGTCAAACAACCCGGGAGCGGTAATCCCCTGGGCGATGTTGCCGTTCACAAACAGGTCGATGCACGAAGCGACCAGTGCCTGGCGGCCGGCCGCCGTACTCGCGGCCGTCACGAAAGCGGCAGTGTTAACCGCCGACGCCCCTCCAACCGATATCAAAACCTTGAGGTTCGGATTTAGTTAGTTGCTTGAGTTGCTGAATCGCAGCGAAGTTTCCATAGAGCGGCCCCGGATAGGGGACCCCACTTACGCTCGGAAGGTACGGACTCTGATAGTCGGCCCACGAGTCCGCAATCGAACATGCGGCCATCGGAGTCGTAGTCACGTTCGCGAAGGCATACATCAGGTGCGTCAACTTTCCCGCGACACCGTTCTGTTGCAGGTTCGCGATGTTGTACCCGGCGTAGTAAATACTCCACTCTTCGAAATATGCCCCGAGAATCTTGCTGTCATGTTCTTCGGCAAATGCCGGAACCACGGATGCGATCAGCGTCAGTAAGCCGACCCCTACCACTTGGCACAATCGCGATGAAATCTTTGTCATAGCAAACCTCTCCTGCTGCATAAAATGCGAACGGGCGGAGTATAGTACTCTATAGCGGCCGGGGCAAGGGCTCATTCGCGGCGCGCCCTGTGCAAAACAGACGCCCGATGTACTCTATAGCAGTTTAGCCGTTGCGCCCTTCCGGCAGGGCTGGCTCCTCGTATTGAGCCAAACGGGGCTCGTCGAAAAGACGCAAGTCTCCAGCTGTTAGTGCAACCGCTGTCGAGCTTCCAAGAAATACTGCCCCCCAGCGAATTGTTCCCGAAGGTGTTCTCTCCCAACCGACTTAGCGTGTACAGTAGATCGTTTCAAGCCAGGTAGTTGCCGCGGGCGTCGTCCCGGACCGCGACTCAGAATCTCAAGGGAGATACAGCAAATGAACAACCGTGCGGTTTGGATGGGATGGACTATTGCCACGCTCGTGCGGCGACTCTTCGCAGCCGCTCTTTTTACGGCCCTAGCCGTGGGAGGAACAATCGCCTTCGCCCAGAACTCTGTCCCGGTCGTCACCGGAGACGCTCGCGTCGACAAACTCCTGAGCCAGATGACGCTCGAGGAAAAGATGGCGCTCATTCGCGGCGCCTCCGAAGATCCCTCCACCAATCAAGGACAAGCTGGATATCTCCCGGGCGTGCCTCGTCTCGGCATCCCTCCTATCCGCATGTCCGACGGTCCTCCCGGGGTGCTCACGCGCCTGCCCTCCCAGGCCGAGACCGCCACCATGGGCCTCGCTGCCACCTTCAGCGCGAAAGACGCCGAAGACAATGGCGTGGTCATCGGGCGCGAAGCCAAGTCGCTCGGTATCGACGTGGTGCTCGAGCCATTTATTAATATTGACCGCGACATCACCTTCGATCGCGCTTACAACACCTACGGAGAAGATCCCGTCCTAACCGGCATCATCGGCGCGGGCCTGATCAAAGGAATTCAGTCGCAACGGGTCATGGCTCAAGCCAAACACTATGTGGCTTACGACACCGATGGCAACAACGTAGTGGTCGACAATCAGGCGCTGCACGAGATCTATGTGGCTCCCTTTGTCGACGCGGTCCATGAGGATGTGTCATCCATCATGTGCTCCTACAACAAGGTGAATGGCACGTATGCCTGCGGAAACTCCGACACGTTGATCAAGATTCTGCGCGACGAGGTCGGCTTCAAGGGATTCGTTACTTCCGATTGGGGCGCCACCCATGCGCCTTCGTTCATCAATCGCGGCCTCGACATGGAAATGCCCGGACCGGGGCCCAAAGACAATCCCCTCGGCTCCTTGATCTTTTCGTTCTTCACCACGGACAAGCCCGAGCCGCCTCCCGAAAAGAAGCCCGACCTATCCGGGCTGGCGGGATTTCTGGGTGGGCATCTGCCCGAAGAGCCTACTCCCAAGCCGTTTGACTTTAGTGCATTCGGCACAGCGAAAGACCCTCATGTAAATTTCTGGACCCTGATGCAATCCGGCGAACTCAATGAGAGTACGATTACGAAAGCAGCCGGGCGCGTTCTCTACGAGATCGACAAGTTCGGCTATCTTGACCATCCCCCCAGCCACCAGATTCAGCCGCACGCCACCGAGGCAAACGCAATCATTATCCAAAAGACCGCCGAGGATGCAGCCGTTCTGCTGAAGAACGAAGGGAACATCCTGCCCCTCAAAGCCTCCGACTTGGCCTCGCTAGCGATGATCGGCCCCGGCGCCGGTCAAGCGGTCGCCATCGGTATTGCCGGCGAGCGTTCTCTTGGCTGGCCCTGGAGGCAGGTCGGTCCTTACCCTGCCCTCAAGCAGTTTGCCCCTTACGCGAACATCACCTATGCCGTCGAAGACGATATGACAGGCGCGCCGATTTCCGCCTCCGCCCTGTCCCACGACGGCCAGCCTGGTCTTCTACGCACCGACAAAAGCGGCACCACCCATGTCGACCCAATCCTCGACTTCACCAAGAAGAGCGCGAGTTCTCTGCCGGCAAACTCTGAAGCCACCTGGACTGGCATCCTCACAGTTCCCTCCGCCGGTTCCTACTGGATCTATCTCCAACTGCTCGGCGCCGCGGGCAACGTCAGCATCGACGGAAAGCGGGTCGCCGGCACCAACGGTATGCGGGGCAGCGTGCACGGCGACACTGTACTCGCCGGCAAGGACGGTCTGCTGCCCACCACTGACGGTCTGGACAATCTGCGTACCTCCCTCGATCTCACGGCCGGACCGCACACTCTCTCCGTCACCGTGGAGGGCGACACCTCGAACGATCCCGAGCAAATACGTCTGGCCTGGTTGACGCCGGACCAGAGGAAGGCAGACCACGAAGCCGCCATCGCCGCTGCGAAATCCGCGAATACCGCTGTAGTGTTCGCCTGGACTCGCGGCCGTCCGGCCTTCGGCCTGCCGGGAAATCAAGACCGGCTGATCGAGGAAATCGCGGCCGTAAATCCCAACACTATCGTCGTCCTGAACGTAAGCCAGCCCGTGGCGTTGCCCTGGCTCCACAAGGTCAAGGCCGTATTGCAAATGTGGTGGCCCGGCGACGAAGGCGGATGGGCCACCGCCAACCTTCTGCTGGGCAAGACCAGCCCTGCCGGACGCTTGCCATTCACCTGGGGCAAGCGACTGGAAGACTACGCGGCAAACGATCCGGCTCATCCCGAGCGCTCGTCCGCCGGGGTCAACGGGACGACGACCTTCAGCGAGGGCGTCTACGTCGGCTATCGCTGGTTCGACCAGCAAAAGATCGCCCCGTTGTTTCCGTTCGGATACGGATTGTCCTACACCACTTTCGCCTACACCGGCCTCAAGACCGCGCCCGCCACTGACGGCGGTCTCGAAGTGAGCTTCCAACTGAAGAACACCGGCCCGGTCGCCGGCGACGAAGTCCCGCAAATTTATCTCGGCGCGCCCGCCCAGAAATCCAAGGGAGCCGACTTCGCGATACTTGCCTTGGCCGCCTTCGATCGCATCCATCTGGATCCCGGCCAGACCCAATCCGTCACTCTCCACGTTCCACTCCGCAGCCTTCAATACTGGTCGACTGCGGAAAGTAAGTGGGTCAAGTCCATCGGTCCGCGCGACGTGCTGGTCGGCAGCTCATCTCGCGACCTACCGCTCAAGGCAGGTGTGGCAGTCCAGTAAGTAAACTCGCAGGTGTCGATGTGGGGGCAGCCGCTGGCCGCCGGGCGCAACCCGTTCGCTAAGCCCCTGTGGCGCCGGGTCTCAGACCCGGCCAACCCGAGCGAAGCGTGGCTGCGCGCTTCTCAACACTCTCGACCAATCGACTAAAATTGTCTTGGCTAGGGATCGTCAAAGGAACAAGGTCGCTGATGATGCGGATGGTCCTCGACATCTTCGCCCAAATCTTCCGCACCCTCTGGGCCCACAAGCTGCGCTCGTTCCTCACCATGTTCGGAGTTGCATGGGGTGTAGGATCATTGCTGCTGCTCGTCGGTCTCGGCGAAGGCTTCCGCTCGGGAAACAAGCGTGGTCTGGCCGAATACGGCGAAAACATCATGTTTATCTTTCCCGCCCGAGCGCCCGCCGTAGCAGGCAGCATGAACTCTGCTCGCCACTATCTGCTAACCTACCGGGACTACGCGGACATTCAGAAAGAGGCTGCCCACGTTCGCAAGGCTTCGCCTGTGCTGGCACGCGATGATGTACGCGCCGTCAGTGAATTCGCCACGGCTAACGGACAGATTGTCGGCGTGGAGCCTCAGTTCAATGAGATCCGGTTCCTTCCGATCAAGCAGGGCCGTTGGCTCAATGACCTCGATGAGTCTCAGAGACGCAACGTCATTGTCCTCGGCGACGAACTGACCCGAAACCTGTTCTCCGGACGCCCCGCGCTGGGCGCCGCCGTCCTGCTTAATGACATAAGGTTTGAAGTGATCGGTACGCTGAAGCGCGTGGGCCGGGGTGACGACAATTTCACGAACATGCGCGGCTACATTCCCTATCACGTGATGGCCACTTACTTCCCGCTGAAAGGCGAGAACCACCAAAACTCCATCTCCCTGATCAACTATCAGCCTCGCGTAACCGCCGAGCACTTGCTGGCGCAGGAAGATGTCCAAAAGATCATTGCCCGCAATCACGGCTTCGACTACCGCGATCTGGATGCCTTCGAAGGCATGGACACGGTTCAGCAGGCCGAAATGATGGGCAAGATTTTCGATGCCATGAACTTATTCCTGGGCACGGTGGGACTCGTTACTCTGGCCCTGGGCGCCATCGGCGTCATCAACATCATGCTGGTTGCGGTCACCGAACGCACCCGCGAGATCGGACTGCGCAAAGCCCTTGGCGCCACCAATCGCAGCATCCTGGTCCAGTTTTTTCTGGAGGGAATCCTTCTTACATTCTTGAGTGGACTGATCGGTCTGGGGCTCGCCGGTGCTCTGATGGCGCTGCTCGGTACGCAGGAAGCGCCTGCGGGATTTGACCCTCCCAAGCTTGTACCCGCATCGGCGATTCTGGCAATCTCCTGCTTGACGCTCGCGGGCGTCATTGCGGGACTCTATCCCGCGCGCAAGGCCGCCATGCTGCAACCCGTCGAAGCACTGCGTCAGGAGTAAGACTAGAGTTGGGCCTGGGACTAAAGACGATGTTCCGTGATTTGCTGCAAGAAGCCTACGGCGCCATGCGACACAACCGACGCCGCACCACGCTCACCATGCTCGGCATGGCTTGGGGCATCGCCACGGTTGTGATGCTGCTCTCCTACGGCAACGGCTTCGGCCAGGCCTGCGCCAACATCTTTGCCAACTTCGGCACCAAGCTGATGATCATGGTTCCCGGCCGCAGTTCGATGCAGGCTGGCGGCCAGAAAGCCGGCGTGCCCATACGCTTTACTCTCGATGATGTGGACACGCTTACCAACAACATTCCTCAAGTCACTCACATCACCCCGGAGGCGTCCAAGCAGGCCAACATACAGTACGAGACCAGAACGTTCACCTTCGACGTTACGGGCAACTATCCCAACGTCTTTCCCATCCGCGCGCTCAAACTGGCGCTGGGCCGCTTCTACAACCCGGAGGATGAGATCCAGCACGCTCGCGTCGCCGTCATCGGCTCCCAGGCCAAAGAAAAGCTCTTCTCGGGACGCAACGCATTGGGCGAACGAATCCGGATTGATGGCCTCAGCGTGGAAGTCATCGGCGTCATCAGTCCTAAGATGCAGGCGGGCGATGACAATATTAACCGCGTGATCTACATCCCCTTCACCACCATGAGCGGCCTCAAGGACACACACTACCTCGACTCCATCTGGTTCAACTATGAGACCCCGGCGTATGAAGATCTGGAACACACAGTGCGCTCCGTGATGGCTGCCGAACACAGGTTTAATCCCGCCGACCGGCGCGCCATGTTGGTGTTTAACCTCATGGAACAGGTCCACCAGTTCGAATTGCTTAGCCTCGGCTTGAAGATTCTGCTGGGTTTCATCGGCACGCTCACACTGGGCATTGGCGGCGTGTGTCTCATGAACATCATGCTGGTCTCGGTGACGCAGCGTACCCGTGAGATCGGCGTGGAAAAAGCGCTGGGCGCGCGCCGGAGTCATATCCTTCTTCAGTTCCTCGCCGAATCTCTGACCATCACTTTCATCGGCGGCGCGCTCGGAATCATCCTGGCCTACGGGGTCTCCCTATCGGTCGGAAGGCTCACCCTCTACAGCGCGATTGCCAAGAACGCTGAAGCTGGCGATGTCCGGCTAGTCATCTCGCCCAGCACTCTGATCGTGGCTACACTGATCCTCGCCGCTGTCGGGCTGATCAGCGGTATGGTGCCCGCCGTCCGCGCCTCGCGCCTGGACCCCATTGAGGCCCTGCGCTACGAATGACCTCGGTGAGTTCGGATCCTCCCCTCTCAGCCGTTCTCACCCGGAACAATCCCGTCTTCACGCAGCCGCTGGTTTGATCCGCGATCGAATGTTCCTCGAATTCTTCCGCTTGGTCGCCCTCCAAAGGGAGCAACGCGTGGGTCGAAATGAAATCTGCAACCGTCTGTCCCAGCGTATTTCCGCGTAGGCAGGAGGTCCTGAAGTGAATACCGCCAAAGACCCGCGCGTCAGCGATTTCCGCCGTCGCAGCCGAGAAGCTGGGAAATGCGCGAGTTCCTGGCCGTACGTCGGAGGTAACAGGGAACGGTGTGTCGTCGCCAAAAACGGCAGCCAGCACAGAGGCCGCCGCGCCGCTGACGGTCGAATGGCCGGATGGGTACTCTGGATGGGCCGGAGTGCCGGACGGAAAGTAGTCGAGCCAGGGTGTCCAGGTTGAGTCCGGGTCGGTGGCCGGGTTGCCATCGGTGTCACCTGCCCGGATCGCGGTGATCGGCCGCCAGAACACGTATCGATACTTCCCATCCCAGCAAGCGATTGCCGCGTCTGCCATGGTTACGTTCAGCAAGGCAAACAGATGAGCGTTCTGCGAGAGGCTCAGGGACTGCTCAGCCGCAATCTGCGAGGCAATTCGGTTCCAGTAGAGCGGAGTATTGCCAGCCCAGAACAGAGCGAGCTCTGACTGGTCCGCCGAGCGCGATGACCCTGAGAAACTGCCCATCGTTTTCAATTCCTTGTACTCGGCAGCGTACTCAGGACTGGTCAGCGCGAGTGGAGGCGGCAGACGAAACTGCGAGGGGCGCAGCAGGACCCATGGCGTCATCGTCGCGAACTGTGGGCCAGCGCCGGGCGCGTTCAGCAATGGTGTAGGCCGCCAGGCACCCACGGCCGCAGGCATCCCTTCGATGCCGAGGACGCCGAGAAATGGAGGGGGAGGCGGCGCAAGCCCGTCGGTTAACCTCCATGCCCAAATGCTATCTGCAACCGCCTGGCCCCAGCGATTCCAGCCTGGATCGATTTCGCATTCTCTTGCAACGCCGCGATCGAAGCGTCGTGTTTTGTGGTGAGCGGCCCCGCCTGAGCGGGATAGAGGTTGATCAGAATCGCGTACGCTGCCTGAACCGCGGCCGCGCGTTGGGACGCGTGTCGCGGGGCTGCCGGACGGACATAGAGGGGTCGGTAGCGTGTCCGGACGCCATTCACGGCAGCGAAAACGCTTGAAGTTTCTGGCACGGGGAAGATGTTCCTAAACTCAAGCGGCGTTCTGATTGGCAACACTCGCATGCTCCTGCACCCTAATTGTCAAGAGTGAAAGCACAAGAGTGCAAGCATCTGTATAACTCGGTGACTGGATCAGACAATCAAGCAGGGGAAACCGTACTAGTTGTGCGTTCAGCTGCAGTCCGTGCTTCTTACCTTCGCGAGGTGGATCAACGATGCACCGCGACAACTGAGGTTTGCCCTCACCCCGCCAGCAGCGTCACTCCCGCCGCGACCAGGACCGCGGCGATCCACCGCCGGCGGTCGACTCTTTCGTGCAGGAAGATCTTCGCCGCGAAGGCATTGCCGATGAAGGTGAGCGAAGCGGCCGCGGGCGCGACCAGGCTTACGTCTCCCCAGGAGAGCGCGAACAGCAAGCTGAAGAACGCCACCGCCATGGCACTTACACCCAAAAAAAAGTTTGGCTTGCCCAGGATGCGGGACACCACGGTCCACACTCCCGCTCGGCGCCAAAGCGCATGCACGTCGCCCACCTGCTTCATGGCGCGCGCCAGCAGAACGTCTCCCACCACCGACGCGAAAGCCACCGCCAGAATCGCACCCCAGGTATACATGTGCTTCATGATTCCGCACCACCCGAGATCACCGGCTCAACATCGGATGCGGATGCACCATTTCTCGACGCGCTCTTTGCGGCGAGAAGTGGGGATTCTGGATGCTCAGGCGAATGCGATGTCAGGGCGGGACCTCCCGCCACGAATCCCACTCCACCGGAGATCAGCGCGATCCCGAGCCAGCGCAAGGGGCTGACTTGCTCATGCAGCCCGAACCTTGCCACCAGCGCCAGCAGCACGTATCCCAGCGAAGTGGCCGGCAATACGTAGGTGAGGTCCGCCCAGGAAAGGGCGTTCATATAGGAAGCAAAGAAGGCAAGCAACAGCAGGATGCCCACTGCGACCCACGGATTTAACACCGCGAGAATCACGCCCTGCAGATGATGGAGAGAAATGTTTCCGGTCTGCTTCATCCCGTGCGAAAGCATGGTGTCGCCCGCCGCTGCAAAGACGGTTACTCCAGCCAGCACTAGATACTTGTGAAAGGTCACTTAGGTTCAGGTTTAAGGTTTCAGAGTTTCGAGGTTTCAAAGACGTCAATGAACTCAAGGGCCGGATACCTTGAAACCTTGAAACGCGAAACTTTGAAACCTGCCATTTCTACGCCTTCATTGGCTCGGCCGTAGCGGCGGCCGCGGCAGCATGCTGCTTTACCATCTTGTTGCGGGCGGCCCGCAGCTTCAAGAAGCTCTTCGCCTCTTTGTACAGCCGCTTGCGGTCGTTGCTGTCAAACACCGCCTTCCGCAAAATGCGGTACACGGCCTTCGGGCGGAAATAATACTCGTCATAGAAACGGTGCACGGCCGACATGATGTCATCGGCAGGCAGCCCCGGATATTGAATCTGGGCGAGCTGATGTCCGCCTTCGTCGACCATCTTGTTGTCGCCGACCATGAAGCCATTCTTCACCGCGTAGTCGTACAACTCCGTGCCCGGATAGGCGTGCGCCACCGAAACCTGAATGGTTTCGACGTCGAGTTCCTTGGCAAACGCGATCGTATTGTTGATGGTCTCGTGCGTCTCGCCAGGCAGCCCCAGGATAAAGTCGCCGTGGATCACGAGACCAAGCTTGTGGCAATCCTTCGTGAACTGCCGCGCCCGCTCGATCGTCGCGCCTTTCTTGATGTTCTTCAGGATCTGCTGGTCGCCGGACTCATACCCCACGATCAACAGGCGGCATCCCGCTTCCTTCATCGCCTTGAGGGTTTCGAAGTCGGTGGTTACGCGCGAGGTACAGGACCACGTCAAGGCAAGCGGCTTGAGCTTGGCGCAGAGTTCGATGGTGCGCGCCTTCTGAATGTTGAAGGTATCGTCGTCGAAGAAAAATTCCTTTACTTCCGGCCACAACTGCCTGGCCTTGGCCATTTCAGCCGCGACGTCGTCACTGGACCTTTTGCGCCACGGATGTCCGCTCAGCGTCTGAGGCCACAGGCAGAACGTACACTGCGCTGGGCAGCCCCGCGTCGTGTAGAGCGACACATAGGGATGCAGCAGAAACGGCACGTTGTAATTCTTGACGTCCAGATCGCGCTTGTACACTTCGGTGACGTGCGGCAGTGCATCCAGATCCTGAAGCTGCGGAGCGTCGGGATTGTGCACGACCTTCCCATCTTTCAGGAACGACACGCCGGGAATGTCCGCCAGCGGCTTGCCCTTGGCGTAATCGGTCACCGAGTAGTCAAATTCCTTGCGGCAAATGAAATCGATCTCCGGACAATCGCGAAGTGATTTTTCCGGCAGCACGGTCACGTGCGGTCCCACAAACGCAATCTTGATCGCGGGATTCGCCCGCTTGATCGCCCGCGCCAGCAAAATGTCACCCGGAAATCCCGGTGTCGATGTAAACAGCACCAGGAACTCGTACTCCTTGGCGATGTTGATCGTCTCTTCACCCGACACGTGGTGCGACGGCGCATCCAACAGCCGCGCCCCCTCCAGCATCCCTGCGGGATAAGCCAACCACACGGGGAACCAGAAACTCTCTATTTCGCGGGTGGCGGGCCAACGGGAGCCGGCGCCTCCGTCGAAGTTTTCGAACGAAGGTGGATTCAGGAACAATGTTTTTAAAGGCATATTGAGTGTTCTTTATTCTAGCATTCGGACAAGGGTTGACCCGTATTTCTGCAGGTTCCCCAAATCCCCAGGACATGACCTAAACGCTTGATTGCAATGTACTAGCTCTGCGGACAAAAAGGAACGCTGTTGGGGTGAATGTGCTGTTGGATGCAGTGAAGCGGGGAAAAGGTGCTGCGAGCGGGGAGGCTTCGGGCGAAAGAACTATTGGGCTTCGCTGTTAGCCGGAACGCGGAAAGTCAGGCCGCGGTCATCGTTGGCCCTAGAGGTGGCCGTAAGGTCGAGATCCGAGAGTGGAATTTTCTGGGTGTGTTGGGGAGCAAAATTCCAGAGCGTCTGCCCGACGATCGCGTAGTTTCGTACTTCCAGTTTGTGCTGATCGCGGAAGATTAAGACGGTCTCGGGCACAGCGCCTTCTGGCTCGGGCGGAGCGGGCGTCGAGCGAGCATAATGATCGCGATCATTGCCATACTCGTCCCGATAATCCTGATCTTGCTGGCGGCGCATTCGCTGCTCATCCCAGTTCTGCGCGTTCATCTCACTGGCCATGGCACGGTCGCGCTCGTCGTCCGCATCGTAGGAAGAACTGGAATCCCCCCACCAGTACGGGTCGTAGTAACCACCGTACGCCCATGGATAGTAGTTGCCGTAGCCGCCGCGACAGGAGTAACCGTAACAGTAGTTGCGGAATCCGTAGTTGTAAAAGCGATGGCCGTGGAATCCGTTGTGCAAGAACGGTTGCTGCGAGAAGTTGTGGTGCACGGATGAAGGAGCGTGCGAAAAATTACGCGACACGCTCGCGCCAGAATGCATTCCACCGGAGATGTGGCCGCCACCGACATGGCCGCCGGTGAAGGCGCCGGCGTGGCCACCACTAAAGCCAGCGTGTCCACCTCCGCCGTGCTGCGCCCAGAGGGGCAGCGCCAGACAAACAGCGAACGCCGCTATGGGCATCAGGCGACGCATACGCCGCTATTATAAGCCCAGAAAGCAAGTAAAGGGATCGGCATTTTGACATTTTCGGTCGCAAACGGGAGAGCTCCCCCTCGGCTTGCGTCTTTTTGGCAGACTCTGGGCCAGCTGGGAGATGCATCTTGCGCGGCTTGGTGGCGCCATACAGGCCTACTTTTTGCAGTCTACTTCTTTCTTTTCTTCGCCTTGGCTTTTTGCGGTGGCGATTTATGGGTGGGCTTCTTCGCCGGCTTGGCGGCGGGTTTCGAGGGCTTGGTCGCCGGTTTGACGGGCTTTGACTTTTCCGTTGCTTTCGCGGACGGCCTTACGGCTGGAACTGGGGGCGGCGCGAGTGGCGGAACCGGGGCACCGGCCTTTCCCTTTTTCCCCTTGGGGCCAGGCTTCCCTGCTGCGGCTGTTGGGGGAGCCTCGGCAGCTGCCTTGGCGGCCCGTCCGCGCCTCGGAGCGGGGGGTGGAGGTGGAGGTGGAGGCGCGAAGGGCTTCAGGAACTTCAGCGTTTCGGTGCGGGAGCGCAGCTTTCCGTCGAGCAAGAGCATGAAGACGTCATGCGCAAGCTTGGGATACACAGGCAATTGCGGGGTAATCAGCAGCTCCGTCATTTCGGGCAGTGGAATCTTCTGCTGTAGTTGTCGCCACTTGGTGAGGTAGTTCTTGATCTTCTGCTCGACCGATTGCTGTTTGGCGGTTACTGCAAGGAACAACACCATTTCCGGGCGGGCGGCGGTGAGCAATTGCCAAGTGCGAGAAGGAGTAGCTGCCTCCTTCCCCATGAGGCGCTTGGCCAATTCCTTGGCGTGATCTTCAATATCGCGCCAGGCCTCAACCAGGTCCTTGCGCGGAATCAGCCTCTGGATCTCCGAGACGTCTTTGTCGGAGAAGTGCGAAGTCAGGAAGTACATAACGGCAGGTCCCGCGTCGGGAGTGTAGCCCATGTCAACCATCTGCTGGCGGGTCTTCATGAGCTGGCTGATGCCGTTGGTGTCAACCTTGGCGACGGTCCAGTGACCGTGGAGCACGTCGAGCCAGCCTTCCTTCTCGAGCATTTTGACGACGTGAAGGGGATCGTCTTCGTGCGCCAGAGCCGCGATCTCGTGCCCGATCGATGAGCGCAAGATGTGGGCGATGTACTTCCCTTCTTTGGCCGCGTCGTAGCGGGCCTGGGTGCGCTCTTCCAGTTGCCAATGGAAGCGGGCCGCGAAACGCGTGGCGCGGATGAGGCGCGAAGGATCTTCGAGGAACGAGTAGTTATGGAGAATGCGGATGACCTTGGTCTCGATATCGGCTACGCCGTTGAAGGGATCGAGCAGGAGGCCGCGAGATCCTTCGTTGAGCGAGAGCGCCATGGCGTTGACGGTGAAGTCGCGGCGGCGCAGGTCGTCGTGGATGGTGGCCGGCGTCACGACAGGCGGCTTGCCCGTCTTCTCGAAGATCTCGGTGCGCGCCATACTGATTTCGGCGCGGGCATTGCCCGGCAACGAGATGAAGATGGTGCGGTTGTCCTCCTCGACGGCGGTGATTTTCGCGCCGGCTTTTTCCAGGTCTTTTTGCAGCTTGAGAGGGTTGCCCTGGACCGTGAAATCCAGGTCACGGATGGTGAAGCCGCTGATGATGTCGCGGATGGCGCCGCCGGTGAGGTAAAGATTCATGCCCGCCGCGCGCGCTACGTCCTGTACCAGCCCGACGCCCTTGAGTTGGTCCGGCGTCAGCCGGATTTCCATGGTGTAAATGTAGTCAGCCATTCGCTTTGAAGCGGCGGTCAGGACCTTTTTTCGGGTGCGATTTCAAGGTGAAATCGCGACCAGGGGAGGGCCGACGTGCCAAATTTTCCACAAGATTTCCACAGCCTCAGGGACCGCACAATCCAGCCCCCCAGCCACCCGGACGCAAGTGGCTAAATACAAAGTACTTATGCGAAGTGGAAACTTTGTGGCAAGCTAAAGAAAATAACACAACGTTAACATTTTGGCTACTGCCAAGGCAGATTCTGGGAGTTTGCGGCGAAATAGTGCGAGAATCAGAATCGGCTTCCGGCTACCGGCTTTCGCGATTCCCGGCGCCCGTATGAGTTTTGATTTGGCGGAAGCCGGAAGGCGAGAAGCACAAGCCCCACTCTCATGCCCTCAACGCACAAGAAAGTGATCGTTCGCAAGATGGACCGGGACACGGTTTCGGGTTACGTGTCGCCGTCGCAGTTCGTCCACGAGGGGAAACTGGAACTTCTGAACACCTCGGGCACAGTGATTTCCATGGACCTGCGCGAGATCAAGGGCGTGTATTTTGTGCGGGAGTTCGGAGACTCGGAGTCGCTGACGCGCAAGACATTCACCTCCCGTCCGCGGTCGGAGGGCCTTTGGGTGCGACTGCGGTTTAAGGATAGCGAGATTCTTGAAGGTCTGATGCCGGCTGATCTGACGCAGACCACGCCCGAGGGATTTCTGGTGAACCCTCCGGACCAGCGGTCGAACACGCAAAGAATCTTTGTGCCGCGGACCGCGCTGGAATCCCTGACGGTGCTGGCGGTGATTGGGGCTACGCGGCGGACGCGGCGTGGCGGGGCGCAGGATCAGCGGCAAGTGCCGATGTTTGAAGAATGATCGGGCGGTTGGAGGGCGCAACGACCCTAGAGTCGTGCGCCTTCGTCCTCTACTGCGGCGTAAGCAGGAAGGCGTGGTTGTGGCCGCCCTTGGTACCGTAGCCAGTGATCTGGCCAACGTTGTTGATAGCGTTGGCGTTGATCAGCACCCAACCGGACGTAGAGGGAATCAGGGAGTTGAGATCCTTCATGCCTCCCGTAGAGGTCCAGACCATGGCGTGGGCGGCATTGTTTGAGAGGTTGCCGTAACCGACGACTACATTGTCGTCATTGACGCTGAATGCCATGCTGTAGGTGCCACCGCGGATTACTCCCAGGTCTCGAATCTTGCCCTCGGTGTTCCACAAGACGGCATGCCAGTGGCCGCCCGTACGGGTACCGTCGGATTGGCCGACAACTACTCCTGCGGTGTTGATGGAATTGGCAAGACTGGTGACGCCGCCCGGGAGCGTGCCCAAATCTTTCATCGTGGAACCGTTCCAGAGGAATCCGTGGGAAGTGAAAGGCGGACCGTAGCCGAACACAGACTCGCCTACGATGTATCCGTTATCGTTGATGTCGAGGCCCGCGGTAAAGATCGCCTTGGGCAGAGCACCCAGATTTTTGATTTTCTTGTTGTTCCAACTCGTGGCCTTGACTAAACCGTTGCTGAGGAAGGAATCGCCGGCAACGACACCCGCGGAGTTCACTTCAAAGGCGGAACTGGAAGAACCACCAGAAAGCGTGCCGAGGCTGACCATGCCCGTAGCAGCGGTCCATTGAAAGGCGACGAAATTCGTCGCGGGCTGACCCTTAATGTTGGAATAGCCGACGATCATGTCGGAGTCGTTGATGCCGGTCGCGCCGCTGACGGTGCCGCCAGAGAGCGTTCCCAGATCCTTCATGCCGCTGGCCCTGCTCCAGTAAAACGCGTGTTGCCCAGCGACCAGTCCGGTGCAGGGATAGCCCTCCACGGTTTGCGTGTCGGAGCAACCGACGACGTCGCCGAGGTTGTTAATCCAGAAACCGCTGCTTTCGTTGTCGCCTTTGAGCACGCCGAGATCGGAGATGGTGTAGGTCTGTGCCGCCCCCAGCGCGGCCGACGCCAAAACAAGTGCCACCCACATCCCCGCGATCCTGATTTTCATGAATCCCCCAAGACTCGTTGATCGGGCTTCAGTATGCCATCAAGTTGAGCGTTGCAGGCAATCACTAGTACAGCCAGGGAGCACGGGAGTAACTCGTTGGGGCAACAGCAGAACGAAGGACGGTTGGAAATCACCGGAAATGCGTTGAAATCGCGAGAGAGTTGATGTAGCGTACGGAGTCCACGCAGGCTGTGAGCCTGTCAACGAGAACGATCGGGCCTCCCTCCTTCCCTTGTCCCATCGGCCTCCGGTGGGTGTTTCCATCTCGATCAGAGGTGTGTTCGCTATGCGTGCGATCCTGGTGTCGTGTTCCGATGGTCCGTTCCCCGCGATCAGACGCACTGTGATCGCAGCCGTGGTCGCCACGTTCTTGACCTGTGGAACGACGGCAGGGCAGGAATCGGCACCCGCAGTAGCGGTCACCCGGCGCCCGTTGATCACAGAGATAGTGGACGAGTCACGGCTCACGACACTGAAAGGCAATACACACCGTTTGGCGCGGCCTGAGTTCGACCTGGGCACAGCGCCGGCGAACCTCAGCATGGATCGGATGCTGCTGGTTCTGAAACGCAACCCGGAGCAGGAGACCGCATTGCGCAAACTGCTCGACGATCAGCAGGACAAAGCCTCGCCCAGCTACCACAAGTGGCTGACTCCGGAGCAACTTGGAAAGCAGTTCGGCCCCAGCGACGGCGACATGCAGGCAATCACGGGCTGGCTGCAGTCGCATGGATTCCAGGTGGGAACGACCAAGGGCCGTACGGTGCTGGAATTTTCGGGCTCGGCCAGCCAGGTGAGGGAAGCATTTCATACTCCGATTCATAAATACATCGTCAACGGCGAGCAACACTGGGCAAATGCCAGCGATCCGCAGATTCCGACGGCGCTAGCGCCGGCTGTGGCGGGGGTGCTGACGCTGCATAATTTTCTGAAGAACCCGCACCTGCGCATGGTGAAGCAGCGGGTCGCGGCAAAGATCCGGCCGGGGAAATCGCCAGAACTTACATTTAGCGATGGAACCCACGCGCTCGGTCCGGCGGATTATGCGACGGTTTATAACATCAACCCTGTCTACAATGCGGGGGATTCCGGACAGGGCGTCCAGATCGCGGTCATCGGGCGCAGCAATCTCTACGCCGGCACCCAACCGGGTCAGGATGTCCTCGACTTTCGGCAGAATTTCCTTCCTTCCTTCGGTGCCGGAGGTTTTCAAGTGACCCTCAACGGACCTGATCCGGGAGACCTTGGAGGAGGCGAAGAGGCCGAAGCCACGCTCGATACCACGTGGGCCGGCGCCATTGCTCCCGGGGCCTCGGTGAATCTCGTTGTTTCTGCTTCAACCAACACAGCGGATGGGATCGACCTCTCTGAGGTCTATATCGTCGAAAACAATCTCGCTCCGGTCATGACGGAAAGCTTTGGTAGCTGCGAAGCACTCAGCACGAATGCTCAAGCGATGGGAGTGTCTGCGTTGGCGGAGCAGGCGGCGGTACAGGGCAGTACCAACTTGGTCTAGACCGGGGACAACGGCGCTGAAGGAAGTGACGACCCAGGTTCGGAGACGGTGGCAACGGGCTCAGTTTCGGTCAACTTGCTCGCCTCCACGCCGTTTAATGTCGCCGTGGGCGGAACTGTTTTTAACGAAAACGGTAATCCAAGCGTTTACTGGAGCGCGACCAACACAAATCAGGAAAGCGTGATCTCCTACATCCCAGAAAATGTCTGGAATGATAGCTGCCTGGCGTCGAATTGCGCCAATCGCGCCAACATCGTGGCCGGCAGTGGCGGAGCGAGCATGTTTTTCAGTAAGCCGTCCTGGCAGGCGGGAGTCACCGGAATTCTCGACGACAACTGGCGCGACATACCGGATGTATCGTTGACCGCCGCGGATCATGATGGCTACGTACTCTGCCTGGAAGGCTCCTGTGTGCCTAACACGCAAGGGCAGTTTTACATCTACGTCGTAGGTGGCACATCGGCATCGACGCCGTCTTTCGCAGGCATCATGGCTCTGGTCGTGCAACACATGGCCTCTCTGAACCCTAACCAAATTCCCAACCAAGGCCCGGCTAGCTACGTTTTGTATCGTTTGGCTGCTTCCGAGAATGCAACTCTGGCCCAGTGCAATGCTTCCAGCGCAACTCCTGAGCCCGCGAGCACCTGCGTCTTTAACGACGTGACCGTCGGGAACAATGCGGTGCCCGGAGAGCTCAACTACGGCCTGAGCACCGCCGATTTTCAGGCCGGCGTGGGGTACGACCTAGCAACCGGGCTAGGCTCGGTCAATGTTGCAAACTTAGTCAATCAGTGGAGTTCCGTCACTTTCAGCCCCACCGTGGCGACGCTAGCTCTCACTCCCATGGTCAACATCACGCATGGATCAGCGGTCAACGCGAATATCGCGGTTTCACCCAGCAGCGGGAGTGGCACACCAACCGGCGATGTCACGCTGATGGCCGAGAACGGACCGATCGATTGCTTTGGCAACATCGCTGCCGCAGACGGCCGCACCTTGCTCAATGCATCCGCCGTGTTCCAGACCTATGTATTGCCGGGTGGCGGGCCTTACTGCGTCTGGGCGCACTATGCCGGCGATGCAATTTACGCTCCCAGTAATTCCAATAGCGTCCAAGTAACGGTGAGTCCGGAGCCAAGCACGACGACCTTGTCGGTGCTTTCGTTTGATGCCCTGGGGAATCCGTTGCCATTCACAAGCGGTCGCTTTGGCAGCTTCGTCTACCTGCGAGCAGATGTGGCAGGACAGTCTGGCCATGGCGTACCCACCGGATCCGTTGCTCTCACCGACACTTTTGGCGCTATTCCGGGAGGGAGTTCCTTCGCTCTGACTGGTGGAGAGAGTTTGAACAGCGGGAGTAACACGGCGACTCCTAATGGGGTCTTAAGTTTCGACACTGGGACGCACACCATCTCGGCGACCTACAGCGGAGACTCCAGCTTCAACCCAAGCAGCTCAACTCAGCCCCAGTCATTCACCATCACGCCGGGTTTCTTCGCCGCGATTCCATCGACGCAGGCGACGGTGCTGATTTCGGCTCCCGGTGGTTCCGGGACGACGTCGGTCAGCATCTCTAATTCCACGGGATTCAGCGGGACGATCAGTCTTGGCTGCTCCGGCCTTCCCTCTGAGGCAACCTGCACTTTTACTCCGCCCACGATTGCAGCGAACGGCAGTCTGAACTCAACGACTGCTGGGATTCTCGTGAGCACGAAAGCGCCTACGCCGGCTGCGCTGGCGCTCAAGCGTGGATTCTTCGCCGCACAGTGGATGATGGGGATCGGTCTGCTCTTCTCCTTGAGTCTAGTTGGCGGGAAGCAGCGCCGTGCAGGCGGACTCTGCATACTCCTCACGCTGGTGCTCGTGGTTTTGATCCCAAGCTGCGGAGGAGGGGGCGGAGGAGGAAGCCAGGCACCGCCTCCCAACCCAGGAACGCCCACAGGGGTCTACAACATGGTGGTTTCTGCAACCAGCGGCTCGACGGTGAGCAAGAGCGGGTTTCTGTTGGTGGTGCAATAGACAAAGCGTCCGAGCCGCGGAAACACACGTCCCCCGGCAAGCTAACCGGGGCGCCGACCGCAGCGGTTGACGCGTTCCCGCCGCGTCCGTGGTGTTACGATCTATTCGACGTCGCCTAATCACCCATGAAACTCTCTGTTATCGCTTCTGCGCTTAACGTGCGCCTGGAAAACGGCTCCCCGGAGATGGAGATTACCGGCCTTAATAGAATTGAGCAGGCCGGCCCCGGGGAACTCACCTTCGTTTCGAATCCCAAGTACGCGGCGGGGGCCCGGACGACCAAGGCGTCGGCGGTGATTGTAGGGGAGGACTTCCCTGCTGTGTCCGCGGCCATGTTGCGGGCAAAGGATCCCTACGTGACGTTTGCGCAGGCACTTGAGTTGTTTCACCAGGCGCCGCGGTACACGCCCGGTGTACACGTCACGGCGGTAGTACATCCCAGCGCGAGGATTGGGGCGAACGCGCATGTCGGGCCGTATGTCGTCATCGGCGAAGACGTAGAGATCGGGGCGGACGCAGTGCTGCTGGCGCACGTGGTCATTTATCGCGGGGCGCAACTTGGGGACAACTTCTTCGCACACGCGCACTCCGTGGTACGCGAGAACTGCCGGGTAGGCAACAACGTGCTTCTACAGAACGGAGTTGTGATCGGGGCAGATGGATTTGGATTCGCCAAGACTGCGGAAGGACGATGGCATAAGATTCCCCAACCGGCTCCGGTGGTGATCGAGGACGATGTCGAGGTGCAGGCCAACTCCTGCATAGACCGGGCGAGCGTGGGCGAAACCCGCATCGGACGCGGCGTGAAGGTGGACAACCTGGTGCAGGTCGGGCACGGATCGCACGTGGGCGAAGATGCGCTGCTGTGCGCGCAGGTGGGACTGGCTGGATCCTCCGAGATCGGCAACAAGGTCATCCTTACAGGGCAGGTCGGTGTGGTCGGGCACTGCAAGGTGGGGGATAACGCGATTGTGACCCCGCAGAGTGGGGTTGCACACGACATTCCTGCCGGCGCGCTAGTGAGTGGGGCACCTGCCGTGGATCATAAAGTGTGGCTGAAATATTCGGCGATTCTGCCGCGGTTGCCGGAGATTGCGCGGGCAGTGCGCGCGAAGAGTCGCAAAGAATAACTGCACCGGACACCTGTGACTCCGCTCCGTAGAACCCCCCACTTTTTGCCGCAAAAGACGCAGCAAGAACGAGGCACCCAGCTAGGGTTCACAGGGGAACTCAGGCGTACGCTGTTCCTCCGTGGGCCTCTCGGCCTTCGGCGGTTACGGCAGCGGGTTGGCGGTACTGTTCCGGCAGGCCACTCTCGATGGCGGCGCGTACTTTTTCCATCAGGCATTCCCGGCTGACGAAATCCTTGGGATCGATCGCCGGATGGAAAATCACTTTCACCAAGCCTGGCTTGATCGCGAATCTCGCCTTCGGCATGGCGTAGTGAGTGCCCACGATGGTGATCGGGATTACCGGAACTCCACACTCCATGGCCAGATAGAACGGACCCTTCTTGAAGGGGAGCAGTTTGCCGTCGAACGAGCGCTTGCCCTCCACGTAGATGGTCATGTTGAGTCCCTGCTCGACCACCGACTTGGCGGCCCGCACGGCTTCAATCCCGGCGTCGCGGTTGCCGCGGTCGACGGGCACCAGCGATCCCATACGCATGGCGCGCCCCAGGATCGGGACCTTGAACAACTCTTTCTTCACCATCACGGACGAGCGCTTGGGAATCAGCGGTATTTGAATCGGGGGGTCAAGGTTGGAAGCGTGATTGGTCATGAAAATATAGCTGCGCGAGTGGTCGAACTGATCGCGTCCGACGGTTTGGACGCGGACGCCGGTAATCCACACGCCAGCCCAGGCACCCCACATGAAAAGGCGATAAAGGACGCGGACATCTCCCATGATGAAGCTCGCCGAAAAACCAATGATCGCGGCCGCGGGGGCAGCCAGCGCCCAGAACATCAACATGATGATCGTGCGGATCATTTTGCCGCAGCTCCCGCAGTGGTGTCTGTGGCGCCCTGCGCTTCGCCTTTCAGCCAGGCACTACGTCGCGCGCGTTGTTGGGCTGAGACCTGATCGGTATCTCTCACCTCGTAGGAGATTTCCTGACGGCTGTCGATTTTCCACTTCAGCTCGTGCTCAGCGCCACGGCGGGAGCGGACCTTCACGGTGAGTGTGTCCCCGGGATTCAAATGGGCCAACTCCTGGCGAAACTCCTGTCCGGCGGGCTTGCCCTGGAGCTCAGTGATGGTGTCGCCCACCTGCAGGCCAGCATGCTCAGCGGCGCTGCCGGGTGTCACGGCTCCGATCGACAGCAGGCTGTCAAAGTTACGGGATGCCATGAAACCGGCATCGGTCACGGTGTTCGAGATGGCATCCACGCGCAGACCGACCGGCCGGAGAAAATCATTCCAGGGAATCTCTTCCGTTCCGGCCACGTACTTCGTGAAGAACCAGGCAAGGTCGGCGTGGCTCACCGCTTCAGCGGCCTCCCGAACGCCCTCGGAATCATTAAAGAAGCGGCCTTTCTTCGCGTAGTTGTCGTTCATCCATTGCAGCACTTCGCGCAGGGACGCCTGACCGTGGCTGGCCTCGCGCACCGCCAGGTCCAGCATTACGCCGAGAAGGTCGCCTTTATTGTAGTAAGAGATGCTGCGCTCAGGACGGCGGTAAAATTCGTTGCCTTCAAGCCAGGCGTCGAGGCTTGACTCTTCGGCGGATTGAGTGAGGTGCGCGGGACGCCGCTCGAGTTCTGTGATCTGGTCGCCGAGCCGGTAGAGATACTGTCTCTCATCGAGCAGGCCCGCGCGTCGTTGAACCGTCCCTTCGGCCGTGCTCGTGACACCCTCGCTGAACCACAGCGCCCGCGTGTAATTCTCTTTGGTGTAGTCCACCGGTTCGAGTGTTTGCGGGCGGATCCGCTTGACGTTCCACAGATGGAAGAACTCGTGCGCGGTGACGCTGGAAAAGGAAACCAGCGATTGCTTCATCCCGTCTGCGTTCAATTCGATCGCCGTCGAGAAAGCGTGCTCCATGCCTCCACCTCCCGGCCCGCGCGGGAAATGATAAATGAAAGTGTAGGTGTCGAAGGGACGATCGTTCATCCAACCGGTGGCAGAGGCGACAATCTTGTGCAGCGTGGCCACTAGCTTTGCCATGTCGTAGTCGGTGGCGTCGGCATCGACGATTACGCGGAAGTGGCCACCCGCTTCGTCGAAGTCAGCCTCCTGAAAGTTGCCCATCTCTACGGGAGAGTCGACGAGCACGTCGTAATTCGCGGCACTGAACTCGCCGCCGGAAACGGGCGCCAAGGGAGTTGCGATGTGCCATCCCTCGGGAACTTGGCTGAAACGCACGGTCACGGCGGCATTGCGCGCATCCACGGAATACATCAAAATCTGCGCCAGATTGAAGAAGGCATGATGAGGGTTCACCTGCGCGCCGAACGGACCCTGGGAATCGACATAGATTTGATACTCGACAATCGCTCCGCTCTCCGCGCCTTGAATCTGCCAGCGGCTCTTGTCGAGCGCGCTCACCGGGAGTGGCTTGCCGGAGCGATCCTTGGCGCGAACCCAGGTCAAATACTGAGCGAAGTCACGGACCTGATAGAGGGCGTTCCACACGGGCAACTGAAGTTCGCGCTGGGCAGCACCCGCCGGCAGGATGATCTGCACTTCCACCAGATGCTCTGCGGGCGAAGAGAGAGCGACAGTGTAACTAACCGGGGCCTGCGTCTGCGCGAGACACATCAACGACGCGGCGAGAATTGCGGCACAAAGGGCACCTCGCAGGGTGCGCCGGATCAATTTCAGCGAGGAACTCATCGCCTCCCTGCCAGTTCCCGCAGCCGTGCCGGCAGTTTTTCATAAATCCCGCCGAAACCACCGTTGGAGAGAATCGCCACCACGTCGCCGCTGTGCATTTCGGAGGCAACCGCCTGCACGATGGCGTCGGCGTCTGCGAACAGCCTTGCACGGCGGCCGTCTTGCTCGATCTCGGAAGCGAGGGCCGGCAACTCCAGGCGCTCGTTTTCCGGGACTGCTTCCGAGCGGAACACTCCGGCCACGATGATTTCGTCGGCCTGGGCCAGGCTGTGCGCCAAGGCGCTCTGCAAAACCCGGCGACGAAGCGTGTTGGAACGCGGTTCAAGAATCGCCCACAGGCGCGCCCGGGGATAGCGCGCGCGGAGAGCTTTCAGCGTCCCGGCGATCGCCGTGGGATGATGGGCAAAGTCGTCGATGATGGTGATGCCGTTCACTTCCGCTTTCACTTCGAGGCGACGTTTGACGCTCTGGAAAGTTTTCAGCGCTGCCGCAATCGCCTCTTTCGGAATGCCGCAGGAAGCCGCCAGCGCCGCCGCCGCGGTGGCATTCCAGACGTTGTATTCCCCAGGCAGCGGAAATTCGAGGTCGGCCCACGGCTGGCCATCGTGCAGAACAGTCCACGAAGTACGCGTCGGGTCGAGCCGCAGGTCGGTAATTTTCCAGTTCGCGCGCGTCCCGGCGCCGTAGCGCTCTACCGGGCAGAACGCCTTGGCCAAACAGCGCTCGAGACTAGGGCTTTCTGACACATCGCCGGCGAACCCGTCAAAGGCCACGATCCGGCCTCGGCGTGGAATCAGATTCACCAAGCGCTTGAAGGCGGTTTCAACGGCGTCGAGATCTTTATAGATGTCGGCGTGATCGAACTCGACCGAGGTCAGAATCACCGAGTCGGGAAAGTAATGCAGGAATTTCGGTCCCTTGTCGAAGAAAGCGGTGTCGTACTCGTCACCTTCGAGGATGAAGTGCTTCCCTGCGCCGAGATGGAAACTCGAACCGAAATTTTCCGCGATACCGCCGATCAAAAACGACGGCTGCAGGCCTGCCGAGTGGAAGATCCAGGCCAGCATGGAGGTGGTCGTGGTCTTGCCGTGAGTGCCGGCGACGACCAGCACTTCCTTGCCTTGAAGAAACTCGTCGTGCAGCAACTGCGGTAAGGAACAGAATGGAATGCGCTGGTCCAGCAGTTGCTCCAGTTCCACATTGCCACGCGACATGGCGTTGCCGACCACGACCAGATCAGGTCGCGGGTCGAGATTCTTCGCATCGAATGGTTGCGCGACGGGAATCCCCAGCTCGCGCAGAAAGTCCGACATCGGGGGATAGGCTGCGGCGTCGGAGCCAGTGACGTGAAAGCTGCGCTGCTTGAGCATTCCAGCCAGCGAGGCCATGGCGGTGCCGCAGATACCGATCAGGTGTACGTGCTTCTCGTTCATGTCCGGCTTACTCACTGCACCTAAAGGCGCGATTTGTTTTGTACATCTGCGATCTGCCCGAAGGCATACCCTGACACAATCTCTGAGCTCTTCCGGAGCTCGGTCAGGCGTAGCTCGGTCAGGGCATGACCGATGGTTCCAAGATCCGGAGGGTTACTTGCCCACCGCGGACAGACAACTTCGCTCTTACTCCGAACGGGAGGGTGATGTTGCCCGAGGAGACGTGCCCCGACCTCACGCCGAAAGCGACTGGCACTCCCAGGCTACCGACAACACGGGCAACTACGTCCTGCAAAGTGTAACCCTGATTAGCGGTCTGAACGCAGTCGAGCATTTCTCCGAAGACGATGCCGCGAACGCCATCAAAGTGTCCGGCCAATTTCAGCTGCATCAGCATGCGATCGATCTGAAAGGGCTTGGCCGCGACATCCTCGACAAACAGAATCGTACCTGTAGTCTTGATTTCGTAGGGCGTGCCCAACGATGCGACCAGAATTGACAGGCATCCACCGTACAAGACTCCCTCTGCATTGCCGTCGACGATCCCACAGACACCCGGACCCTGAGCCACGTCCCACGCATCCGAGCCCGATAGGGCGGCCTGCCACGATGCCCGATCGACCCCGTCCGCGTGTGCCCAGTCCTTCGCTGCCATCGGACCATGGAAAGCAACAAGTCCGGCAGTGTCGACCAAGTAAGTCAGAAGTGAGGTGATGTCGCTGTACCCTACGAAAATCTTGGGATGCAGTTTGATCTTTTCGAGATCAAGCTGTCTCAGCAGATAGGTTGCGCCGTAGCCGCCGCGCGCACACACGATCGCTCGTACGTCGTCACGCACGAACATCTCTTCCAATTCGCGCACCCGTCGCTCGACAGATCCGGCAAAATAGAGATCCTCTTCCAGAATCGTGTCGAAAAAGAACGGGCAGTATCCTGCGCGTCGCAGCGCCTCGCAGCCCGCGTCCAAGTCAGGGCGCTTGAGATTGCTGGCAGGAGCAACAATGCCGACTGTATCGCCGGGTCGAAGGGCGGGCGGTCTGACGGGTTGAAGGTAGGACGAGGACATTGGTTTCAGGCGCTGTGCGATCCTGGAAGCCGCGCAATCCGCAGTTCAACTCAAAAAGAATTCCCCCCGGCACAACAGCCGAGCCGAGCCTCGCAGAGAGACTTTATTCCCGTTCGTCCGAACGGTCTGTATCCCGCCGGGCGCATGAACCTTCACGGGTGAAGCGCCCCCCCCGGCGGCTATCGCGGCCACTGCCGATGCGCAAGAACCGGTGCCCGAAGACAGGGTTTCTCCAACGCCCCGCTCATAAAAACACGCCCTCACATCATTCTTGCCATCGACCACCACGAGTTCAACGTTCACCCCTTGAGGGAAGTGCGAGCTCTGCTGAATTTCCGCGGCGTGCGTCTGCCAGTCCGCTGCAAACTCAGGGACGAAGGTCACGAAATGCGGGTTGCCCATCGACACTGGGATCCCGCGTACTTCCCTGGCACCAATCTTGAGCACCAGTTCGTTCTCGACAACGGCCTCACCCATCTCGATTTCGAACTCATATTCGGAGTCTCGGCGTGAGGTCAACTGGCAGAACTTGGTTCCTGCCCCGGTGAGAATTGAAATCCGTTCCTTGCCGAGTTGGGCGCAAACGTATGCCGCCACGCAGCGCGTGCCATTACCGGAGATCTCCGCGGACGAGCCGTCAGCATTGATCAAGCGGATTTCGACGTCGGCGGTGAAGTGGGGAAGCATCCACTCGACCCCGTCGGCTCCCACGCCATCGTGGCGGTGACAAATGCGGCGGGTAAACGCAGCGATGTCGGACGGAGCCAGGGCGCCGTCGATCAAAAGAAAATCGTTGCCATTGGCGCTGGCCTTCACGAAAGGAATGGTGCGGACTCCCGAGGTCACTCGTGATCCACCCGGCCGAGAGAGGTCACGCCGCGCAAGATCGTCGACCCTTTCAGTCGCTGCAGTAATTCCTTTTGTTCGCGGTTGCAGCCCTCGACATCAAACTGCAGGCGCACATGCTGGCCTGTATCACCGGTGGCCACGTTTTGCATCAGCCGGTGGTGACTCTCCAGAATGCGGTTGACCTCGTTGCCGATTTCTTCGACGCTGGCCCCCGTGACTTCGTAGCTCGTCATCAGCAGCTTGAGATTGAACGTTTCTTCCACGTGACCCAGAAAGAACAGTGCGCCCAATACCAGTCCAGTGGCGAATATAGCCGTCAGATAAAGACCGCCGCCCGCGGCCATACCGACCGACGCGACTACGAACAGCGTGGCGGCTGTGGTCAGGCCGGTGGTGAGTCCGCGCGTGTGCAGAATCGAGCCCGCGCCGATGAATCCGATGCCGGGGATAATCTGAGCCGCTATTCTGGCGGCGTCCGACGGGACGCCCGCCAGCCTCTCGGACAAGAGCGTGAACATGGCCGCGCCGAAACAGATGAACATGTTGGTGCGCAGGCCGGCCGCCCGGTGCCTGAACTCGCGCTCCAGGCCGATGAGGCCACCGAGCAGCGCGGCCAATACCAGGCGCGTCAGAGAGCTGCCAACAGCTCCGCTCGCCATCTCCCTGCGCAGTATTTGGACGAAATGTTGCCAGCTCATTTGGATCGCCCGCCCGCCTGGGGCAGACTTCGGATGGCCGGATTTTATCACCGGACTTGTGCTCTCCGGCGTTACCTGCGTGATTACCGAGCGCGGTAGAGGATCGCCCGCGCTTGCCCGGTGACATGGATCTCAAGCAATGCCTGCAGATGCCTGTCCTGCACCACCTGCCAAACGCTGTCGCCCTCGAAAGCGACGACGTAATCGGAATAGTGCGCGGGATCGGCGAGGGCGTGCTCCCATAAGCCGTCGGGATCGACCGGCTGAATCCACATGCGGTGATTGCCTTCGTTAATGACGTGCTTGAGCGGAATCCCTGCCCGCTGCAGCGCTCCGACATGATCCCCCAGGGTCATCAGGAGCGTCGCATCGGGCGGCAACTTCTGCAGCCAGACCGCGAGTTGGGTTTCGAGTTCATTCCGGGTGCGCATGTTGATCTGAGCTTCTTTCAGGGAAATCGGGGTAGCGCGCCAAACGCTGGCATAACTGGCAATCACCAAAACGAGCAGTCCCAGCCCCGATGCCAGACGGACACGGGGACTCCACTCGGACCGCACGCTGCGATGCACCAGGATCGCCAGCGCAGTGGCAAAAGCCGGGAGCAACTGCAATCCATACCTTACGTTGTAGTGCGTGAAGGGCCACCAGGACGGGATGAAGATCGGTACACCCCCGTACGCCACGGAAAGAGCGTAGAAGGGCACGGGCACGAGCAGGAAGATCAGCGGCAGCCACGCACCCAGAGCAGATGATCCACGCGGACTTAGTTGGCGGCGGTACGCCCGCGCCGCGACCGCGACCCCTGCGAGAGCTAACAGTACCCAGGCACGCTGCAGCCATTCGTTCTCGGCTACGTTGGCTTCCGCGGACTTCAGAAAATAGAGTCCGGCGAGCCCAGGATTGCCACTGCCCGGATGCCCCTGGTTCCCAGTCTGCGTCCTGCGCTCGATCGCCTTGGCGGAGTAGGGTCCATTCGCGAATTCCAGCGGATTACGATAGACGATTCCGTTGTAGGCGAGCCAGAGCGTTGGGGCGGCGGCGGCGATCAAGATGAATTTCGCCACCCCGGCGCGCGGGACTCGGAATGTCTTCGGTCCCTGTGCACTGGCCGGGAGCAAGCTGAGCGATACGACTGCTGCTGCCATCGCCAAGGCCAGGAACCATCCGTCGTAGCGAGTCAGGCATGCCGCCGCCAGACACAATCCGCACTTTGTGAGGGCCTTCGCCTCCCCACGTATGGACTCGCTGAAATAGACAACCGCCCAGATAAAGAACGCCAGATACAACGCTTCGCCCATCGCGGTGGTCTGCAGGTAGATCAGGTTCGGATTCGCGGCATAGATCAACGCGGCGGTCCAGGCGGCGACGCGTGCGGCCCCATCCGGTGCAGAGTCGCCCGAGAGAGCACCTCGGACCAGGCGGAACATTCCGATCACCCCAAAGACATACGCCACCATCGAGGGAATCGAACCGCCCACGCCCCGCCGCCACATTTCTCCGGAGATCAGGAAAGGAATCATCAACAGGTGTGGCAGGGGGAGCCACACGGTTCCGAGTTGAAGGAGGCCGGGTGTTTTCGAATCGAAGACGCGGCGCGCGATGTTGATGTGGGCAACTGCATCGCCGTAGAGCAGCACATCGGCACGCTGAAAATAGTACAGGAAGGAAAACACGGAAACGCAGGTCGCCAGCCAGGCCAGGAGCCTGACCTCGGAATCCCAGGGGGAACAGGGTGGCGCGTTTTTCATTTTCTTGGGCACTGGCGCCTGTCCCGCAAAAAGACCGGGCCCTCTGGAGGCAGACTACTCGAGGTGAGTCAGATCGCGAAAGATCTGAAAGCGCTCGTCGATCTCTTCCCGGGTGAGCGACTGCAGGCGCTCCGTGCCGAAACGCTCGACGGCAAACGACCCCATGACCCCACCATAGAACAGGGCGCGCTTCAACACCTCGCGGGTGACTTCTCCTTGCGACGCAAGGTAACCCATGAATCCACCAGCAAAGGAATCACCGGCACCGGTTGGGTCTTTCACCTCTTCGATCGGCAGCGCCGGCGCGCGGAACGGATGGTGGCCGATGCCAAATGCGCCCTCGCGAAAGAAAATTGTGGCACCGTATTCGCCGTGCTTGATCACCAGCGCCTGCGGACCCATGGCCAGCACCTTTTGCGCGGCCCGCGGCAGGTTGGCTTCATGGGCGAGCATCTTCGCTTCGGTGTCGTTGATCAGCAGCACGTTGACGAGTTTCAGTGTTTCTGTAAGTTCCTGGAGTGCACCCTTGATCCAATAGTTCATCGTGTCGCAGCCGGTCAGCCGGACACCGTTCATCGAGCGCCGAACATTGGCTTGCAGGGTTGGCTGAATATTCGCCAGGAAAAGGAATTCCGTGTCCTCGTACTCTCTCGGAATACGCGGTTGAAAGGTCTCGAATACGTTCAGGTCGGTGAAATTCGTCTTCGCTTCGTTGAGGTTGTCGGTGTAGGAACCGCCCCAGCGGAAGGTCTTGCCCTTGGCTCGCTCCAGACCTCGGATGTCGATGCCGTGCTGATGAAAAACGTTCTCCTGCTCGGGGCCGAAGTCGTCGCCAACGACGGCCACCACGCGCACCTTGGTGAAATAACTGGCCGCCAATGAGAAGTAGGTAGCCGCGCCACCCAGAATGTTCTTGACGCTGCCCGAGGGAGAAGTAACGTCATCAAATGCAACCGAACCGACTACGAGAATACTCATCCGTGAATCCTGTCTTTTAGCAGTGGTTAGTGAATAGTAGATAGTCAGGCGATCTTATTTCACATACTTGCCGAGAATCAGCTTCAACTTTTTCTTCGTTGCGACAGGAATCTTTTTAGGATCCGTAAGGATCGCATGGGCGAGCGCCGATCCGCATTTGCACGAACGTTGGCGCGGCATCGCGGCCACGGTCTCGCGGACCACTTTCGTGGCGTTCTCTGCATTCTTCAGCAGCACGGCGACGATCTGATCGACCGTCACAGAATCGTGATGGGGGTGCCAGCAGTCGTAATCCGTGACCATGGCAACCGTGACGTAACAAAGCTCCGCTTCGCGCGCCAGCTTCGCTTCCTGCAGGTTGGTCATGCCAATCACGTCCATGCCCAGGCCGCGATAGACGTTCGATTCCGCCTTGGTGGAAAACTGAGGTCCCTCCATGCACAGGTAGGTGCCACCGTGTTTGCCGACGACGCCAATCTTTTTGCAGGCGGACTCGACCACGCCCGCAAGCTCTCCACAGACCGGATCGGCGAAGGCGATGTGGGCTACCACCCCGCCGCCGAAGAAAGTGTCCACGCGGTGACGCGTTCGATCGAAGAACTGATCAGGAATGACAAAATCCAGCGGCTTGTGCTCTACCTTCAGCGACCCGACCGCGGAGATCGAGACGATGCGCTCCACCCCAAGTTGCTTGAACCCGTGAATATTCGCGCGGAAATTGAGTTCACTGGGCAGGATGCGATGGCCGCGTCCGTGGCGCGCCAGAAATGCCACCTTGCGCCCTTCCAGCGTGCCGCACACATAGGCGTCGGATGGCGCGCCGAACGGCGTCTTCACCCGCACTTCCTTGACCTTGCTCAGCCCGGGCATGGAGTACAACCCGCTGCCGCCGATAATTCCGATTTCCGCTTGCGCCAATCACCCTCCAGAACGTGTGCGCGTCGCCAGTCAAACTGGTGATTATACAGGACGGGTATCCGGTGTCTGCGCCCCGGCGGCGACGGAGTTTGAGCGCTCGCCCTGTGGCCGGTGGCGAGGCGAGGGGCGCTACAATTTGGTACATGAGGTGTCGTACCGCAGTTTGCGCACTGCTCTTGCTGTGCGGTTTCAGCTTGGCGCAAGACACGCCCGCGTCTCCATCCGAGCCAAAATCCGTCACCGTCCCCGCAGCCATCGATCACAACCGCGTGATCGTCAACGCCGACATACCGCTCCCCGACGGTTCCACGGAGCGCGTTCGTGCGTGGGTAGATAACGGCAACCCCGATCTGTACCTCTCTCGACGGGTAGCCGCGCTGTTAGGACTCGCGGTATCGTGCACGGATCAGGAGTGCTCCTCTCTTCCTCCGCGAGCGATCACTGTGGGCGGCATGACGATCCCGCTGGAAAGTTTGAAAGAAGCCAGGATTCCGCTGAAGCCCGTGAGTGCGGCATCGGTGCTGGCAGCCGGCATGAACGTTGAAATCAACCTGCCGTCGAGTATCCTTCGCCGCTATGACGTGCTCGTTGATTTCCCCGGGCGCCAGTTCTCAATCGGGGCGCCAGGCACAATTCATTTTCGAGGGCCCAGCGGCAAGGTGCAGATCAACCCGGGGAATGGCCTGATCCAGGTTCCCAGCCAGATCGAGAACAAGAAATACAATCTGGCCCTCGACCTGGGCGCGTGCATTAGCTTTCTTGCGTCGGAATTATTCGACAAGTTGGCCGCGGCGCATCCGGATTGGCCGCACATGACGGGTGCGGTGGGCTCGGCCAACATGTGGGGCCTCGACGAAGAACCCAAGTGGAAGGTGATGCGCGCGGAGCGAATACAATACGGTCCGCTGTTTCTGGCCAACGTAGCACTTGTGGATTTCCCGAAGGGCAGAGTGGAGTTTTTTGAAAAGCGCGCGGGGGTGCCGACGGCCGGTCTTCTGGGGTCGAACGTGTTGCTCAACTACCGCGTCGGCCTTGACTACGCGCACTCGACGGTCTATTTCGAGTTTGGCCGCATGTTTAACTTTCCGGACTTTGATGTCATCGGAGTGGTGCTACGGCCAGAGGATGATGGGCGATTTACGATCCTCGGTGTCGCGGACTTTGACGGCAAACCCTCCGTACCGCAAGGACCTGACGGCGTCCTGCCTGGCGATCATCTCATCGCCGTGAACGACATTCCGGTTCGTGGGTCGACAATGGGCCAGGTGTGGGCGATGCTCGGAGGAACCCCAGGCCAGGAGCGCAGATTGACGATCGAGCGCTCAGGGCGGCAATTCGCTGTCACGGCGATGGTGCAACACTTCCTGGGAGAAGTTCTAGACGAAAAAGAAAATAAGAAAAAAAGGTAGCTAAGGCTTGGCTTCCTTCGCGACCGGTGCCACTGCAAAAACTTCCCTTTCCAGGATCGAAGTCGTGGCCGCGTCCAGGCTCTCGCTGACGAACACCGTATCACCCTGCTCCTCGATCACCACAGGGCCGTCCTCGGTTGTCCAGGCGTGGCGGCCTTTGAGCAGACTTGTTTTGCTCTCGCCATCCTGTGCGACGGCTGCAGACTCCTGCGCCGGACTTCCGACCTCCTCGACCTTTTTGTAGCGCTGTGACAGCGACCGCGCGTAGATCCCGGCGAACTCCGCGGCCTTATCGGCGCCGGACCAGCGCGACACGTAGAGTAGACCCAAAGGCGCTGTGGCGGGATCCGCGTGAGAATCTGGCGTGAGCTTCGCGGCGTAGTAATATCCGCCGCGCCACTCCGGAAACAGGCGCTTCGATGACGGCTTCCCCGCATACTGCTCGATCAGCACGGCCACGTCGAATTCGCCCATCGCGCCGATGTCAAACTTCTGATAATCCTTGAAATCATGCTTAAAATCAGGCACTCGCATGGGTTCGATCTTCTCGCCCGACAAGTAAGTCTCCGGCTGCATGATCTGGCGGGTGGTGTGGGGAGGATTTTGCAAAACGCCGGCGAATGCCTTCTCCTTGCCGCCTTTCTGCATCAACTTGACCACGAACTCCATGCCGTAGCTGTAGGGGAACGTGAGTGACTCTTTCATGAAAATTGGCGCCGTGTTGAAGACCTTGGTGCCGGGCGTGCCCGTGAGAGTCTCCTCTTCCATTGCATCGACCAAGGCGGGAGAATTGGCGATCGAGTGCCCGGTCGGCGCCATCGCATATTGAAACATCATAGCCTGGGCCTGGCCCTCGATGACCGCTTCACGTGCGTTGTCGATCTCGTCGTTTTCGATGTCGGCAGGGGTCGGATCTTTCTTGATCTCGGCCAGATCTTTTTCGCCTTTTTTCATCCACTTCTGCAGGCCGACGGACTGATCCTGGAGCGCGTGTGTCAACTCGTGCGCCATCACCGGCTCCTGCTCTTCGATCGGTACCCAGTCGAGCAGGTTCACGGTTTTTGTTTTTGGGTCATAGTAGCCAGCGACTTCCTCCCGCAGGAGCGCGACAAGAAAGGTTTCCAGATTGAACTCGCGCGGCAGGAGTCCAAATTTCTTGAGCACCAGTTCCGACCGCCGCAGGCGCTGCGTATCTTCGTCGTCCAGGTGCTTGGTGAGATAGGAAACGACTTCGTCGCGGCTGGTCAGCTTGCGCTTCACTTCCCTTTTTATGGGCAGGCCGGTCTGCTTGCTGTCGAACTCCAGAATCTCATCGATGGAATGGAAGAGTTCCTCGGCTTGACGAGGGGTGATCTTGACTTCATCCTTCGCAGGTTCTTCTTTCGGAGGAGAAGGCTTGGGTTGCTCCTGCGAAGCAGAGGGTTGTGCGGGCTGGTCCGCGGGCTTGTTGGCCGGAGCATCTTGTGCGCTCGCCGGCCACAGCGCGCACGCGGCCACGGCCAGCCCAACCGCTAAAAACCAGCGAAGAATCCCTCGGGAACACCCTTTGCCTTTATCCATTAAGATTGAGTCTATACGTTTCCGTATACTTCTCCCTCATGACTACCACCAAGCCCGTCATTCTCTGGACTTCGAGCGAGCATGCCCGCGATTATCTGGAACGCGCGGACTCGATTTCCCATCGGAGCGAGGGGGAATCGGCCCTGCTCGAATTCATTCCGCTTAGCACAAGGCGCATACTCGACCTGGGCACCGGCGACGGACGACTGCTGGCTCTGGTCCGAGAGGAATTGGTCCGGCGAGAGCACCCTGATACCGATGCTGTGGCCGTGGATTTCTCTCCCGCGATGTTGGAGGCTGCTCGCAAGCGCTTTGCCGCAGAACCTTCCGTGAGAGTCATCACTCACAATCTGGACGAACCTCTTCCCGCTCTGGGCAAGTTCGATGCGGTTATCTCCAGCTTCGCGATTCATCATCTCGTGCACGAACGCAAGCGTGTGCTTCACGCCGAGATTTTCGGTCTGCTGAATCCGGGCGGCGTCTTCTGCAATCTGGAGCACGTGGCTTCGCCTACCCCGCGGTTGCACCGGGAGTTTCTGGAGCGAATCGGATTTACGGTTGAGACCGAGGATCCGTCGAACAAGTTGTTAGATGTCGAGACCCAGCTCGGGTGGTTGCGCGAGATCGGGTTTGTGGATGTGGATTGCGCGTGGAAATGGCGGGAGTTGGCGCTGCTGGTTGGAGGGAAAGCGTAATGCACACCGGCATTGATCCATATGCTGCATAGTAAAAACACCCCGCGCTTTCCGGTCGTCACAGGATGTGCAGGGATCTTTTCGATCCTCAAACCGATTCACTGCTCGCGAATCAGCATGCTCCGCTCGGGATGACAGGAACTATGAGTCGCTGACTTGCCTTGCGACCCATTCTCCCGCTTCCCGCGTCCCGAGCGTGCCCCCGATGTCCGGCGTGGTCTTTTTCTGGCGAACGGCTTCCAAGACCGCGGCTTCGATCTTCGCTGCTTCCCTCGCCATCCCGAGATGACCGAGCATCATGGCCGCAGTCAAGATCGCCCCGAAGGGATTTGCCATGTTCTTACCTGCGATTGGCGGGGCGGAGCCGTGGACGGGTTCAAACATTGACGTCTTGCCAGGATGAATATTGCCGCTGGCAGCCATGCCCAAGCCACCCTGCAGGCCTGCGGCCAGGTCTGTAATGATGTCGCCGAACATGTTGTTGGTGACGATGACGTCGAACTGGCGGGGATCGCGGACCATCTGCATGCAGAGTGCGTCCACGTACATGTGGTGCGCGGTGATTTGCGGATATTCGGCGCTGACCGCCTTAAACACACGCTGCCACAGGCCTCCGGCGTGGGTCATGGCATTCGACTTGTCGCTCATCAGGACTTTGTTGCGCGGGGAGCCGTCAAGTTTCGTGTGCCGCTCGCAGTATTCAAAGGCGTAGCGGATGATCCGCTCTACGCCTTTGCGGGTGTTGATGTCCTCTTGGGTAGCGATCTCGTCGGGGGTGCCCTGCTTGAAGACGCCGCCCGCGTCGGTATAGACGCCTTCGGTATTCTCGCGGAGCACCACGAAATCTACGTCTTTGGGCTCGACTTCCTTCAGCGGACACAATGCTGCATCGAGCAACCGGACCGGGCGCACGTTGGCGTAGAGATCCATCTTGAAGCGCATGCCCAGCAGAATCTCTTTGGCATGGACGTTGGTGTTGACCCGGGGATCGCCGAAGGCACCGACCAGGATGGCGTCGAAGTCGCGGGCTAGCATGACGAAGCCGTCGGGAGGAACCGTGACTTGATCGCGCAGGTAGCGAGCGGCGCCCCAGTCGAAGTCGGTCAATTCGACGTTGGCTCCCGAGGCCTGGATGATCTTCACGGCTTGGGGTATGACCTCCTGGCCGATACCGTCCCCGGGGATGACCGCAATGCGCTTCTTTTTGGGCGCTGGCTTTTGCTTTTTCGAGTCCACGGCAGGAAAGTTAACACAATCGCTATAATCGAACTACCGGTATGGCGATCACGGCACTCCAGGCTCATGGCGAAGGATTAGGCGCGGCGAGGGTCAGCGAATATCGTGGCGCGACGACGGCGGCGCGCTTCAGCGATTCGCAGGAAGAGTTCGCGGCCGTGCGCAGTGGGTGCGGTGTCTTTGACCTCGGATTCCGGGCCAAGATCTCGCTCACGGGCGGCGATCGCGTACGCTGGTTGAATGGGATGGTGACCAACAATATCCGCGACCTTGCCCTGGGCCAGGGGGTCTACGCCTTTCTGTTGAATCCCCAGGGGCACATCCTGTGTGATCTAAATGCTTACAACCGGGGAGAGTCCATCACTGTGGACACCGACTGCGGACAGATCGAGAAGATTCTGGCAACTTTCGACCACTACATCATCATGGACGACGTTGAGGTTGCGAACCTCGGTGAGCAACTCACGGCCCTGGGAATTGCCGGGCCGAAATCACGCGAAGTGCTGACGACGGCCGGATTTGCGATTCCTGAAATGCGCTCATTGCAGGTGCAACCTGTGATGTGGAAAGGTAAGGATTGCACTCTAGTCCGCTGCGAGGAACCGGAGCATCTCTCCTATGAGATGTGGCTGGCTCCCGACAGCGTGAGGCAACTTTGGGACACTCTGCGCGCGGCGGGCGCTGCGCCCGTGGGTTCTGAGGCGCTGGAGTTGCAGCGCATTGTCTCAGGTGTGCCGCGGTATGGTGTGGACATCCGCGAGCGCGACCTGCCGCAGGAGACTGAGCAGGCACGCGCTTTGAACTTCAACAAGGGATGCTATGTCGGGCAGGAGATCGTCGAGCGCATTCGCTCGCGCGGGGCGGTGCATCGTAAGTTCACCGGATTTCTAGCCGAGGGGGCGGGCCAGATCGCTGCAGGGAACAGGGTCGTGGCCGCAGACAAGGAAGTGGGAGAGATTACGAGTGCCGCTTCCCTGCTACTGACCGGGGGAGGCAAAACTGTCGCGCTGGGATACATCCGACGAGAAGTTGGGGTCCCGGGGCGTGAAGTTATGATCGGCGCGGCGAAGGCTACCGTGGTCCAGTTGCCGGTTACCGATCGCGCGCTTTTGCAGGACGAGAGGTCCCTGGAAGAGCATCCCGCTTGAAAAACAACTTTTGACCGCATAGGTCGCTAAGGAAACGCTAAGAGCGCACAGAAACGCTCCTTGAGGAAAGGGTTTATGGCTGAGAAGAGACACGAACAATCTGGCTTTAAGGTAACGGACCGGCGGCTGTTTACCCCGGACGGGGAATTGCGCACCGAGGTGGCTGAAGAAGTCGAGGTGCCAGTGGCGGCGCCGACCGCAACCCAAGAGGCTCCGTCCGCTCAGAAAACTCCGGCGCCAGCGCCAGCCGAGGTTGGCGGGACACCGGATCGGGATATCCCGCCACCGCCCACCAGCGCCGAGCAGGAAGCGCAGGCCTCCGCTTACCGGCAGTCATCCAGGGATCTGGATACCCAGGTCGAACTAAGCGGGCATTCCGCCAAGGATTTCGAGATCACTTTTGAACGCTTCATGGCCTCGCTCTACATGACCGCGATGATGCAACTGGGATTGATGCAACAGCAGGGTGCGCAGCCGCAGGTTGACATCATTGGAGCACGGCAGACCATTGACACATTGAGCCTCATCGCAGAAAAGACCAAAGGCAATCTCACGCCTGCGGAAGAGAATTTCGTGCAGAACAGTCTGTACGAACTGCGGATGGCGTACGTTGAGGTGACCAACGCCTTGGCACATCCCCCGCAACCGGGACCTGCCACGGGAACCAGCGGACGATGAAAGCAACCTTGACTGTGCTGGGCAGTGGGACCTCGATGGGCGTACCGACGCTGGGCTGCGACTGTGCCGTATGCCACTCGAGCAATCCGCGCGACCGGCGGACACGGCCTTCGATCATGCTGGAATACGACGGCAAGGTCGTGTTGATTGACACCACTCCGGACTTTTATGTCCAAGCGGTCCGTGAAAACATCACCCGCGTCGACGCTGTGTTCTACACCCACACCCACGCCGACCACATTCTGGGAATCGACGACCTCCGGCCCCTGAGTTACCGCCACAAACCGGACAGGCTACCACTCTACGCGCGCCCCGACGCGGCAGCGTTTCTGCGCAAGATGTTTACCTACATTTTTGACGCCGACTATAAGTTTGGCGGGCTGCCTCTGCTTGAACTGCGCCCGATTGATGGGCCGGTGGAGGTGTTCGGAGTGCGCTTCGAGCCTGTGATTCTGATTCACGGAGAGACGCAGATTTATGGGTACCGGTTTGGCTCGGCGGCGTATTTGACCGATCACAGCGAGATTCCCGAGTCGTCCCTGCACCAACTGGAAGGGTTGGACATTCTGTTTCTGGATGCGCTGCGCCACAAGCCGCATCCCACACACTCGACGGTAAAGAATTCACTGGCGATCGTGGATCGGCTGAAGCCGAAGCGGGCGTTCTTCACCCACATTTGCCACGATCTGGCACACGAGGCAACGAACGCAGCCTTGCCGAGGCATGTGCGGTTGTCGCATGACGGGATGAAACTGGAGTTCGAGATCTGAGACCTGATTACAAATTCTTGATTGCTGATTGTTGATGGATGATTGAACAGCCACTCGGTTGAATGGTGCTTCGTCTGTTTTTCAATCAGCACTCAAAATCAACAATCAGCCATGGACCGGATCTAGCCAACCTCGCACAGGCAATCCATGCAGGTTTTTTACAAACTCGACGATGTCCCTGCCAACTTCGGCCCGGCGCTGGTCAGCGTAGGCAATTTTGACGGCGTGCACCGGGCGCATTCGCACGTCTTGCGGGAAATCGTCTTGCGGGCCCGAGACCATCAGGCCCGTTCGGTGGCCGTGACCTTTGAGCCGCATCCGACACGGATTCTTCGGCCGGAGGCAGGATTGAAACTGCTTACGCCGACTCCAGAGAAACTGCGGTTGCTGGAGAGCACCGGAGTCGACGCCGTGCTGCTGCTTCCCTTTGGGCGTGATCTCTCGTTGATGACTCCGCGACAGTTTGCCGAGCGGATTCTTAAGAAAAAACTCCATGCCCGCGAAGTGCACGAAGGCTTTAATTTCCGTTTTGGCCATAAGGCGGCGGGCGACATGAATTTACTGGCCGAACTCGGACGCGAGATGGGATTCGAGGTCAAGGTTTATCCCGAGATGACCCTGCGCGGTGAAACCGTGTCGAGCAGCCAGATTCGCAAGTTGCTCACTGCGGGCCGCGTCAGTCGGGCGCGGCATCTGCTGGCGCGCCCATTCTGCATTCTGGGAACACCCGGACGGGGACGCGGCTACGGATCAAAATACACGGTGCCAACCATCAACCTCGCGCGCTACGAAGAACTGGTGCCCCAGGACGGCGTCTACATCACTTGGACTCGTGTGGGGACGGAGCGGTTCGATTCGGTGACGAATGTGGGCAATCGTCCGACCTTCGGTGCAGAATTGTTCGCCATTGAAACCCACCTGCTGAACTTCCATCCCATCGGACTGCTCCCCGAGACGGAAGTTGAGATCTGTTTCCTGGAGCGACTGCGGGATGAAATCAAGTTTCCATCGGTGGACGCTCTGCGCGAGCAGATTGCGCGGGATGTGAAAAAAGCGCGGCGCTATTTTCATTTGCTGCGAAGGGTAAGCGGACAGGCGTACGCCTCCCCTTAATGAGGCAAATAGCCAAACTCCATGGGGAGTTTGCCGTCGACGTGCACCACATTGACGCTGTTATCGATGGAGTGGACCTCGATCAGCCCGATCGCGCCCGGTTCGGTCTGCACCTGTTTGAGAACGTCAGCGTCGGTGTCCTCAAACAAGATCGAATCTTTGTGCGCGCCCACAAAGCTCTTCCACTCGGCGGCGGACATCTTGTTCAGGCGCTGCAGAGTCTCGGTTTCGCCGGCAGAATCTCGGTGGAGCACCAGGACGATACTCTTACCGTCAGGCCACTTCTTGATCTCCCCACGAACAATTCTCGCCAGGTGAGCGGAAGTGAGGTTTTCAACCGCGTTGTCTTTGTTGACGATCACGGCCGTGTGGTGTGCGAAACAGGGTGTGAGGCACACGGAAAGAAACCCGAGCACATAAATCGCGGAGCGGACTCTCATCGCCTAAACCTCGAAAATATCTTGGGGGGATAGTCCAAGCCTAGCGGACTATCCCTAGGCACGTTGTCAAAAACAAGCAACCCGCCGCACCGAAGTAATGGGGGAGCAACTGCGTGGAACCGGGCTCGCTCAGGGCAGGCTAGCCGACGGCACTGTAACAGTTCATGCTCACTCGATCGGATCGACGACGACCGATTCCTGATCGACGGCTCCCCGCCTTGGTAGCTGCACAATCACAATCGCCGACAGGACCAGAACAATCCCCACAGTCTGGATGGGTTGCAGGCCTTCCCCCAACAACCCAGCCGCCAGCAGGATCGAGAATACGGGCTCCAGGCAACTAGCGATGATTGCTCGCGTCGGCTCGAGATGCTGCAGGCCCAGGAAGTAGAGCGAGAACGACCCGAGCACCGAAATCATGGAGAATACGAACAGGAATCCCCATTGCGCGGGCGCATAGTGCGCGGCTAGAACCTTCCACGGAGGATTCACGAACAACCAGAAGCCTGAGGCGGAGATCAGTGTCCAGACCAGGACGCGCCAGCGGTCGTGGCGGGCCAGAATGCGGTGTCCGCCAACGTTGTAGAACGCGAACGAGAACGACGCCAGCAGCGCGGCGAGGAAGCCGTAGGAGTCGAGACGGAGAGGAGTGGATTTTGCGCCCAGGATTCCGATGGTCAGTGCGATCCCTGCAATCGCGACACCTACCGCGGCGATTTTCTGAAAAGACAGTTTTTGTTGTCCGCGGGCGACCACGTACAGCAGCACCCATACCGGCGCCGTGTATTGCACGATGATGGCGATAGCGACGCTCGTCTTCTGGATGGCGACGTAATAGAAATAGTTCGACGCAGCCACACCGAGCATCCCCAGCACGAGGCACTGGATGAGATCGGGCGTGGGCAGCTTAATGCGTTGCCAGCCCCGGCGGCCCACCAACAGTGGAAGCAACACCAGCAGAGAGAACGAGGTTCGTGTCTGCGACAAAATGAGCGGATCGATGGGGTGCAGGACTTCTCCGCTCAAGGGCAATTTGCCGGTGAACACGGCGCGCCCGAGAGCGGCGGAGACTCCCCAGAGAAACGCCGCAGACCCGATGAAGAAATATCCGCGTAGGGGATGAGGAGTGCTTCGACTGGTATCAGCAGGGTTCAGGATTCAGTCACCGAGTCCGATGATGGGGCCGAATCGAGGAACTGGTCAAGACGCACGGGATCAAAGCCGACAATCACGTCCGGTGTTTCTCCGGAAAAGATCACGAGCGTCGGAGTTTCGCTGCTGTCGTGTTCCTCAGTCATTTCGCGACGAGCTTCGCGGTCGGTGCTGATGTCGCGTTCTTCGAATGCGATTTCTTTGGCCTCGAGGAACACCTTCATCAGTTCGCAGGAGAGGCAGCCGGGCTGGGTGAAGAGCACTACGCGGGTCGTCATCTATTCCGTCAATTCGATCTTGGAGGTGATCTTCGCAGTCTTTCCCAGCATGGCTGAGACCGAGCAATATTTTTCTTTCGAAAGGCGAACGGCGTCTTCCACCGCCTTGTGAGAGACCTTCCCAGCGATGCGATAGACGAGGCTGATTTCTGTGTACACGGCCGGATAGCCCGTTGCACGCTCGCCACTGGCACTGACCTCCAGCCTGGTGAACGGCTCGCGCTTCTTGCGCAGAATGCCCACTACATCGGAAGCGGTGCAGCCGCAGAGAGCGATCAGCACCAGTTCCATCGGCGTGTTGGCGGTCTTCTCGGTCGCGGTGTCCATCACGATGGCGTGATGGGAACTGGCTTCGCCGAGGTAACGCTCGTTGTCGGCCCAGATTGCTCTAGCGGTGATCACGATACCTTCCTGTGAGAAATTGTTAATTGCGAATTGTTGATTGCTAATTGAACCCGCTTCTTAGCGGTAGTTCGGGATGCATTGAAACTCGCGACCCGTTGGTTCGCCTCCGACTTGAGCTCCTTCAATTTGGACTCGGGGACCAGCCCCGCGTCAACCAGTAGTTCCAGCCAGAACGCCGACTCGTCAGCGTCCTCGATCACGATTGCGAGTTTCGTCAAAAACTCTGACTTCGAACGAGCCCTGCACACAGCCCTGTAGTTGGCTGCCACGGACATTCCCGAACGCAAGAGCTGGTGAGAAATGATTCGTCCTTCCGCACCGGGTGGACGAGACCGAATGACCCGGATGATGCGCAAAGCAAACTGCTTTGTGCGATTCTTGAGATCTTCCGCCTGATGTTCCAATCGCGATCTCCAATCAACAATCAGAAATCAACAATCAACAATGTCGCCCATATTTGTCTGTGACGGATGTCACAAGCCCCTATCTCCGGTTATCCGTGCTGGGTTCTGGGTGAATCAGGACGCGGAATAACTCGGGCGCGTCTTGTTTGAAACGGATTTCCAACTCAGTCTGAATGTCGTGCACGCGCGCCAGAGAAAGATCGTCCGACAGCGTGCAATGGCAGGAGATGTACATGCGCCCCCGGACGCGCTTGATGACGAAATCGTGGACGTCGAGGACCTCGGGAAACTGCGAGGCCACCGCTTTTAAGCGATGCTCGAGTTCGGCGTCGCTGACCACTTCTTCCGGCTTTTCGATGGTGGCCGGTTCGCTCTCTATGTGGGTAAGGATGTCGGCGATTTCGGGAACATCGCGACGCATATCCGCTTCGAGTTCGGTGACCTGGTCGTGGGCGTTTTTCAGCGTCATACGCTCGTCGAGTTCGACGTGCTGCTCCACGTGCAATCGCCCGGCGAAGTCCTGCACGCTGACGTCGTGCACGTTGAGGTTTTTGTGCGTCGCCACGGCGCGGATGCGATCGAAGATATTCTCCGAACGTTGCGCCCGGGGAAGGGGCTGCACGGTCACGTCCGCATCGGGCAGGACACGGTGAACCGCCTCGGAAACGGCGGCGGCCAACTGGCCGGAGCGCTGAAAAGTGACGGTCCGCGCAAGTCCAACCGCGAGATCGGCGAAGTAGCGGTTCCCGGCCCGGCGGATTCGTATCCGGTCGACCTCGAGAACGCCGTCCACCCGCAAGACCGCGTCGTATATCTGGGATCGAACCCCCGGGGGAGCGGCATCCAGCAAAGCGTCAATCGTCCGGCGCGCCAGGCGCCAGCTCACGGAAACCACAACACCGGCCACGAAAAGCGCTGCAATCGGATCGGAGTCGCGCAGCCACTCGATGCGATACGTGCGGCCGATGAGAACCAGTGCGAGTCCGAGCACAACTACGCCAGCGGACCAGATGTCGGTGGAGAAGTGGAGCGCGTCTGCTTCGAGCGCCTGACTGTCGTACTTGGTGGCAATGCGTCCGAGAACTCGCGAGCGCCACCAGTCCAGTCCCATCGAGAAAACCATCACGGCAAACGCCGCAATCGACGGTTCGATCTCAATGCGGCGAACAAAAAGGCGCAACGCCGCTTCATATATGATCCACGCGCAGGTAAGCAGGAGCAGGCCAGTTTCAACAAACGCGGAGAAGTTCTCGATTTTGCCGTGACCGTATTGATGATCGGCGTCGGCGGGTTTGTCGGAGACTCCGACAGAGAAAAAAGTGAGTAGCGAAGCGATCAAATCGAGCCCGGAGTGCGCCGCTTCCGAAAGAATGCCGAGGCTCCCGGTGCTGACTCCGACCACAATCTTCAACCCGGTAATGACCACCGCGGCCAGGACAGAGTTTCCGGCGGCCGAGCGCTTCTCGGCTCGCATCAACTCCGACGAAGATATGGCCGGGTTTCCCGACATGCAGGAATTATCGCCGCTGCCACCGCAAACCGCCAAGCAAATCGCGGCGACAAGTCCTCGAATGGAGCGAAACAGGGGAAAACGACCCGCTTGTGCTAGGATTTGTTGCTTGGCAATTTCAACTGCCTGAAGGACCAATCCTGGAGGGAATGCGTTATGCGTAAGAGTTGGCTGATGTGTGTTTTGTTGGGCACGCTGGCCTGGGGGCAAGCCACACCGGGCAACCCTCCCCCGGCACAACCGGCCCAGGTTCCGGCGGACACTTCTGCGACGGTTCCGCCGGAGGCGGCGGTGATCACCGTCAATGGAGTATGTCCGGCTCAGCCTAAGGCCGCAGCCATGGGAACTGCAGCGAAGCCCGCGACCGACGCCCAGGCTCCAGCGGCAAAGACGCCGCCGGCGGATTGCAAGACAGTCATCACCAAGGCAGAATTTGAGAAGCTCGCCAACGGCGTCGCCCCCAGCGTGACTCCTCAACTGAAAAAACAGCTGGCGAGTGTTTTGCCCCGCTTGATCGCAATGTCAAACGCAGCCAGAGAGCAAGGCCTGGACAAGACTCCACAGTTCCAAGAGACGCTCAAATTCGCGGAGATGCAAATCCTGACCAACGAACTGCAGCGCAACATCCAGGAAGAGGCAGGAAAGGTTCCGCAGCAGGATATCGAGCAATATTACAAGGAAAATGCTGCGGCCTTTGAGCAATTCAACCTGGACCGGCTGTTTGTACCACGCACCAAGCAAGGCGAAGACGACGCCAAGGATGAAGAAGACGAGAAGGATGAAAAACTGAGCGACGAAGCGAAGAAGGCAAAGGGAGCCCGAGAGAAGGCCAAGGCTGACGAAGCTGTGCAGGCGATGGCCAAGCTGGCCGAAACCTTACGGGCCCGAGCCGCGGCCGGAGAGGACTTCGCGAAGTTGCAAAAGGAAGCGTTCGAAGCCGCCGGAATGAAGATTGAATCTCCGACGGTGAATCTGCCCAGCGTGCGCCGGACCGGCCTGCCGACGGCACATGCCGGCGTGTTCGACTTGAAGCCCGGCGACGTTTCGCAAGTCATCAGCGATTCGGGCGGCCACTACGTTTACAAGGTCAACAGCAAGACGGAGATGACGCTCGACCAGGCGACGAGTGAAATCCACAGCAAGCTGCAAAACGATCGGACCCGTGAAATGATGGACAAGGTAAACGGATCTTTCAAAGTAGAGACCAACGAGATGTACTTTGGTCCAGGCGGAGCTAGTGCGCCGCCGCCGCGCCTTCCGCATCCACGACCGGGCCCCTCAACCGCTCCGGCGGCTCAGCCGCAAACACCGCCTTCGGCGCAACCTCCGGCTCCGAAACCAAACTGATGGCCAAACCTGTCGTCGTTGTAACCGGTGTGTCGGGCAATCTGGGTTCCAGGCTACTGCCGTTGCTGGGCAGTTACTCGGTGATTGGGGTGGACATGAGTCCGCCCCAAGCCGACTCCGAGTTGCAATTTGAGCGCATGGACCTGGGCGTCGAATCGTCTGCCCGAGCGTTGCATGAACTGCTGCGCGATACCCATGCCTATGCCGTGATTCACCTGGCGTTCGTGATTGATCCCGTCCGTACGGGCGTGGTGGACCTGGAGCGCATGTGGCAGATCAACGTAGCGGGGACGGCGCGAGTGATGGAAGCGGTCACTGAGGCCAATCGCACAACGGATGACGGAGTGAAGCAGTTTATCTTTCCCAGCAGCGTCTCCGCATACGGGCCCAACCTGCCGGCGCCGGCGACGGAAGATTCAGTGCTGGGAGCGCACACGCTGCCCTATGCCATTCATAAGAAGCAGTCGGATGAGGTCGTACAAACGCGTTCGCATGCCCTGCGCGGGTGCAGCGTGTATATTCTGCGGCCGCATATCTTTGCAGGCGCCACCGTCGAGAACTACCTGATGGGGGCGTTCCGCGGAACGCCCAATGGCAAAAGCGCCCGGGCCGAAAAAATGCGCAGAGCAGGCAAGCGACTGCCCTGCATGTTCCCGCGCGGCCAGCAGTACCTCGACAACAAGATTCAGTTTATCCATGTTGACGACATGGCACGGCTCCTTCAGCATATTCTGCAGCGCGAGCCGGAGCCGCAGCGGCTCACGGTGCTGAACGTTGCCGGCCGTGGCGAACCTCTGACCTTCGGACGTTGCGTCGAAATGGCGCGAGCCAAACTGGTACGCGTCCCCGGAAAGTGGGCGATGCGGCAGATTTTGAAATTCCTCTGGAAGAGGAAGATTTCCGCCATTCCGCCCGAGGCCGTTCCTTACATGACCGGGGAGTACATCATGAATACCGATCGCTTGCACCGTTTTCTGGGCCCGGAGTATGAGCATGTGATCCGCTATACCATTGCCGAGGCCTTCGCAGATTCCTTTCGCCGCGATTCCGTCACGCGTTGATATCTTCTCTCGTGTTTTCGCTGGCTGGAGAGCGCGTCCAAAGACCATCTCCCCGGACCGTTGATCATCAAGAAAGCGGTTGTCAGCAGTTGTGCGTACTCGGAACGGACCTCGTGCAGTACAGCCCACATTCCTACCTTGGGCGGGACTGCGGGAAGAGGCAGCGGGGAAGTACCCAGGTATAGCGAGATCTTGGTCGAAAGGATGGCCACGATCATCTCGAAAATGAACGGAACCGCGATCAGGCGAGTCATCCAACCGGTGAGCAGGAGCAGTCCGCCAACGATTTCAAGGCACGCCACAAAGTCGGTCGTAAAGTGTGGCAGGGGCATGCCGAGTTTGGTAAAACGGCCGATTCCCTGGTTTGCGTAGACAAATTTCAGGATTCCCTCCCACAAAAAAACGCCTCCTGCCATTAAGCGCAGGACGATTGTAGACTTTGGTCCGTCGGTAGGTGGATTCGTGAGCCAAGCCAAAACACTTTTCATAATGCCTCCTGATATCGATATTCGCTTGCGCTGTTGTTTCCGCGCACCCAAATAACTGGAAAAATGCGTTTTTATTCCCTCAAGAATTTGCCACGGGTGAGGGAATAAATTAGCGTGGAATCCGTTTACCTATGAAGGAATCGGAAGAACGCGTGCCGACCGCGACATTTGAAGACCTGGCCATGCCCCTGTTTGACCAGCTCTACAACTTCGCGCGCTGGCTGACCCAGGACACCGCCGAGGCGGAGGACTTGGTGCAGGAGACATACACGAAGGCGCTGCGCGGATTCTCTTCGTTTCAGATGGGCACGAACTTCCGGGCCTGGATGTACCGCATCCTGCGGAATTCGTTTCTGAGTTCGCGAACCGGGCTCAAGGCCACCGTTGCGATCGACGAGGAAGCCGATGAAAGGTTGCTGCCCTCCGAAAACACCACGCCCGAAAGTGTCCTGATCGAACAGGCAAACCGCGAGATGGTGCAGCAGGCGTTAGCGGACTTGCCCGTGCCGTCCCGCGAGATCCTGTTGCTCTGCGAGGTCGAGGAGATGTCGTACCAGGAAATATCGGAGGCACTGGGGATTCCGGCTGGTACCGTCATGTCGCGCCTGTTTCGCGCGCGCCGGGCCCTGCGCAGTTTACTGCAACAAAGACTTAAAGGAGGGCGGCATGGCGTGTGAGACGTGGCGCGAACAACTCGACGCTTACCTGGACGGCGAAATCGCGCCCGCCGAGGCCGCCGCAGTAAGCGCTCATACCCGCGGTTGCGCCGCATGCGCGGCGGATGCTCTGGAGAGGGTGCACCTCAAGAGATCGGTAGCCGCGGCCGGCAGGCGCTACGGGGCGAGCGCCGAACTACGGAATCGGATCGCGAAGAGCATCAGCTCCAAGCCACGCCGGGAGTCAGGCTGGTTCTGGAAAATCCTCGCCCTGCCCGCCCTCGCAGTGTTGATCGTTTCGGTCGGTGTGAATTTGTACGTGCGCCGCGAGAACGCCCGCCAGCAGCGCGTCTACAGCGAATTGGCCGACCTGCACGTCGCCGCTTTGGCCAGCGCGACACCGGTCGACGTTGTGTCCACCGACCGGCATACCGTGAAGCCCTGGTTTCAGGGAAAGATTCCTTTTACCTTCAGTCTGCCGGAGCTTCAGGGATCAGAGTTCACCCTGCTCGGGGGTCGGGTGACCTATCTCGCACAAACGCCAGGGGCGCACCTGATCTATCAGGTGCGCAAGCACCAGGTCTCGGTTTTTATTTTTCAAGATCGCGGAGAAGAGACGGCGAGCCTGCCGTCCGGGCCGGTCCATGCACTGTCGTTCAGCATGGAAAACTGGACGCAGAACGGGCTGAGGTATTTTGTGGTGGGGGATGTCGCCCCTGACGACATTCGGACATTGAGTACCCTGCTGCGCGATGCGGCGTAGTTGCTGGCCGGGCTCAGACGCCGCCAGTCGAGACATCGAGCTTCGCTCGACGGACAGCCGAGGGCGGCTGTCCCCACCTGAGCACTACTTCTTCCCGCGATACAAGCCCGCGATTCCAAACGTGTAAGGCGTCCAAGTGGCTTCGGCAAAGCCTGCGCGCTTCATTCTCGCGAGCATTTCTTCTGGAGGTGGAAAACGTTCGACCGAGGCGGGGAGATACGCATATGGGCCACGGACTCCGGAAATCAGAGTGCCGACTCGAGGTAGCACTTGCTTGAAATAAATGCAGTAGAGCGCACCCATCATTCCTCCTGGCTCGCCGAAGTCGAGGATGCCGAACTCACCGCTAGGACGCAGTACACGGGCGATCTCGCGCAGTCCGGCGTCGTAATCGGCCAGGTTGCGGAAGCCGAATGCCGAGGTCACCAGATCGAAGTGGGCGCTCGGAAAGGGCAGGCTGAGCGCATCGGCTTCGATCCAGCCCGGCCGTGATCCATTCTGCGCAACCCACGAGGACTTCGCCACGGCGCGCTGCAGCATGGCGTGAGAGAAATCGGCACCGAGAATCTGAGGAGAGGACCTCCCCGCCTGGCGTCGAAGGGCGAACGTCATGTCCCCCGTTCCGCAACACAGGTCCAGGATGCGGGCGCCCGGGCGAGCCAGAATGTCGCGGAACGAACCAGCGGTGCGTCGCCACCACAGCCGGTCGATATTGCAGGACAAGACGTGGTTCAGCAGGTCGTAGCGCGGAGCAATCGAGGTGAACATCTCGCGGACAGCCCGCGCAGCCGAACCCTGGTCGCTTGCACCTTCCGGTGCTGCTCCCACTACCGTAAATTTGCTGGCTTCATCCACAATCGCTGGACCGCCGCGGCTCACTTTCGCTTCTTCTTTTTCTGGCGCGCGCTTTTCAGCTGCGCGGCGATGCCTTCAATCTGCAGGACGTGGTTGGTATCGTGCCCGGCAAACATGCGCGCCAGATGGGCGATGGTCTCCTTGCCGCGCTCGGCGTGCATACCGTAGTTGTCCCAACCCTCCCGTGGAAGCGCCTTCAGCATCGCCAGATTGTTCTCGCGGAGCACGCGGAAGACTTCCAGCGACTGTTTCGGATCGCGCTTGCCATATTGAAACACGGACGCCCATACGTCCTGGTCAAATGCCTGGATGGCCGTTCCATTCGCACCCAGCACAGAGCGCATCCGCCAACTCGCCACGATTTCGACGTCGGCCAGGTGCGCGACGATTTCTGCAATCGACCACTTCCCCGGAGCAGGCTTCCACTTCACTTCCTTCAGAGTCAGCCCGTTGATCAATTTCTTTAGTTTGGGCATGGTTGTCCGTTGGACTTGGATTGCGTCCTGGCCTTCTACATGACCCAGGATCCTCTGGATGTACTGCTGCGCTGTTTCTGGCATATTTTTCTTCTCGAGTGCGAATTTATTTTCCCCAAACCCATCCGCCACGCGACAGGCGCCGCAATTGTTCCACGGCGTCCACCACGGCAGTCCCCGGCACATCGCTGGCGACCTCGACCTTGCCAATCTCGCGCGGCAGGATGAAGTGCACCACTCCGTTCTGAGTTTTCTTGTCGGACTGCAGGCGGGCCAGAATCTTGCGCGAGTTGACATTCACTTCCGGCAGCCGGCCCAGGCTCAACACGGCATCGGTAATGCGGCCTGCGGTGACACTGTCGGTGCGCCCTACACTGAGCGCGATGTTGGTCGCGGCGATCATACCCCAGGCGACCGCCTCGCCGTGCAGGAGGCGGCGATAGCCGGTCTCGGCCTCCAGCGCGTGGCCAATGGTATGACCCAGGTTAAGAACGCGGCGCAGGCCCCCCTCGCGCTCATCCGCGGAGACTACTTCCGCTTTCAGCCTCACGGATTGCGCGATCAGCCACTCCAATTCGACGGGATCGCGCTTCAGGATCCGGGCGCGATTCTGCTCGAAGCGTAGAAAAAGCTCGATGTTCCCAATGATGCCGCACTTCAGGGCCTCATAGAGTCCTGCACGAAACTCACGGTCGGGCAGCGTCTTCAGCACGGTTGGATCGATCAGCACGACCCGCGGATGGTGGAACGTTCCCACCAGGTTCTTGCCGGCTACGAGATTGACTCCCGTTTTCCCGCCGATCGAGGCATCCACCTGGGCCAGCACGGTTGTAGGAATCTGGACCAATTCGATCCCACGCATATAGAGAGCGGCCAGCAGTCCGCTGACGTCGCCCACAACTCCCCCGCCCAAAGCGATAACCACTGCTTTGCGGTCGGCACCCAGGTGCGCCAGCTTTTCAGCAAGAGCTTCTACCGTTGCCAGACGCTTTGTGGGCTCGCCATCGGGCATGGGAATCACCTGTGGCGTGAAACCGCTGGCCTTCATGGAACGGACAAGTTTCGCTCCCCAGTGCTTGCGGACCGGTGGGACAGTCACCACGAAGAGGCGGCTGGCTTGCGGCAATAGCTCGCTCAGGACCGAGCCCGCACGAGTGAGCAAGCCGTTCTCGATCCAAGCCTGGTATGGCCGCGGGGGCACATGGATGGTCACTTGCGGCATGCGGTTCCATAATAGCGTATGCGCTCAACTGACCGCCCTGCTCCACGAAGTGGTACCATTTCCCGTCTATGAAGGGTCTTCCAGCCGAGACCGACTTCGTGGTGATTGGCTCTGGTGTCTCCGGCCTGCGTGCAGCCATTGATGTGGCCGAGGCCGGACGTGTGCTCGTTCTCGCCAAGAAGGAAATCCCCCAGCCACAAGTTCCATCCGTCGGGGATGGCCCTGCTCCATTGAGCGATGAGGATGAAGTCACTCTGCACCTGCAGGACACACTCAGTGCCGGCGACGGTCTGTGCAATCCGGCGGCGGTCAAGATTCTGGTGGACGAAGGCCCCCAGTGTATCGAGGAGTTGATCGCATGGGGAAAGCAGATCGACCGCCATGGCAGCAAGCTGGTCTTCGGGCCGGAAAGCGGACACAGCCGAGGCCACCTGTTGCATGCGCAGGGTGACTCGACGGGAGCTGAAATCCTGCGAACACTCTCCGGGAAAGCCCATTCCCTGAAGAACATTTCCTTTGCCCAGTTCACGTTTTCGACGGGGCTGAATTGGGATGATGGGCGGCGGATCACCGGCCTCTCGCTGATCAATGAGAAGGGAGTTCCGCAGGAAGTCGCTTGTTCTGCCGTGCTGCTAGCCACCGGCGGGATGGGACAACTTTATCGCAACACCACGAATTCTGACGGCGTCACGGGAGACGGCGTGGCGATGGCCTTCCGCGCAGGCGCGGAAATCAGCGACTTGGAGTTCGTTCAGTTTCATCCCACGGTGCTTTATGTAAAGAATGCACCACGATTTCTGCTGTCCGAGGCGCTGCGCGCGGAAGGCGCGCACCTGCGCAACTTCGAAATGAACCGGTTCATGGGAAAGTACCACCCCCTGGGCGAACAGGCGCCGCGCGATGTGGTGGCGCGGGCCATCGTTCACGAAATGGAAATCAGCCGGGCCAAAAATCCGTTCGTCTATCTCGACCTCACGCATCTCAACGCCACAAAAGTCCAGAAGCGATTCCCTCGGATTTATGCGGCGTGCATGCATCACAACATCGACATCACCGAGGACATGATTCCCGTGCGCCCCGGAGCACACTTCAGCATGGGCGGCGTGCGAACGAATATCGACGGTAAGGCGAACGTCGCAGGACTCTACGCCGCCGGCGAAGTTGCGGCCTCAGGCGTGCACGGCGCGAACCGCCTGCCCAGCAATTCCCTGCTGGAAGGCCTCGTGTACGGGGCGCGTGCTGGGAGGGCGATGCGTGAGGAATTGAGGCAAGGACCCGCAATAAACCGTCAACCGCGGGCCGCGTACTCGAACGGGCCGGTCGATGCGGGCGCAGAAGAACTGATCGGGCAAATTCAAGACTGGATGCAAAGCGAAATCGGCATCGTGCGCATGCGCGTGGGAATGCAAAAGGCGGTCAAGAATCTGGAAGAGATAGCTCCGAAACTGGCTCACCCCAAGACACGGAGGGCGCACGAGGCGTCGAACCTGCATTTGACGGCTCTGCTGGTTGCGCGCTCGGCCCTGGCGCGCGAGGAAAGCCGGGGGGCACACTATCGCATGGACTGCCCGGATCATGATGACAGGAAGTTCTTGAAGCACTCGGTGATTCGGGGAGATAAAGTAGTATTCGTGTCCTGATGTCTTGACGCCGGAGCGGTTTTTAGTCCTTAGTCCTTGTTGATTACCGGAAAAGCTGTCGAGAGCAAGATTGAAGTCAGCAGAACCCCAGCCACCACGCCTAAGGTCGCCGCGATAGGAACGCGGAAATAGTCCGCCGCGATCATCTTCAAGCCCACCAATATCAATACGACCGCCAGTCCATAATGCAAGAAACGGAAGACCTTCATGAGACCCGAGATCGCGAAAAACATCGAGCGCAGTCCCAGAATCGCGAAAACGTTCGAGGTATAGACGATGAACGCATTCAGGGTGATGGCAAGAACCGCGGGAATCGAGTCGATCGCGAATAGAACATCAGTGGTCTCGATCACCAGAAGCACCACCAGCAACGGCGTGGCGTAGAGACGGGAATTTTCCTGCCGGTTGCGGACGAAGAATCGGCCCCCCTGGTAGTCGTCGGTCACCGGGATCCAGCGGCGCAGCGCCCTCACCATGGGATTGGCGGAAGGATCGATCTGGTGCTGCCCCATCGCGCACACGCGAATGCCGCTATAAACCAGCAGGCTCCCGAAGATGTAAAGCACCCAATGGAAGCGGGAGATCAGACCGACCCCGGCGACGATGAAGATGCCCCGCATCAGGAGAGCGCCCAGAACTCCCCAGAACAGAACACGATGCTGTTGCTCATCGGGGACAGCAAAGTAGTTGAAAATCACCAGGAATACGAACAGGTTATCGACGCTGAGCGAGAGTTCCAGAACGTATCCCGTGACAAACTCCAGGGCAACCTGGTGGCCTTGCCAGAAGTACACGATGACGGCAAACCCCGCCGCCATTGCAGCATACACGGCGCTCCAACCCAGCGCTTCGCGGGAGCGAACAACGCGGCCGGGGCGATGGACACGAAGATCCACCAACAGCATGCCCAACGCGAGAAGGTTGAAAACGATCCAGAAATAGAGCAATGGAAGTCCTGGCAGCGTTGTGAATTGTTGATTTTTGATCGCTGATTGTTGATTAAGAAACCGGGGGCCTAGATTTTCTCGGGCTTCAATCAACAACCAACAATCAGCAATTCTCCTACTTCAGCCTTCCCCGCTGGCCGCTGACCCATTCGTCCCAAATGCCTGCGGACTTGAGCATCTCCATACTGTTGGTATCGCGAATCGTTTGCTCGATCTGATCGTGGGTAAGCCGCGGGCCGATCTTCTGGGGCAGATCGGCCAACCCTACGCTCAGGGCGGCGGCCTCAGCCACGTGCTTCTTCAGCTGGACAAAGTCCACCTTGTCGTAGGTGTCAGACGTGGCGTGGTAGTTTTCGAGGTAATTCGCCTCCAGTTGGTCGGCCACGAACGTTGGCACACCCTCCAGCATGAAATCGAAGTGGTCCGTGCCCCATTCCATGTTGGTCTTCAGTTCTTTCACGTCAAATTGAGCCAGCGGTGCGATCAGTTCATTCGCAATGTTGACCACGTCTTTGCGGCCACCAACAGAAAAACCAGTCGTCTTCCCCGTGCCCGAGTCGTAGATGACGACTCCGGCAGCCTTGTCGAGTTCGGCGCGATGGCTGTACGCATACAGTCGTGAACCGATCAATCCCTGCTCCTCCCCGGAGAAAAGGATGAAACGGATGGTGCGGCGCGGAGTCACACCGGAGGCCTTGATAGCCCGCAGTGCGTCCACCACCAGCGCAGCGTTGCACCCGTTATCGAGTGCGCCCGTGCCCAGTTCCCAGGAATCGAGGTGTGCGCCCAGGATCACGAACTCTTCCGGCTTCTCGCTGCCCCTGATTTCTGCGACGACGTTGGACGATTTGATCGGCCCGCCAACCTGGTTGGGAATGGAGAGATCGGCCCACACCAGGTTTCCAGAGGCGAGCAGGCGGGCAATGCGCTCCCCGTCCTCTCGCGCCACCAGGACCATCGGCAAGCGGTCGATTTCTCCGGCGGACGAATTCGTGTGCCGGTAAAGAATGTCGTGCTCCCGCGTAGCCAGAAAGGCTACCGCCTTGGCCTTCTCTTGCACCGCGAGATCGATCACCGGCGGAGCCTGGGAGTATTCGGCGAACAGGTCATCCCAGGTCTTGAGAACGACGGTGTGCACCAGGACGATCTTGCCGGAAATGTCGCCGGCTTTCTTGAAATCGGCTTGTGTGCCTTCGCCCACATCCACGATCGGAACGTGTTTCACAGGAGCCAGCGCGGGAGCCCAAGCCACTGAAACCGCGCGCACACGGAAAGACGAAAGCACAGTTCCACCGCCCACCTTGGAAGCATCCACTTGATAGGCCGTCGTCGCGCTCATCTCGGTCGCGCCTTCGGACCAGGAGTTCGGAATCGTGAATCCCTCCGTATGAACGCTGTCAGCTCCGGCGGTCGTGAAGGCCTGTACTCCCCATGCAACAGCATGCTGCATCGCGAGCGTACCGGGCACGCGGCCTCCGACCTCGTCGGTTAACCGTTGTAGGTTCGCCTGCAGCGGCGAAGGCTGAAGAGCTGCCTGAATTACTTGATTCATTTGGTTGGTATCGGCGTTAGGCGCGGCCGCGAGGCCCGTGAGGCTGAAGATGCTGGCAAAGAACAGGGTCTTCACAATTCGCATATATGGGGTGCATTAGAAATGAAATTCCGGAAAAGCGCAAAACGAGTGCGCAGATGACGACGTTTTCTCCGCGTCCTTCTTGAAGCCTCAGCAATCTATGCGGTTCAATGCGCTATGACTGGCCGCGCTCACCTCGGCGGGAGCGGATCCATCTTGTCGAGGATGCGGACGGTCTCCAGGATTACTGTCCCGCTGATTTCCAGGCTCTTGGTGCTGAGCTTGTCGACCGTGTCTTGTGTCGTATGGTGAAACACGTTGTTGTATCCGTAGTTGATGTCGATGATGTCGGCGCAAGGAACTCCGATGCCCATGAACGGCAGGTGATCATCGGAGATGGCATTGTCGCGGGCGAAGAAGTGCGACTGGTAGCCAAGCCTCGTAGCCGCCTCATACACGACGCTTTCAACCCACGGTGTCGAGTTGGTGTCGCGATCAATATCGAGGTCAGCGTCGCCAATCATATCGGCCAGCAGAAATGCTTTGATCTGTTTGGCGGTGCCGTCCTGCTGCCACTTCTGCGCCAGATGGCGCGTGCCGTACACGCTGTCGGCATTGGACCACGATTTCATGGCTTCCTCGGCGTCGGTCCAGAGCAGCCAGACGCTGTAGCCATCGCGCTTCTTGCCGCGGAGCTGGTTGGCGAACTCGAGCAGAACTGCGCTGGTCGCGGCGCCGTCATTGGCTCCGATAAACGATGTTTCGCGCAGGGGATAGTTCGTGTCGTAGTGGCTGGCAAGGACGATGATGCCGTCTTTGGTGCCCGGGAATTTCGCGATGATGTTGCGGACCGGAAATTTTCCTTCCACCGTGTCAGCCGTGAAGGCGTCGTCTTCGATGGCGTCGCCCTTCAGGTGGGACGTGATGTAGTCCTCGACCTTCTTATGATTGGCACTGCCGATCGGACGGGGGCCGAGGGCCACGATTTCTTTCACGTATTGCATGGCACGGTTCGCGTCGAACGTCGGGGCGGGGCCGCTATCGGACGGGAATGACAGTTTGGGTGGCGTCGTGTCGGCAGCCGAGGCGGCAGCGGGCGGATTCTGGCCCTTGTCCTTGTCCTGCGCGGCTTCCTTGCCCGGATCACAGGCAAAGCCGGCCAATGCCAGGGACATCAGCAAAATCCACAATGAAGATTTCGCGCCCGCCTTCAGTCCTGCGCCCGTGATGGACTTCGCGCTTGTCATTGCGCCTGCTTCTCTTTCCGCGCCCTGCGCTGCTTCGGATGCACCAGCCAGGCCACACCGATACTGACTGCGTATAACGCGAGCATGGGCGCGGCGAAAACGCACATGTTTACGACGTCAGGCGTGGGCGTAACGATGGCCGCGAGAATGAAGATGATGAGAATCGCGTAACGGAAATTCTTGAGCATGAAACTCGGACTCATGATGCCCATAAACGCAAGAAAGAACACCAGGATCGGCATCTCGAAGATCAGGCCCATACCCAGCACGATGCTCAGAAACAGCGAGGTATATTCACCAACCGTGATCATGGGCTGGAACTGGCCGCTGAAGCCGATAAAAAAATCCAACGCCCGCGGATAGGCGATTCTGTAACCAAAGTATCCGCCAAGGGTAAACAGCATGATGGTCGAGACCATGAAGGGCACGACATAGCGTTTCTCGTTGCGGTAAAGGCCGGGCGAAATGAACATCCAGACCTGGTACAGCACATACGGCGAGGTCAGGAACAGCCCCGCTAGCGCGGCAATCTTCAAGTAAAGGTTGAAGGGATCAGTCGGATTGAGGTAGACCAGCTTTTCTGCCAGCCCGTGGGCACGGAGCGCATCCATGATGGGCTTCTGCATCACCGCATAGATCCGCTCCCGATATCCCCAGCAGACGGCGGTACCAGCGATCACCGCCACAATCGAGTAAACCAGGCGCTTGCGTAGCTCCTCGAGATGATCGAGGAAGCCCATGGTCGGCATGGGTTCTTTCTCGCTATCGCCGCTGCTCGTCGCGGCTACGGAATCAAACATGCGACTCCTGCGAGGCCGGCAACGTCACCCCATCGGATGGAGGGGCTTCGGTAGCGGCGGGCTCGGTTGGACTCGAGGAAACATCCGCGGCTGCATTTCCAGCAAAGAGAGGCTCGTCGTCGGAAGCGGCTGTCGTGGCAGGCGATTCAGGGGCGCTCGCTTCGCTCAAAGCGGAATACGGAGTGCGACTCGTCGTGCCCTCCGGAGACGGGCTGGGGGGAAGAATAGTCGGCTTATTCTCGACCTCGAGATGAGCGATTTCCTGCTCGATTTGCGCCTTGAATTCATTCGAAGCCCGCTTGAACTCGTTCAGATACTTCCCCACCTGGCGCGCGATTTCCGGCAACTTCTTGGGCCCAAAGATGATGAGGGCTAAAAAGAAAAGGAAGATCGTCTCGGAAAAGCTCATGCGGTTCATCATACTGCCGGAGCCGGAAAAGCGACAATCTTGACCGCGTCAACCGAATACTGAATCCGTCGATCAACGCGGTCACGGCGGCGTGCTGATCAGATCACCACCTCCTTTGCTCGCGACATGTGGCTTGTTAGTCTGTTTAGGGTCTCTCAGACCGATGGCGGTCACGACCCATCCGCAGGGAGGTAAGTGTGAAAGAACTGCTGGCGAACACGGCAGCGCGAGCTGCCCGATACATCGCGGAGATCGACAAACGACCGGTGGCACCGTCGCCGAAAAACATCGCAGGGCTGAAGAATCTCGGCGGGCCCTTGCCGGACAGTCCGTCGGACCCGGCAGAGATCCTGGCCCTCCTCGACGACGTGGGCTCGCCCGCGACAGCCGCAACCACGGGCGGCCGCTACTTCGGATTTGTGATTGGCGGCACACTACCCGCCGCGCTCGTAGCGAACTGGCTCGCCGGCGCGTGGGACCAGAATGCGGCAATGCAGATCATGTCGCCGGTGGCCGCGAAGCTGGAAGAGATCGTCCGAGAATGGACTTTGGATCTGCTCGGCTTGCCCGCAAGCAGCGGAGTCGGGTTCGTCACCGGCACCACCATGGCGAACTTCTCAGGTTTGGCCGCAGCGCGCTCGGCTTTGCTGCATCGGGTCGGCTGGAATATTGAAGAAGACGGAATGTTTGAGGCCCCTGCGATTCGCGTTGTCGTTGGGGAGGAAGTTCACGTTTCGGTGCTGAAGGCATTATCCATGCTGGGCCTGGGACGCTCGCGCGTGATTACGGTTCCGGCGGACGCCCAGGGACGCATGCGGGCGGATGCCCTCCCGATGCTCGATGAGCACACCATCGTCTGCATGCAGGAGGGCAACGTTAACACCGGGGCCTTTGATCCTGCCAGAGAGATTTGCGCGCGGGCGCGGGTTGCGGGCGCGTGGGTTCACGTCGACGGAGCATTTGGACTATGGGGCGCCGTCTCGCCGCTCTACGCGCCCCTGCTCGAGGGCGTGAGCGCCGCCGATTCGTGGGCCATCGATTGCCACAAGTGGCTCAACGTTCCCTACGATTCCGGCATGGTTGTGGTGCGCGACCCCGAGCATTTGCGCCGCGCCCTTTCTGCGGGTAGCGCTGCCTATCTGACCCAGGGCAGCGGACGCGAGCCCTGGCAATATACTCCGGAATCCTCGCGGCGGGCGCGCGGAATCGAATTGTGGGCGGCGATGCGGTCGCTGGGGCGAACCGGGTTGCGGGAAATGATCGAACGCAATTGCCGCCAAGCCAAACTTTTTGCCGATCGCTTGCGGGTCGCCGGTTTTACCGTGCTGAACGACGTCGTCTTGAATCAGGTATTGGTATCGTTCGGCAACGCCGAGAAAACTCGCCGTGTCATAAGCGATATCCAGTCCGATGGAACCTGCTGGTGCGGGGGCACCACTTGGCAGGGACACACGGCGATGCGAATCTCCGTCTCCTCATGGGCGACGACGGACGAAGATGTCGAGCAGAGTGCGGCTGCCACGATCCGCATTGCGAAAGCGGCCGGATCCCTCTGATGGCTCCCTCCGATAGCGAACGGTTCACCCTCCGCCTGCTGGCGCGCGTTGGGATTAAAGCTGTTTTTCGGCGAACCGGGAACCAATTCGGCCCCCCGCCGCATCTCATAACCAGGCCTGTTTCCAGATGGTTACTATTGGTGACTATCCGGTCTATCGTAGCCTCAGATAGTGATATACTGCCTGTATTCAGCGCCGTAGCTGGGGTGGAAGCAAGCCCTAAACGAAGGAAATCTCAAGATGGCCCGTAGTTCTCGCCGATCACTCGTCCTGGTAGTTTTTTTCCTGCTTGCCTGCGGCTTCCTGGGGATTCTATTCGCCCAGCGTTCCGGCCAGCAGTCGTCGATGACCGGCGACTCCGAGGTCAAGGACAGCCTGAAACAGTTCACCGATGTCTACGCGCTCATCGAGGATAATTACGCCGAGCCTGTGAACGCGGACAAGGCTATCTACAACGGGGCAATCCCCGGGATGCTCCACGCGCTCGATCCCCACTCGAATTTCTTTGATCCGAAGTCGTATGCGCTCATGCGCGAAGACCAGCGCGGCAAATATTACGGCGTGGGTATGACCGTCGGTCCGCGCAACAACAAAGTCATCGTGATCTATCCCTTCACCGGGACGCCCGCCTACAAGGCCGGAATCCATCCGGGTGACGTGATCATCGCCGTCGACGGCAAGTCGACCGAGAACATGAGCACCAGCGATGTGGCCGACTTGCTGAAGGGACCGAAGGGCACGACGGTTCACATCAGCATCGCGCGCGAGGGCGTCGAAAAGCCGATGGAGTTCACGCTCATCCGCGACGAGATTCCGCGTTACAGCGTCGACGTACATTTCCTGATCAAGCCGGGCATTGGGTACATGCATGTCAACGGCTTCAACGAGACCACCGAGCACGAAGTCTCTGAGGCCCTGGATTCTTTTGGCGATTTGAAGGGGTTGATTCTCGACCTGCGCGGCAATCCCGGCGGTCTGCTCAGTGAAGGTGTTGGTGTCGCCGATAAGTTCCTCAAGAAGGGGCAGTTGATCGTCTCTCACCATGGCCGAGCCTCGGCGGAGAAGCGTTATATCGCGCAACATGGCAATGGCGGCAAGGAGTATCCCATTGTTGTGTTGGTGAACCGGCTCACCGCGTCGGCAGCGGAGATTGTTTCTGGGGCGATTCAGGATCACGACCGCGGCCTGATCGTGGGTGAAGTGACCTTCGGTAAAGGTCTGGTGCAGACGGTCTATCCGTTGTCGGAAAACACCGGCCTGGCACTAACCACGGCCCATTACTACACCCCGAGCGGACGCTTGATCCAGCGCGACTACAGCAATATTTCGCTCTACGACTACTACTACAACCGCGACAGCGCCGAGAGTTCCAACACGGCCAACCGCGAAGTGAAGCTTACCGACAGCGGCCGTACGGTTTACGGCGGAGGCGGCATTACCCCTGACGTCAACATTGCTCCGGTGAAAAGCAATCACTTCCAGGACACGCTGCTGCAGCATTATGCGTTCTTCAACTTCGCCAAGCGCTACGTGGTGAACCACCATCCCACCAAGAGCTTTGAAGTGGACGACGCTACCCTGCTGGAATTCCGCAAGTCTCTGGACGAGGCCAGCATTCCCTACACCCAGGCCGACCTTCTGGACAATAACGACTGGATCCGGTCGAGCATCAAGTCGGAGATTTTCGTCGATGCCTTCGGGCAGGACGAAGGCATGAAGGTTCGCGCCGAGTCCGACCCGGCAGTGATCAAGGGCCTAGAGCTTCTGCCTCAGGCCAAGGCTCTGGCAGACAATGCCAAGAAGATTGTCGCCGAGCACAACGCGGCTCCCGCCTTCGGCCGCTAGCGTTTCAAACTCTTCCCAAAGGCCCGGACGCGATCCGGGCCTTTGGTTTTCACAACGCCGGCGGCAGTCAGGCGGGGCAGTTTCTGCCAGAGTCGGGCATCTAGGCCTTCATTGACTTCGCTTTTCTGCTATGTGAGAATCCGCGAAAGCGGCCGCTTTCGTGGGAGATGGCGAAGGCGCGGAGCCAATTATCTCTCCTGCGGGCGCTTTCTAAACCGTCATAAAATGGGTCTTTTTCAATATCTTTGGAACAATGCGGGACCGTGGCTGGCCAGCCGGTTCGGCCTGAGGCTTGTTTGAAACCGGTGGTTCTCGCGGGTGCGGTGCTTCTGTCCGTCATCGCCGGATGGACCGACTGGCGCAGCCGGCGCATTCCGAACCGGCTGACGGTAGCTGGGTTGCTGATCGGGGTCGCGGCGAATACGGCCCTTGGTGGCTGGAGCGGGCTCAAGACTTCTCTGGTGGGTGCGGCAGTTGGCTTAGCATTGTTGCTGCCGTTTGTTCTGCTGCGCAGCCTGGGTGCTGGCGACTGGAAGTTTGCTGGAGCGCTGGGTGCCTTCGCCGGTCCCGGGTTGCTGGTGGATTTGTTGCTGTGGTCGGTATTCGTGGCCGGAGTCATGGCGGTGACCCTGGTCATCTACAAAAGACGAACGAGGGAAACGATTCGCAATATCGGGCATATCGTGATCTCGCTGGTGACTTTTCGATTACCGGGCACGCAAGTCTCGCTCGATAATCCGGACTCGCTGAAGGTCCCCTACGGGGTCGCATTGGCGTTCACCGTGGTGCTTTATGGAATTCTTTGGAAACTCGGGTTTGTGCGCTAGGATGCTGCATTCCTCCCGAACCGTTTTGCGCAGACTGGCCGCCGAATCCCGCGGAGCCGAGATTGCAGAAGCGGCTGCGGTCTTGCCCTTGATGTTCATGATGCTCCTTGGCATCTTCTGGTTTGGGCAGGCGTTCAGCATGTATGGGACCATCACCCGGGCGGCGCAGGAAGGGGCGCGCGCCGGGGCGGCGCCATATTGCGCTACCTGCAGCACTACCAATACGCCCGGGAAGAATGCATCCGATGCCGTCACCGCGGCCCTGGTAATCGCCAAGCTGGATCCCAATCATGCGAGACGCCCAGCACCGATCCCGGTGTTTAACTCCTGCGGAGCCCCGGTGACCTGCGACGGCGCCAGTGCCAACGTCTGCGTACAAGGTCCCGTCCAGGTGAACACCGGTAGTACCTTTCCAGCGGTCTGCGGCATGTCCGTGACCTTTCAATATCCATTCCAGTTTTGGCTGCCATTCACGTCCCTGAACAAGCAACAGATCTGGCTGACAGCCTCGGCTCGCGTCCGCATGGAGACCCAGTGATCCGGCTGTCTCACTTTCCGAACGGGCGCGCCCGACTGAACTGGCAAGACGACCGTGCCGCCCAGTTGGTGGAGTTCGCCGTTTCTCTGCCCCTGCTCGTGGTGTTTGTGGTCGGCATCTTCGACTTCAGCGGTGCCTTCACGCTCAAACAGAAGCTGACCAACATTGCGCGCGATGCGGCCCGCGTGGCGGCTGCCGATCCGGCCACGGATCTGAAATCTCCCGAGACGGCCGTTCCCGCCTCGGTCATCGACGCATTTCAAGTGGTGGAGAACTATCTGGTCGCCAATAAGATCAACGATTGCGGCATCACGCCGAGTGCCACGCCGGTGGGCTTAACTTGGACCTCTACCGCCGCCGCTAACGGCTGTCCGCCCCCGGGGTTGACCATTATTATCAACCGCGGATACTATTCTCCCCCCACCGGAGCTAGCCTCCCAACCGTGGCTTGCCAGTCGCAGAGTCTGGGCGGGCTAATCGCGGTCGTTGGAACCTGCGTCAGCATTCAGTATCCGTACCAGTGGCGCTTCGGCCGCGTGGCCAGCCTTTTGGGCTCGGCGGCCGCGCTGCCGACGCAGATCACGGCGACGGCTGTGGCCCTGAACGAGAACTGAGAGAGAGGCGAGAACATGAAAGCGCCCGCAATCCGCAGATTCCGTCGCACCAGCTTTGCGCGTCATCGGGAGCGTGGCATCACGATGTTGCTGGTAGCCGCGGCCATGGTCGCAATCATCGGCATGGCCGCACTGTCGATCGATGTGGTCACGCTCTATCTGGCACGTGAGGAAGCGCAACGCTCCGCCGATGCGGCCGCACTTGCCGCCGCCCGGGTTCTGTCCCTCAGCGGAGTAACTGGGGATCCGGACAACACCACTGGGAACTGGCCTAATGCTTGCAGTACGGCTGCACAAGTAGCCCAAGCCGTGGCGAACCAAAACGCCGTGGGAAGTACGGCCCCCTCCACCGTAAATGTGAATTTCATGTACAAGGGAACGGCCGTTGCAAACTGCTCCTTCGCAGGAGCGAACGCTTTCGGCGTAAATCCCCAGGTCCAGGTGCAGGTCATTCGGGGAGGCCTCCCTACCTTGTTTTCTCGCATCTGGTCCCGGAATCCGAATAGCGTCAGTGCGACCGCGACCGCCGAGGCCTTCAATTCTTCGGCTTCCGGAGCAGTCGCACCGGGCGGAATCGTCCCAGTGAATCCCCGCTGTGTCAAACCGTGGATCATCCCGAATAAGGACCCTGGAAATGCAGGCAACCCTTTCGTCAACCTCGGCGACGGGTCCATTCTTAATCCCGGTATTCAGGTGAACGGCGCGGGTACCGGCGTCATCGGAGAAACATTCCTCTTGAGCGACGCGTGCTCGGGCCCAGACTGCGATAACATGAACAGCAGCGCGCCTGCCGTGGGCTCTTACGTTCCGGCCTACGTTACTTCGAACGCCAGTGCATACCCCACCTGTGCTGATGACTCCGTTTACCAGACAGCCGTCGGAGGATGCGACCAGACCACTCCGTACGAGTGCGGCGTCTCGACGGCTGCTGGATCGCAAGCGCGAGCTGACTTGACCATCAACCCCAAAAACGACACGTTCGCCGCGGCGCAGTGTCTTCTCCGACAGCCGGGGCAGGATTCCATCGACACCACCGTCTTTCCCTACCAGATCAAGGCCGGGGCAAACAATCCAGTCATCAACACCGGAGCCGTCACATCCAGCCGAAGCATCGTCACCGTGCCCATCTATGACGGCGCGGCATTGTCTGCCGTCAACTACCCCCCGGTTACAATCGTGGGTTTTCTGCAGGTTTTCGTCAACCAGGCGAATGGCGACGGCAGCCTTAGCGTTACCGTGCTGAACGTGGCTGGCTGCAGCAACGCGGCCACAAACCCTCCCGTGCCGGCATCCGGAACGTCCCCCGTACCGATTCGTTTAATAACGCCGCAGTAGGCGCACAACCAGGTTCCCGTCGCGTCGCACTGCGCTCCTGATTGAAAGAGGATTACTGGTCGGGCGTGTTGTCGTCGGCCGGGGCCTTGACTTCAGGCTGCGGTGGCGGTGGAACCGGCACGGGTGCAGGAGTAATGTTGCCGGGTTGGGCATTCGCGATTGCGGGTGCATCGTCTCCGGAATCGTCGTTTTGCCCGGCGAGCTGTGGGGGCGGCAGGGCGGCACTCTCGATCCGCGTGCTGAGGATCACGCGCTCCAGTTGCCCCGGATTGTTCACTGCACTCAGAATTAGAAAATTAAACTTCGAACCGTTCAGCAACCGGGCCAGAACTTCGGGCGCCGACCCGGGCTCTATCTCTGCCACTACTTTTTCCTGCTCCGCGCCGGCCGCGATCGAAACCTCAGCCCCGGTGCGCTGCTGCACCGCAAATAAGACCTCTGACAACGTCACTTTGTTGGCCCGAATCCCCAGCAGCCCATTGCGATAGGTGACCTCGAGCGCAGGCTGGGCAGCAGTCACTAGCCTGACCGGTTCCGCCCGGGTTGTGTAATTGGCAACCACCAGACCAGGATGCGACGCCGGTTGGGCAGGAAACTTGTCGACTCCGGCGAAAGTGTCGGAGGCGCCGCCCATGACCTTGATAATGACCGTGCGGCCGTAGGGAAATACCTGGTATGACTGTGCAGTTTTCAAATCCAGCACGATGCGCGTGACCGGAGGCCTGGACTGAAACAGGCCGATCCGTACGTCCTTCACTTCTCCCCGGTCCACGGATTGACTGCGTAACTGGTTGCTCGGAACGGCATTGGGAAAATCAACCACCAGGCGATCAGGACCGGTCAGGACCCGCGTCTCCGGGACGACCCGGTCGCTGGCTTGCACCTCAATCTCGACTGCGTCTTTACTGCCGAGTACCTTCACGGAGCGAACCGAGGTTTGCGCCAGCAGCACGGGTGTGCCCAGCGTCCATAGTGAGGCCAGCAACAGCCAGCTCCCCAAGATTCGCGAGAATTTGTGCATCAATACCTGCGCCTGGGCGGTCTTTTGGTGGTTCTAAGCGCGATTGTAGCAGTGAATATCAGTGAGGGGACTTACGTTGGTATTAGAACTAAGGGTACGGGCTAGCGCGTCATCGGGCTCAAAATGTCCCCCAGAATATCGGGTTGTTCCGTCATTCGTTCCAGGTGCGGATTCTTCTCGCCTCCGTGATAGACGACCGGGTAGGTTTTGAAGAACTGCGCGTTCTCCACAAGCAACTCGAGAGGCTGATCGCTTCCCTGTGCCGATCTGAGAGCCGTGTGCAGCACGGAAGACGACCACTTCCGGCCGTTGACTGCGACGAGTTTCATTCCCGGACCCAGCCCCGACTGGTAGGCCGGCGAACCCACGACTACATCGCCGAGTTTGCCGTCTTCCCCGACAAAGAATCCGAGCGAGTACGAGAAATCAGTAAACTTAGCCAACTTCTCCTCTGCTTGCATAAAGAGGTTTGGCTTGTCGTCGTACACCAGCTGCCAGCCACCACGCTCAATGCCACCCAGCGGCGCATCCGAACTGGTCATCGAGACACGCTGTCGCAGAAGGCCAGCCCAGTCGTAGGGCGCGACTTCGTTCAGCGTGCGCACAACGTCATCGAACGTATAGGGGACAACTTTCGGCGGTCCGTTTTCGCCGCCGTGGAAGCGCCGGCAAAAATCGTTCAGGGAACGCTGGCCGTGAGTCTGCTGCCGGAGGATCGAGTCCACTTCCAGCCAAATCAGTTCGCCCTCGGGATAGTAGTCGAGCCCGCGCCGCCAGCTCTGCCACTGTGTTCCCATCATGCGCAACGTCTGCACGGAACGTGCCGTGTCTTCAAGAGGCCTCCAAGTCCGGCCGGTTCGATGAGCGAGCTCAGCGGCGGTTGCCGCCAGCGCTTCCCGGTACTGTTCGCTGGTCCAAAGTCCACTGCGCTCGGCCAGCAGGGTGCCCAGGTATTGCGTAAGTCCCTCATAGACCCAGAGCAGGTCGCCGATCATCGGTTCCTGATAGTTCGGAGTGGCAAGGCCTGTGGGACGACGGTATTTTCCGTTCCACGAGTGGGTGAACTCGTGTGGCACGAGGTCGGCGTAGAGCAGGTGCAGGTCAGGGTCGAGCATCGTGCGCTCTGCGTCAACGCTGTCGTTGGATGCGTGGTGCTCGAGTCCATGTTCGCCAACCTGGTCGCTCAACGTGAGAAGAAAATGGTACTCGCCATAGTGCCGGGCGCCGAACAGCGCTCCGCTTTCCGCGACCAACTTCTGATACGCGGCCACATCCTGCGCCGTCATGGCCAGGTCGGGCTCGGCATCGGCCACCAGATCCATCGTGTGGAGCGGTGTCTCGCCCGGCTTGGTCAGGTCGATTTTCCGATAGTGCAATCCGGCGATCAGAGGCGAATCGACCAGTGTGGTGAGCGAGACTGGCGCAAACTCAACATCGTTTCCGTTGCCGTGCGCCACCGGCAATGCCGTGCCGAACTTCCACCCGGCAGGCAGTGTGACTGAAGGCAGGAAAGTCACATCGTCGGAATGTGCGCCCTTCGGGTACAGAACAACCGCGTTCCAGTTCAAGTCGAGAAGATTGCTGGAGGCCGCGGGGCCGTTTGCGCCCGCGCTATCCTGGGTTGTAATCGCGTCCAGCGATACATCCAGTGTGTCCACACCTGAGGGAACGCTGACGTGAAACTCATACATCTCGACCGCATCCCGTTGCCAGGCCAGTGCGCGGCTCCCGGCCTCCATGTGAATTCCGGTCAGCGCACCGATCGGTCCGCTGGGGCGATGATTCCCGGGAATCCATTTGGGAAAAACCAGCGACATTTCACCGGCATGGGCGGGGATTTGCAAATGCGCGTGGTAGATGTTTCGCGGTGCGTCCGTTAGATCAACGTGCAACCGGATGGCCTGAGCATCGAGAATCGGCACGAGACCCAAGAGCAGTAAGACTGGCACACTCCACCGGCACCAGCAACGCAGGCACTCAGAACTCATCAGGACACTCCTGTAGGGAGCAAAGCCAGAAGGCTATCGAAGAAGGATGAGCGAGCGCAAGACTCGAGGCAGGGTAACAGCCGTACAGCAAACTTTGAAGGGCTAAGTGCGAGCGAATCTTTGGCGGGTCTTCCAGTACATCGCGGCCAAGCCTGTTCCGAGCAGCAGCCATGTGCTGGGCTCGGGAACTTCCCCGCCTCCACCAGGGGCGCAGGGATTTCCTTTCCCCTTCTTGCCGGTAGCATTTGTGGTGGTGCTCGTAACGCCTGCTCCCCCAGTGGCGGTCGGTTTCTTTCCGACCCCGCAAACACCGGGCAGCGGCGGTGGAGAAATGGGAACCCAGGTTCCGTTTCCGAAGGGATCATATAGGCTCAAGGGCGGAGCCGGTCCCAGCCCCGGCACTTCGGGACGATTCAGCAAGGCAGACTGGAAGGGGACCGGAGGGGTCGCCATTGCCGTACCCGTCGCGGGATGAACAGGCTCTTCAAATTTTGCGGCTGGCGGCTCCGACGACGAAGTCGCCTGCTGCGGGACTTCTTCCACTTGATTTCCGCACTTCGTCCGGGCCGTGATCTTGCCATCGGTGATCACAGTCTCGCCCTTTTTGAGCTTGACTCGGTGCCGGGTCCAGTAGACTTTGTTGCCGATCCGGTAAGAAACGTAAACGGTTTGCGCCAGCACCAGTCGCACAACCCGAGCGTGATCATAGTCGAATCCTGCGTAGTGGGCCCTGACGACCGGATCATGATCTGCGACCCACTTCAACTCACGCGCGTCTCGCACTCCGCCCGGCACAACGGAATATGGATAGACCGGCCGGTCCCCCATCTGGCGCAAGGATTCTTGTTGGGTCAGCAATAGGAGAGTTCGGCTGGCCTCGACCGCCTGCGGGTCTGGCCCGACCGACCGGGACGAGTGAAACAGAGATGGAAGCTGAAGCGCAACGACGGTGAACCCGATCGCGATCCCCGCACCGAAAGCGAGCAGCAGAACACGCCGAATCCGGCGATTCCGGCTATGACGGCTGGTCCGGCGACGCCGGATCACCCATTCAACTCTTTCCGGTTCATTCGACAACTTCTACCTACCTTCTGCGACCGGTCTCTTGAGCTTGGGACCGAACGACACTTCCCTGCCCTCCCACAGTGCAGGTCAAGTGCCATCACCGGGCGCTCAACCCCCACAAAATGCTGGGGATATGAGCTCTGATTGTCCAACATGCTAACAGACAGTGCAGTCCTTTGCACAAAATATGTTCCGGAGAGGCAGACAATGCGCAGCGCAAGGACGAGAGATGTCCTGGGATTGCAAGCAGAGTGCCGACCGCTGCCAAGCTTCCGCGGCCCCTCCACCTGGAACCAGGGAGCATGACCCCGCTCGGCATCAGCCTGATCGGTCTGGCGGGTGTGATTCGTCGGAAACTCGCCACGAGATAAGATTCGATTTTGCTCGGTTTCACCCTCTCGATCGCGTCCCCCTCCTGCCGCACAGCTGAATGGTGTGCGGTATTTATCTTACTTAGGTTGACTCGCGTAATACGGACGGGTCATTCGATGGCATAGTCGATCTTGATTCCGCGCTTTTCCACTTCAGCAAGGAACAGATCGGCCGGCACATCGCGCTCCTGCAAGACCCCGCCGCGCTTGCTGATCGCACCCGACGCGAGCATCTGCACTACGATCGACGCGGGGAACGCCGTCGTCCGCATCATCGCGCTCATGTCAGTCTTGGGATCGTAGTGATCCACCATCGTGAACGAAGCCACGCGTCCCTTGAGCCGCCCGCCCAGCAATCCGCGAACGCCCGCCCGATTCACCGACTCGTGCGCCTCCAGGCGCATGAGGCAAACGTCGGGTCCCTTGGAGGCAAACTTGCCCGCGAAGATTTGCGACATCATGGCCCGGGGCGCAATCTCCGCTTTTCCGAATTTCATCTTCTCGCTCGAGAACAGGCCCAGCTCCTTGAGTTCGCACAGCAGGTCATAATGCCCTGGATAGCGCAGCGTTTTTTCAAAACACTCGCCCACCCGCCCTTCGAAGGTCTCGGGCAACGTCGAGGTGCCACCCGAGGTGTGGAAGGCAACCAGCGGCGAAAATCCCGCAATGTGGAATTCTTCAGGCTCGGTCAGAGGATCAATGGTAGTCAATTTCCCCTTGCGTAGAATGCGCGCCGGTTCCACATACTCGTTGATCAGTCCCTCGACGGAAAATACGAGCTGATAATGAAAGGGCGGCGTGGGCCGCTCCGGCAATCCACCGACATACAACCGCAGAGCATCGGCGCCCCCTCCCAACCGCCGGACCAGTTCGCCGCCCAGAATGGATGCCATCCCAGGAGAAAGCCCGCAATCGGGCGCCACGGCCACACCTCGGCTCTCCGCCTTCTTCGACAGCGCCAACTCCTGCCGCACCACCGTATTGTTGCCTCCCAGATCAGCAAAGTGGCAGCGCGCTTCGACCGCAGCGCGGGCCAGTCCAAGGTTCAGAAAGTAGGGCACAGCCGAGAGCGCCGCATCGTGTCCGCGCATCAGTTTCGCCGCCGCTTTCTCGTTACTCGCCTCGAGCACCACAGCTCGAACTTTCCGTCCGCCGGTGATTCGATTGACCCCAGCCGCTACCTCGCGCACGCGCTGGGAGTCACTGTCGGCCAGCGTCACCGAGTCCACCTGAGATGTGCGCGCCATATCAAAGGCTGCCGCCGAACCCATCATGCCGGAACCAATCACTAGAAGTTTCATAGGAATCCCTTTCGCAAGAATTCGGTTCGCAGGATTCCGAGACGTATCGCATGACTCGCAATGGACGCGAACGCCGTCCGCATTCTCAGAAAGCCCACAGTTTCAGGTAAGTCGAGCCGTGCAAACAAACGGCTCAGAATGCGAGGAATCTCACCGGACTAGAGTCCGGAAGGCGCTAGCCGTTCACAGACGTAACGGCGAAGATCAAGCTTGAGGAGGTTCACGAATAAGAATACCACGTCAACCAACGAATTCTGCTGACGAGGCTGGCAGACCAAGCCGGCGCCAGAACGCAGGAGCCTGAAAGATGCGGGGAGTCAACCGGCATCGAACCGACGACGCAGGGTGTCGAATTTCTGGAACCTCGAACGAGTGATCGGCAGGTTCGTTACAGTCCAAGAAACAGCACATCGGTCAACGGACCCAGAACAACCGCAGCTATGGTCGTGACCTTCCCTTTGGTGCTCAGCGAGACGGTTCTGGTGATTTAAGCAACGCAGCCCCTATTTCGAACGGCACGGGCTGGTAGTTGGCGTGTCTTATGTCAATGATCATGCGCCCCACGAGGAAGGCGCGGGCCACCGTGTGGATGTGCACGGGCAATGTAAACAAGCCAAAATCCGCGTATTCCTGCTCGAATTCAATATGTTTGAGGAAGACTGTGGGCGACTTCACGATCCTGCCTTCCGCCCTGGTCAGACTGCCGGTATGCGCCTCCAGGTAGATCCGTCCCTTAAACAGGCCGGGATGCTTCTTGTACGGTTTGATCTGGAAGACGTGGACGAGTCGGCCATCCGAGTCGATTCTCCCTTTGTAGGAGATTTTGTAGTTAGTAGGGTTGATCGCTGTTTGCCCGAAGTCATTCTTCTCCGCGTGATCCACCTCGGACTGGAGCAGGCGGGTGATAATGTTCACCTTCACGAACCTGTCGCCCGCAAAGCGGATCGGTTTGAATAGTAAGGTGTGGGGCGCCGTGAACGTCCTCTGCACTTCGTACTCGCCGTGCTGCGCCGTGTCAGGAAGGTCCGCCTGGATGAGGGAGGTCGCCGAATAGGACGCCAACTCCCACGACTGGATCGCCGACCGCCGCTGAAATCGCGCCATGGCCAGTTCGGCGGAGAGCACGGGCAACGTCGTTGCCTCCGCGGCATCGGGAAAGGGGAATGATCGGTCAAAGCTTGGCGAAAGAGAGGACACCATTTGATCGCATCCCGGCAGCGAGACATCCGCGCTCCCCGGAACGATTCCGCCTTGCGCAGAAACCGCTCCCGGCAACCACATTCTCAAGAGCAAGATTGCCAAAACAGTCCGCTTCATGTAGCCGCGCGTGCTCCTCTGTCCCGCCGCGTCGAGTTCTTCTGGATGATGTTCGCGCCGATCCTGGTCCCTGGCTTTACACAGCGAAAGCTAAGATGATTCGTCCCAGTGCTGACCTCGCCTTTGCCTCGTGTCCCGACTACATAGCGGGAGCAATACTGGTCGGTGCACAGAAATGATCCGCCGCGATGAACTCTCTTTTTCTCGGTTGGCTCATCAGGATCGTAGGATGTCTGCGGCCCCTGCGGATTACGAGTCACGCCACCCGCCGCCGCCAACTGCTGGTAGTAGTCGGGGCGATACCAGTCGCTGGTCCACTGCCAGACGTTGCCTGCCATGTCATACAAGCCGTATCCATTTGGGGGAAACTGGGCGACTGGAGCGATCCCCGCGTAGCCGTCGTCTCCGGTATCGGTGTTCGGGAAATGTCCCTGATGGGTGTTGGCCATCCACCTTCCGTTGGGCTGGAATTCGTCGCCCCATGGGTAGCGTTTTCCGGCCAGACCTCCACGCGCTGCGAATTCCCACTCCGCCTCTGTGGGTAAGCGCTTGCCGGCCCACTTGGCGTAGGCTAGAGCGTCCGGGTAGGCTACCTGGACGACCGGATATTTCTCACGTCCCTTGAGGTTGCTCGTGGGACCCTCGGGATGACGCCAATCCGCCCCTCCTACATAGGCCCACCACTGGTATTGGTCATTCAGTTGTACGTCATGATCGGGCGGTGAAAAGACAACCGCCCCCGCGACCAGATTCTCGGGCGGAGCACCCGGGAAGTCCTCCGGTCGCGGCTTGCGCTCCGCGATGGTCACGTACCCTGTCGCTTTGACGAAGCGGGCAAACTCGTCGTTTGTGACATCCGTTTCATCCATCCAGAATCCGTCCACGTAAACGCGGTGGATCGGACGCGCATCGGCCGCTACGGACATCCCGACTTGATCAGCGGACGGCGGATCCATCGCGCCCATGGCAAATTCGCCGCCTGAAATCCACACCATCCCCCGCGGCGACGGCCCAGGACCGGGAGTCGCGTTGGGGATGGTGGGACCGAAAGCCGCGGCCTCGGCGGCATCCGTTATTGGCGGGCCCGCCTCCGCTGTACCGGGAGGCGAGAGAGGCCATGGGCGGAGAACGACGACCGCTACGGAAGCGGAAATAACCGGCAACGCGATCAAGATCCACAGCCATCGACAGATGGTCGAATGGGTAGTTTCGCTTTCCGCTTTAATTTGCTTCTTTCGGCCCATGTAGATTCGCTCGCCCCAGGCATGCGTCCAGACTCTTATCCAAATTGCACCGCGTTCGCTACCCGCCGACGTGGTAATTGGAATTGGTCGTGGTCACGACAAGTTGCTTGGCGGTTGCTGTCAAAACGGTCTGCTGCACATAGTTTGTGCCGTCCGGGAGGCTGCCCATCTGAACCTGCAACGTCACCGCATCTTTCGATTGCCCCATATAAGTGTTGACGCTCAGCGAGACGACCTTCTTTGCGGCTGGGTCGAACGTGAGGGTCATCTGATCGCCAGGCTGTGCATAGTCCTTAAAGATCAAATTCAGCATGCCCCCGGCAGGATTCAATGAAACCTTGCCGGCCGCATACGCTTGCTGCATTTTCTGAGGGTCGGGCGGGACGTAGAGCGCGAGGAGACTCTTCACGTCTCCCATGTAGTCCTGCATCTCTGCTTTCTTGTTGGCAATGACTTTTTGCTTCAGCCTGCCACCACTTGGAGGTGGCGGTGGCGGACTGATCGGAGTCTTTTGAACTTGCCCGTCGGGCCCGTACTGGCACATGTTTTGAGATGGAGGCTTCGCATCTCCCTTTAGCGTGAGCTGCGTTGTTTCTGTCCATTGATACTGCTGCAGTCTTTGCTTGTTGGCCGCTACGGACTGCTTCACGTCGGCTAGCTTTTGCTGCAAGTCGGCATTCTGCGCGATCAGCGCCACAGCGCTGGCAAGCGCTAATGTGCAAATGATCATCCAGCGGTTGCCGATGACCGCCATGGTTCCAGCGAAACACTGTCTCGCTCGCGCGACCTTAAGTCGTTTCGTCATGTCACCGTCCTCGAGTCTGAGTCCAGACCCTTAAAAAGTACCCCTCCATGGGCGGGATTGACACTCGTAGTTCTGCCAGTATGTTTCTAGGTTCGTCCGGCACCTTTTCCTTGGGTACGGAATTCTTCTTTGGTTCAGCAAGCCACACTGTGATAAGGTTTCCCCGGCAGAACCATCGGTTGCTTTGTAGCCATGATTGTTTCCTCTCTTTTTGAATTTCTTGGGTTAAGGTCCGGCACGGTTGAGCGGCCTGCCAACTCGGAATGAGCGAGCGACTGGATCGGTCGATGTGCTCAACTAGCCAGCTGCTCGAAGGTTTCCGGTTCGGCGAGCACTTTCTTGAGTGCCTTCGCCTCCTTGCGCGGCGCCTCCATATGGTTCTTCCGATTCCGGATCGTGTTCCCGGCTGTCAGTGGCGTGCAGGCGCGCTTTTCTGCTGGCAACTTCACCGGCCCAGCGGGCGCGATTCATGCTCCCAAGTGGCGTACTGTCCGGACTCGAGTGCCCCGTGACATCGATATAGGTCGCATCGGCAGCCTCCGGTTGAAGCACCGATTTCGGCAGGAGCGTGAGCCGCGCCACCGCATGGAAAGGGGCTTCCACTTCGTTCCACTCGACACTCGCGTTCTCAATCCAGAAGTTGGCGTCCCGACGCTTCTCCCAATACGTCATTCTGTCGGGATCAAGAAACTGGACTCCAAAGTCGAAGCTGCTCATTCTGCTGTCTTCATTGACGTGCCGGATCAACTCGTCCTGCAGGCCGTTTGGGTTACTCCTTTGCAAAGGATGCGACGGATTATCCGGAGACGGGGTTACGGACTGCTTCACGATATCGATCGGTCCGTGACGAAACGGCACGGTGCTCCAATAACGAAGCTGCTGATACGGTTTGACCGTCTGGTGGGATTGCAACTGCGCCAAGGTGAGGGTCCTCACCACTCTCAACTTGTCCTTGAACGGCAGAGACCACAGGCCGCGTCCTGGATTCGAAGCCGTGAGTACTTTCATCGTCGCGAGAAACGCAGGAGCGTCATTGATGGGCAGGGTGGTGGCGTTTTGTAGCGAGAAGTCCTGCCGGTCAACTTTCGCGGGGGGACCAGCCGTACCATTCCGAGTGAGGTCGACCGAAAACGACATCGCGCGGACGTCGGCCTTGAAATCCGAGTGTGAATTCGGATCCGAATTCGCAAATCGCGCAATAGCGGGATATACGCCAGGCGTTGCGAACATCCCCTGCGCCAGTCGGTCCGCCAGCAAACCAGCGCGTCCGACTGTGACGTCAAGTACTTCGAATTGAGCTCGGACGCTCACACCCTTCTTGTGGGTTCCGCGGCTGAGGGGGCTGTGCTCTTTGGCCGCAGCATTCGCCTGCAGGCGGAGCACTTTTTCGACAATCTCTTCGTGGCAGGCCTGTTCTGCACCGAGGATCCGCTCGCTGTCGTTCGCAGTCACGCCGAAGTATCTCGTCAGAAACAGCATGGAAAGTCCCCTAACTGGCGCCGCCAGGCACCGAGTCCAAGTTGGCGATGAATTTGATGGCGGTGACGCTGGGCAGAAAACAGTAGGCGGCTGCTTTCGTCGTGATGAAGGTTGAGAACCCTGAGATCTTGATCGGCGGCGCACCATTCCCCTGGGGAATCACAAAAATGCTTTCCACCGGATTCTGCGTGCCGATCATCGGATCCTTCGATTTCGGGTTCAGTCGGACGGCGCCCGCGAACTCGCTGTCGTTTACCCAATGCCCCAGCACAAATTCATATTGGTTTTCGATGCTTGAGTTGATGAAATAGCCGAGAAGCCCACGCTCGACGCCGTCGTGGGGCTGCTTCGGATCGTACCTCGGCCCATATGGCATCCCACGGCGAATCAACCGGTGAGTATTGTTGCTGCCGCCGGGTTCCCCCTGCCCCGTCACCGGCTGGCCTCGTGGATTGATGCGGCGCATATGAGCGCCGACGGGACATCGCAGTCCCTTTGGATCGCCCGACCCGTCGGCGTTCACATATTCGAAATTGTTCAACTGCTCCGGTGGAATCCCACCGGGAGGGCTATCCGTTTCCGGTGACAGGGCCAGCGGAACGCCGTTGCGCCACCGTCCGCACATCTTGGCGGCAAGCAGTTCAGGATCAATTTTGTCCTTGTTCGATTGCAGGTAATTCTCAAATCCAACCACGTCAGTCTCGATCATTTTGAAGACGGCAAAGCTGCCGTTCAGGCCAAGTTCCCGAGGCTCCGGCACAAAATAGTTCTCGGCTTCGTCCCGCAAGACGAACAGCCAGGGCTCGCAGGGCTGCTGGTGATCCGGCGTATATCGTTCCGGGCCGTCGCGAATGGTGGTCATGCTGATGCCGTCGGTGTAGCCGAAGTGCACGCGGAAGGTAGGGACGGGCTTGCCATCGACGATGTCCATCAGCGCCATCCCGTCGATCCGCCAGATTTCCCGAAATGCATTCCCCTGGGCGAACAGTGCCGACAGTTGGTCGCTATAAGTCGTCATCGCTTCTGGGCTGATAGCATGCAGCGTAACCATAACGTGGTCGCTTCCCTTGCCAAAGCCTCCGATCCAGTTCTGCGGCGCGCTTGATCCGGTATCGCCTACCAATTCCGCCCGCGCGGCGGCGCCCGCAACGAACGCCCCAAACGACTTGAACGAAGTCGTCGGGACACGATCTTTGACTTCCAACGCCAGTAGTCCGGGCCAGGTAATGCCCACGTTCAGGCAGTAGTCGGGCTTGTGGCGTGGGGCATCGGCAGGATTGTCCCCAGGTCCCGGCGCGAACCCCACATGCCAGTCTTCCGCCGTCGTGATCTGTGGCACGTCTGACTCATCTCCGCTGACCAGCCTTCCGAGAACTTTGCGCGCTTCGGCGGGAACGCCCACCGTCAGCAAGAAATGCCGCACCATCGGCATCCTGTAACCACGAAGGATGAACCCCTGAATATCGCCAAGGTCGAGCGTGGAACTTGCCGTTCGCCCCGAATGAACATCCGAACCCTGGCTTTCATGCGCATTTCCTCCGAACAGGCGGTGGAGGAAGCTCGGTTTTTCCGGTCGCGTGAGTACTTTGTTGTCCTGGCTCATTGCGCGTCTCCTTCCTCCCCGAATCTCGCTCCTGACCGGCCCCTCGTAGGTCCGGATAACCGTCACTGGCTGTCGTGCCCCCGTGGGTCAAACAACGCGTGATTAGCGGTTGTTCATGCCTGATTTCTCTGATTCACTCTCAGCGCTTCCAAGACTTCTCCCCACCAAACAACCTCCTCCGGATTTTTCCCGGACAAACGCGTTCGGACAAACCTCTGAGCCGCCTCTACGTCGTCGGCGCACTCGTCCAGCAGCGTCATGGCTTGTACTACCGCGTTAGGGAAGAAAGCACCAATCATCGAATTGCCTCCATCGTGGCGGCTGAATTCAAGCGGCCGACGAGCCGGATTTCGACTTGTTATCCGCGATCAGGGCGTGGATGTCCTGGACACCCAAACCCGGATACGCCTGGTAGAACCCGATCGGCGTGCGATTCGCTCCCGCCGCGAAGTCAATGAACTCCTGGAGATACTTCCTGCACGGCGAGGGTGGCGCGCCCTTGGTGAACTTGAACAGAAGGTCGAACACCTGCCCGATATTCTTGGTGAAATCAGCGATGTACTTGTCAAAGGAGCCGTCGTACACGGTGAAGAATCCAACCTGGTTGTCTTCGAGCGGCACGAACTGTGCGAAATGAGGGGTGCCGACTTTGTCCAGGTCTTTGGTGGTCCCTTGTCCCCTCGCGCGCAGGATCAGCTCTACTTCGATGAAGGCGAGTTTTGACTTCATGGGCAAGATCACCAGGAAGGGATGTAGTTCACCCGCCCCTACAATGTCCGCGGCAGATGCCAGGACCTTAATTTCCTGGGCGGTTACACCTGGGTAGGCGGTGTAGAGATTAATCGCCTTAAGAATATGCTCCGCGGTCCATTCGACGAATGCGTCGGCATGATCGGCGACCGGAGTGGGCGGTGGATTGGTCACGTGCTGGAAGATTGCATCGAATACTGGTCCTGCGCGCTTGGCGAATTCGCCCATCAAGCTGCCGAATTCTCCGTCGAAATCGCCCAGAAACAGGAGTGTCTTTTCGCTGAGCACCGTAAATCGAGAGTAATGAACCGTGCCGATGGCATCCGTCGCCTTGAACAGCCCCGGCATCAGAGGTGGGAGTTGCTCCGCGACTGCCTTTGCGTCCGCGGGGGACTTCAAGGGAAAGCTGAGGGTGAAGTGATTCTGGCTCTGGCTCATCGCGTGATCTCCTTTATGAACGCTTGTTGGTGTTCCAGCCCTAGTGCCAGTGGGCTTGAGTTTTCTTCGAGCTTAATTCGGCCTTCTCGTTCGGGGTTGATACGATCTCGCTGGCTATTTGCACTGTGATCTTTGGGAAATGGAGGCCATGCCATTCCCGTCGACCTGCCTCATACGCTGGACGCCCTAGCAAGAGCGCCAAAAAGCCATGAAGCGCACACGCCGGCCACAGCAGGTAGCCTTCGAAACCTCCGACAACGCTGAGATAGCCGACGTAAAGAGCAGAGAGCAGATTGTAGGTAAACAGGCCAAAGATGGCCTGCGCGGATACGACATCCGTGCTGGGCCAGCACGCCAGCCCTAGAGACAGCAGCCCGAATCCACCCACCCGGCCCACCGCGCTGCCATCACTGGAAAGACCGCCCCCTATCAGCAAAGGATCGACAAAACTAGGATTGGCAATGAGGGTACAACCGGCTGTTACCTCCAGCGCCGCAGCCATCGTCGCCAACGTTCTTGTGGTCACCCTATTTCTCCAGCCTCAAGATCCGATCGAGAACGAACTGTTTCATATGTCTAGGTCTGAATTACCCGTGACCTGGTTCTCTTTTCGCCTGTCGCTCGAAATAAAACGCAATAGCCAACGCTAGAATGAGAGCCGCGATCCCCAATAACGTCAGACTCGATACGGTGTTCGGCTCTTCAATAATGACCTTCCGCGCCATTGCGATGAGCGCAACTTCCAGCACAACACGGACATGAATCACGTCCTTCCTCACGTACGCCTTCAGTGTCTCCAGCAACTCGACACCGATCAGTACCAGCAGGAAGTAACCAAAAATCTCGAGCAACCCCTCCACTGGAATCAGCCCCCGCGGCGGCTTCCGGATTTCTTCCGCGATCAGCACCCCCAAGTGGATCGTGGAGAGCAACATGACCACGACCAGCATTCCAGCGAGAGCCATCACCGTGAACTTCTGGACTGCTCCGATCATCCTTTCCAACACGATCTCCTTCGTGCTTGCCGCCCGTGCTATGACTCCCGCATTACTCTTAGCCGGTTCCACGGTGCCGTTGTCCGCAGGCTGAATGGGCGACATCTTAGTCGCGGGCCCTGGCGAGTATTTCCGCCGCCTTCTGTTTGTCTTCCGCAGTCAACTGCTCCGGCCCAAGCTTGTAGTTCAACTTGTCAATGGTTCCCGTGAACTTGAAAGGGACGTCATAGCTGAAATCTACCGGGGTGCGCGTATCGATCCCGATATCGAATGTCTCGTCTATGGACATGAGCAACGGAATCGTGTGAGCGATCGTCTTGCGGGCAACCTCTTTGCCATCCACTGACAGCACTCCGGTACCGCCCTTCGCGGGCCCGGGCCCGTCGTACTTGAAGTCGAATACGATCGTGTGTTTGCCTCCCCCGAGCGACGATATTGCCTCCCAGCGGAAACGCTCCAGGTCGAGGAAGTTGTAAACAAAAACCGGTCTGCCTCTGCCGATTCCAAACAGGTCGGTGGCAAACACGGCAATGAGTCCGAACGCGGCGAGCAGTAACAGGACGTAGCCAAACCGTGCTCTCCATTTTCCGTTTCTGCCCCACCAGACTAGAAAGACCCCCAGGACCAGCAGTCCCCAGCCAATGCCTTTAAACAAACCCGATTTGAGCCACCAATTAAAACTGTGAGTCAGGATCAGAGCGTAGCCGCCAAAGCGCCCACCCATGGTCGCAATCACGCCGTCCGCCCCACCGTCCGGCACGGTGATGTTGGCAGTGATGGTGTAGTCCCTGTCTAAAATGCTGGGAGCATTTCCGACAGGAATGCCGGCATTCTCGCCCGTGTAGGTGAAATCCGTCCTCCCGGCCACGGCGCTCGGTTTCGGCGCCAGCAGGCGCACGAACCCCGAATTATCCAACGGAAAGACCTGGTATTTCGCTGCCTCCGTCAGGAACAGAGCCTGCAACTCCTTCAACTTGTCGGGATTGCCCGCCGCGAGGTCGTTGTTTTCCGAATAGTCTTCGGCAATGTGATAAAGCTCCCACTGGTAGCCGTTGACGATATTGGGCATCTTGCCCGTTCCCATGAGCCAGGGCGGGGATGGAGGCGTCGTCGCCGCAATCCAACCGTCATGGTAGATGGCGCGGTTCCCAACCATCTCGAAATACTGTGTGTCGCGCTTCGACGGCACATTGGCATTTGCCTGGTCGAAGGTGTAGACCATGCTGACGCCTTCGATCGGCTTCTGCTTGATCCCATTGACCGTATCGGGTGCCTGGACGCCCGTGGCTTCGAGGATCGTCGGAACAATATCAATAATGTGGTGGAACTGAGTGCGAATGCCGCCAAAGTCCTTGATGTGGCCGGGCCACGAAATGGCTAGACCTTGCCGGGTCCCTCCAAAATGGGATGCCACCTGCTTGGTCCACTTGAAAGGCGTATCGAATGCCCACGCCCATGGCACGGCCATATGCGGGTAGGTGTTCTCCGAGCCCCAGTCGTCGTAGTGCAACAACTGCAGGGGCTCCGGAGCTTTCATAATGCCGTTGTAAGCCGTCAACTGGTTGTAAGTGCCGGTGAGTGTGCCTTCCGGGCTGGTACCGTTGTCGCCGACGATATAAATGATCAGCGTATTGTCGAGCTTGCCCATGTCCTCGACGCTCTGGATGACCCGGCCAATCTCATAGTCGGTGTAGGCGGTGTAACCGGCATATACCTCTGCTTGACGCGCGGCGAGCTTTTTTTCCACGGCCGAAAGCGAATCCCACTTCGGCAGGTCATCCGGCCAGGGGGTGAGTTGCGCATTGGCAGGAATGACGCCGAGCCGCTTCTGGTTGGCGAAGATCTCCTCCCGCATCTTTTCCCAGCCCATGTCAAACTTGCCTTTGAACTTCTCGATCCATTCTTTTTTCGGCTGGTGCGGCGAGTGGCTGCCGCCGGGGACGTAATAAAGGAAAAACGGCTTTTCGGGAGCGGCCGCGTTCAGATCGCGCATGTACTGGATGGCATCGTCCGCCATATCGGTAATGAGGTTGTAGTCGGTCTTTCCGACCCATGGGAAGACCTGCGTATGATCGCGAAATAAGTACGGCTCCCATTGATCGGTTTCGCCACCCATAAACCCGTAGAAATACTGGAATCCCATCCCCGAAGGCCATTGTTCGAACGGACCCGCCGTGCTGCTGTACTGGAAACCCGGTGTGTTGTGGTTCTTGCCGAACCACGACGTAGCGTAGCCGTTCTCTTTGAGAATCTCGCCGACGGTGGCGCTCTGCGGACCGATGATGGAGTCATAGCCCGGGTAGCCGGTCGACAATTCGCCAATGACCCCGAACCCAACCGAGTGATGGTTGCGCCCGGTGATCAGCGCGGCCCGCGTCGGGGAGCAAAGCGCAGTGGAATGAAACTGGGTATAGCGCAGTCCAGCTTTGGCGACCCGATCCAAGGCGGGTGTAGGGATGACCCCGCCAAAGGTGCCGGACACGCCGTAGCCTTGATCATCGGTCATGATGAGCAGGATGTTGGGCGCGCCCTTGGGCGGGACCACCCGCGGCGGCCACCAAGGCTTGGAGTCCGCAGCGCTCTCCTTGATCACTCCGCCGAATTGTTGAGGTGGCGGCGGAATTTGCTTCCCATCGATGGTAATCGTGCTACTGGGCGATCCAGGCGTCCCAGAGGTTTGTTGCGCCACACCAGGTAAAGCGGCGCCCCACAAGGCGAGACCGCCCAGAAAAATCCTGAAACCAGGAAAACGCCGAATATCTTCAGTCTCCTTTGAAGCTCTCATGAATGCGCCTTCGCCTCATACAAGATCAACCCGCTCCAGATCGATGCCTGGTAACGGTGTTGTCAGTCGGACAACTAGATCGGGTCCCCGCCCGTGACCATCACGGGATCATGCCGCATTGGATCAGTTTGTCCACGACCGGATCGGCAACAATGGTGACGAACTCATGGCGCATCTGTGGATCGGTGCGCAGCATCTCCATGGCTTTCTGCTCCCCTGCAGACGGAGGCGCCTTCTGCGCTTTCTGCTGCATCAATTGCTGGCAAGTGGACGACTGATACTTCGCCACGACCTTGTTAGCGACGGCGTCCAAGACCTGGTGCTGAGCGGCGGCGACATTTACGTAGAGCATGGTCAGCACCAGCGCGAACAGGTAAGAACGTTTCATGATGGTTTCTCCGGTTTCGTGTTCGACAGGCACAGATGTGCGTCGCCGTGGCTAGATACAGATGTATGGGCAACGACACGATGGGTCAGCGTGCCGCCGTGCACCCTACGTCTTGGGCCATTGGTTAAACATTTTTGTGACGGCTTTCTGGACCATCTGCTGGTTCTTGTTACCATTGTTATTCAGGCTGTTTTGAGCCATCCCACGCCAGACCAGACTTTGAGTCTTCGCCTCGTACAAGTCCACGATCATCGTCCCGATCACATTTTGTTCCGGAGTAATGCCGCCCATTCCGCCGCCAATGCCCCGCATCCCCCACGCACTATAGGAGGTCTGCTCTTTCATCCCGCCATTGGCAGTGACGATCAGGTCGGGATTCGCGCTTTCCGCCACCTTCTGCAGTCCCTTGCCCTGTAATGCCGAGTCGATGTCCTGCATCGCCACCTGCGCTAGTATCGAATTCTGGATCTGGTTGGCGTTGTTGGAGCCCCAGGCGTAGGTGTGATATTGCGTAAAGCTTTGGCTGTGGTTGTAGTTGACTGAAACCTGTTGACCATGCGCAATCGCGGATGCGATGCACACCAGGATTACGCACAACACGAGTCTTGTTTTCATGATCGATCTCCATTCGTGTTTCGGATATTCAATGTTCGACCTCATACCCTGTTAAGGCTGGCCCGCAACTCACCGTTTTGCACGTGTGAAGCAGGGGCATTCGTGGGGCCAATCGAAGCCGCTAAGCCGATGTTTTGTTAAGTCGCTGCAGCCAACTGGGTTACGGTGAGCGCTTAAACTTGTGAGGGCGATGCTTCTTGCCAGGTGGTTCCGACAGGTCGGAGGAACCTCCGAGTGGCCGGAGGCAGGGCGCGCCACCCGACCGTCCCCTGCAGTGACTCCCATATCTCCGGCGCGGGGACCTCACCCACGGGCCTCGCCCCTGGTGCGGTTTCTCAGGGCGCAGCTCAAGGCGCAGCCCTCCGGATGACGCCCTTGGAACCGGAAATCCACGCTACTCGGGCGGTCTGAGCTGTGCTATCCTCTTGCCACGAACCTGGGGGGTCCATGGGTCTGTCTGGCCTTTGTTCACACCGCCTCTGTCCCAATGTAGTCGGGTTCTCGCTGACGTTTCTTCTGGCGCTGACCGTTCTTGCGCCACCCTCGCTTTCCCAATCTCCAGGCTCGCCGCCGGCGGGCCCAAGAAATACAACGGACCAGACTTCCTCCGAGGTCGATACCGTGCACGTTTCCATCCCCACTTTGCGAGAAGGCCGCAAGGGTGCTCTGCGGGTCGACGTGAACCTGGTGACCGTGCCGGTTACTGTGACCGATGCCATGAGCCATGCCGTCACCGGATTGCGGAAGGAA
>JBARBI010000015.1:0-81875 GCA_049792875.1 Candidatus Sulfotelmatobacter sp.
GGTAAACAAGACGGTCGACACCATGCGTCTGCTCGACCGCCAGTCGAACAATCTGGAGAAGAAGGCCGACGCCACCCGCAGCGAAGAACAGCGCAAAGAATACAAGCGGCAGTCGCGCGCCATTCACGCCGAACTGGAGAAGCTGGAGATTGAAGCCGGAGTGTCGTTTCAGGAGCTCAAGCGCACCCAGCGCGAGATTATCTCGGGCGACATGGACGCGGAGCAGGCCAAGCGCGAACTGATTGAAGCTAACCTGCGCCTGGTGGTTTCGATTGCGAAAAAATACACCAACCGTGGACTGCAGTTCCTCGACCTGATTCAGGAAGGCAACATCGGCCTGATGAAGGCCGTGGACAAGTTCGAATGGCGGCGCGGCTACAAATTTTCGACCTATGCGACCTGGTGGATTCGGCAGGCCATCACTCGCGCCATCGCCGATCAGGCCCGCACCATTCGTATTCCGGTGCACATGATCGAAACCATCAACAAGCTGATCCGCACTTCGCGGCAACTGGTACAGGAGCTGGGACGCGAGCCTACGTCGGAAGAAATCGCCAAGCGCATGGATATTCCGGTAGCGAAAGTGCGCAAGGTGCTCAAGATTGCGCAGGAGCCAATCTCTCTCGAAACGCCGCTCGGCGAAGAGGAAGATTCGCATCTCGGCGACTTCATCGAAGACCGCGGCGTGGTTTCTCCGGCCGAGGCGGTGATCAACGTGAACCTGAAGGACCAGACCGGACAGGTCCTGCGCACGCTGACCCCGCGCGAAGAAAAAGTCATCAAGATGCGTTTCGGCCTCGAAGACGGTAGTGAGCACACGCTGGAAGAAGTCGGGCAGTCGTTCGCCGTCACCCGCGAACGCATCCGCCAGATCGAAGCCAAGGCGCTGCGCAAGCTGCGCCATCCGTCGCGCTCGCGGAAGTTGCGGGCGTTCATGGATGGGGTGCGAGACTAAGAGCACTCACCTAGCGGCGGACGCATTCGTCCGCCAGCCGTATCACCACGGAGGCACGGAGACACAGAGAAAGATCGAAACTGGGGCACGGCTTCGGCGGTGCCTTTTTTCTTGTCATCCTGAGATCCGCGTTTTTTGCGGACCGAAGGATCCATGAAGTTGTCGGGAGCATCGTCGATGCCGGCAAAGTGCCTAGGTCCCTCGGCGCCAAACGACGGCGCCTCAGGATGACAAGTGTGCGGCGATGGCGCAGGGCAATAGTGCGCGAGGGAGTTCGGGTAAGGTCGAGGGTCTTCGTTCCGCGATTGACATAAGTCAGAGTCCCCAGGGCATCGAGAGCAGGAAACTCCCCACCCTCTGCAAGAAACGCAGAGGTTGGAGGCGCCGGCGAACTACTTCATGCGGCATATGGAACGGGGTAACGTGGTCCCGGGCAAGATCGGCGGCAACGGTCCGGGCGGTTGAAGCGAGGGTGCGCCAATTTCTTCCAAGCTGAACCTCCACACGTCTTGACTCTATACTTAGGTATAGGGTCGAGAATCACGCTATGAGAATCGGCGAACTGGCCAGCAAAGCTGGGGTCAATATACAGTCGGTACGTTTCTACGAACGGCGGCAGATTTTGCGGGAGCCGGTGCGGGCGGCCTCTGGATACCGCGTCTATGGCAGGAGCGACCTGGACGATATCTGTTTCATCAAGCAGTGTCAGGAACTGGGATTCACGCTGAAGGAGATCCGACCGCTGCTGAACCTGCACCGGGCGGCCGCACGGCTGACTGCCGCTGGAGTGCGGCGGCCGGCGGAGTTTCGCGACATCGCACAACTGGCGCGGGTGAAGCTCGAGCAGATTGACGAGAAGATGCGCGCCTTGAAGTCCATGCGGCTGAGGTTGCTGACGATGGTCGATCGCATCGAGACCGTCAATTCCGGGGGATGCCCAGGCGCGGTGGTGGCAACGAGAGCGTGCAAACGGTAGGGATCTTCAAGGGCATCGCGAGCATTCCCACGAGGCCGACGAACGTTCCGGGTGCCAGGGATTCTTCGATTGCGCACGCCGATTCGCTTCGCTCGCCGGCGTGGTTCGATTCGAATGACAGAGCCTGCCTTCCTTACCCCGCTGTCTTCCGAACGCTTCCGTCCTCTTGACTCTCTACCTTGGTACAGGTTGCAGACTGTCTCCCGTCCGCTGCGGTAAGCCGCGCGCGGACGCAGGAGGATGAGGATCGCGGTGAACGCTAACCCTGTTCCCACTAAAAGCAGTCGGCCGGTGTGGATTCTTATGCTTGCGGCGCTGGCTGCGTTGAGCCTGGTCTTCGTGTGGCGGGGTGCGGGAACGATGATGACGATGCAGACTCAGGTTGCAACCCATGCCGAATTCGTGCAACTGAAGCCTCAGGACAACGCCAAGATTGTGGTCGAAGTTACGGAAGCGCCCGCAGGACGCATCTGCGGCAAACTGCTGCAGAAGCAGGATGAGACGCACTACGTCCGCACCGCGAATCAGGCTGAGGTCGGGTGGGGCAAGGACACGGCGATCGTCATGGGGAAGGCTGAAGACATCCACATGGGTGCGGTGCTGCATATCACGGGGAAAGTCGCTGCCGATCACAGCGTGCAAGCACAGCAGATCGTCATTCTGACCGGGTACGCGCAGGTGAACTAGAGACAGTTGGCCTGTGATGATGGTTTACCTCATCGCCAGTCTCGCGGGACGCGTCGCGACGGTGCTCTGTGTTTTGGTGATCCTGCTGCCTTACCTGCTGCGGCGCAACCAGCTAAGCCGTGGCTTGGGACTGGCGCAAGGGCAGGCTGCGCCGTATGTGCGGCGGCTGTGGCCGCATTTCTGGGTGGGGTATGCGATTCTTGGGATGACCGCGGTGCATGTGGGGACTGTGATAGGCGCGATGGGACGCGCGAACCGTGGCGGAATTCTTGCGGCGACCGGGGCGTTGTTTCTGCTGTTGTTCGAGACTAGGCTGGGGGTGAACCTGAAAGACGAAGGACTGACGGCAAGGCGGCCGTTGCGACGGATTCATTTCTGGACGATGGCAGCGTTCGTTGGGGCTCTGGGTGTGCATGTGTGGTTGAACGGCTAGGGAAAAAGATTCGGGCGGCGGACGGCGGCTTCGGTTCCGCCGGATGGCCGAAGGCGGCCGTCTCCACATGTTCAGTTCATGAACAATTCCTTCACGGCGTATAAGTTATTGAAAGTGTTGGTAGTGAGAATCCAGTGCCGAAATTCATTCTTAGTTTTCCTCGGTCTTCCACAGGGAAGTCTCATCGTCCACAGCTTCTGCACAACGGCGCAACTTTTTTGTGTTGCGAGGCGTGACAAACTGGCTGAGAGTGGATTCAGCGAAACGTGAGAGTTCCTGAGCTTGCCGAGTGATTGCGGCAGCGCCAGCGGAAGCCGGTGATTCTCGAGGGTGAATCGCCGGGGGGTGATCCAGAAACCGCGCGCAAGCGCGACTGGTCGCCCGGGTGTTGCGGCCTCCTCCCCCACCCTGCTCTTCGGAGCAGGGACAGGACCGCTGGCCACCGCAGCGGTTGCAGGTTCGTGATCGTAAGATGACGAGGCAGCCACTGGCTTTGGCAAATGTGGTCCTTTGGAGGGCTTCGGGCCGAAGCGGTCATTCCGCCGTCAAGCGGCGATCCGCCGGCGCAGGAAACCACGTACGAATGCGGTCTGGGTGGCTGGCCCGGACCGCATTTTTTTTAGCCGCCATTTTTGCCTGCTTGATCTTCGTCTTTTGTTCTCCTACACTAAGCCATGGCGTCGCTGCTGCCTTCGCCCCTTCGACTTGGTTCGGGGCAGGCTTTCGCGGGACAGAGGAGGCGGCTGTCGCCACCAGGGAGTGAGCTCGCCAACTTTTTTTGGTTTGGCCTGAGTTTTCCATAGGACGTGCATCGCATTCACAAGGGGTTTGCGGATAGTGTTCATTCTGCACTTCCGCAGAGTCTATCGAGAGAGAAATCTTTGGCGACCACCGATTACAGCATCAGTACTCTTCCGGCGAACGTGGAGGCGGAACGCTCGATTCTGGGCGCGATCCTGCTCGACAACTTTGCCTACAACCAGGCGGCCGAGCACCTGCGGATCGAGGACTTTTCGCTGGACTCGCACCGGCGAATTTACTCGCGCATGGTCGATCTGGCGGAATCGTCTCGGCCGATCGATATGATCACGCTGATCGAGGAACTGGACCGGCACAAGGATCTGCAGCCGATCGGCGACGTGGCCTACGTGTCGAGCCTGGTGGATGGGGTGCCGGACCGGCCGAGCATCGAGCACTACGTCAAGATTGTGCGCGACAAGGCGCTGCTGCGCGGGCTGATCTCGGCGGCGAACACCGCAATTGCCCGGGCAGCGGACCAGGCGGACGCGGCCGAAGACGTGCTCAGCGACGCCGAGGCGGCCATCTTCCAGCTCTCGGAAAAGCGCATTGGGCGCGGCTTTATGGGAGTGCAGGAAATCGTCCGGGAATCGTTCGGGTCGGTGGACGCGCTACTCCAGCGGGGACAGCGCATCACGGGTCTGGCGACGCACTATACCGACCTGGACGAAATGACCTCCGGGTTGCAGCGGTCTGATCTGGTGATTATTGCGGCGCGGCCTTCGATGGGCAAGACGGCATTCGTGATGAACATCGCGGAGAATGCCGCGATCGAAGATCAGCAGGTGGTGGGCGTGTTCTCGCTGGAAATGTCACGGGAAGCGTTGCTGATGCGCCTGCTGTGTTCGCAAGCGCGGGTGGATGCGCACAAGATGCGCACCGGTTCACTGTGGCAGGACGATACGAGGAAAGTAGTGCGCGCGATGGAGCAACTCGCGCACGCTCCTATTTTTATCGATGACACGCCGGGCATTTCTCTGAGCGAGATGCGCGCCAAGGCGCGGCGGTTGAAGCAGGCGCAAGGGGGAAGGCTGGACCTGATTATCGTGGACTATTTGCAGTTGATGTCGGGTGGAGGCAAGCGCTTTGAGAATCGTACGCAAGAAGTCTCGGCGATTTCGCGCGGGTTGAAAGCGCTGGCCAAGGAACTGAGCGTGCCGGTGATTGCGCTGTCGCAGTTGAGCCGCGCGCCCGAGAGTCGGGGCGGAGATCATCGTCCGCAACTGGCCGATCTGCGCGAGTCGGGATCGATCGAGCAGGATGCCGATCTCGTGATGTTCATTTTCCGCGAAGAAATCTACAAGCCGGATGATCAGGATTTGCAGGGCAAGGCGGAGATCATTATTGCCAAACAAAGAAACGGCCCCATCGGAAAAGTCAGGATGGCATTCCTGAAAAACAGCACCAGATTTGAGTCACTGGCCGAGGCCGGAAGCGGCTCCGAAGAATGACTCTCTCATACCGGGAAAGCTGTAGACGTGCCTAGGTAAGTCCCTTACGACCTTGGGTTTGCGCGGCGGGGTGGCAGAGAGGCCCTTCCTGTGGAAAAGCTTGTGGAATTGAAAGCCGTCTTTTTGATGCCCCCGAGCAAAGACCGAGCGGTCGGTTTTGGGAGGGTGGTTTTCCAGCCTTTAAAGCCATGAATAGTAACCAGTTATGCAATTCATCGGACATTAACATGACCCGCGGCTAGGGCGAGTTGGGTTTATTCCTGTTTTGAGATTTGCACATTCTGGGGTATTGGTACTTTCGTTTTCGGCCGATTTTAGCGGGTTTTTCGAAGTCCGGGTAGCTGCGATTCGCCGCGAACGGCTGATGGGAACAATCGGTTGGGATCCCTCGAAAACCGCGGGCTAGGGCGCGCCGGGCTACACTAGTTGCTGCCTTCGCCAACCTTCAGGACGGCCAGGAAAGCCTCCTGGGGGATGTCGACGCGGCCGATGCGCTTCATGCGCTTTTTGCCTTCCTTCTGTTTCTCCAGCAGCTTGCGCTTGCGGGAAATGTCGCCGCCGTAGCACTTGGCGATGACGTTTTTGCGCATGGCGTGAACGGTTTCGCGGGCGATGATCTTGGCGCCGATGGAGGCCTGGATGGGGACCTCGAACATCTGGCGGGGGATGAGTTCCCTCATTTTGGAAACCAGAGCTTTGCCGCGTTCGTAGGCGAAGTCGCGGTGCACGATGATGGAGAGGGCGTCGACGGGCTCTCCGGCGACGAGGATGTCGAGCTTGACCATGGGCGATTCCCAATAGTCGGCGAGATGGTAGTCGAGGGAAGCGTAGCCGCGGGAGACGGACTTGAGGCGGTCGTAGAAGTCCAGGACGATTTCGTTCAGCGGCAATTCGTAGTGGAGCATGACGCGCGAGGAGCTGACGTACTCGAAGGTTTTCTGCTTGCCGCGTTTTTCTTCGACGAGGGCCAGGATTCCGCCGACGTATTCTTCGTTGGTGAGGATGGTGGCGAGGATGACGGGCTCTTCGATCTTTTCGATTTCACTGGGATCGAGCCAACGCGACGGGTTGTCGATTTCGACCATGGTGCCGTCGGTTTTGTAGATCTTGTAGCGGACGCCTGGAGCGGTGGTGATGAGGTCGAGATTGAATTCGCGCTCCAGACGCTCCTGGATGATCTCCATGTGGAGCAAGCCGAGGAAGCCGCAGCGGAAACCAAAACCGAGGGCGACGGAACTTTCGGGCTCGAAGAAAAAGGAGGAATCGTTGAGACGCAGTTTTTCGAGGGCTTCGCGGAGTTGGGTGTGCGCGTGAGCGTCGATGGTGTAGAGACCGGCGAACACCATGGGCTTGATTTCTTCGAAGCCGGGCAGAGCCTCGATGGCGGGATTGGTGTCGTGAGTGATGGTGTCGCCGATCTTGGTGTCGGCGACGTTCTTGATGTTGGCGATAATGAATCCGACTTCGCCGGCCACGAGCTGGTCGATTTCCACCGGCTTGGGCGTGAGCACGCCGAGAGTTTCCGCGTCGAACGTGGTGCCGTTCCACCAGAGGCGAATGCGATCGCCCTTCTTTAGCGTGCCTTGAAACACGCGCGTCAGGACGATGACGCCGCGGTACGGGTCGAACCAGGAGTCGAAAACCAGCGCCTGAAGCCGGTTGTCGGGCGATCCCTTGGGCGGGGGGACGCGCTTCACGATGGCTTCGAGCACGTCGGGCACGCCCTGGCCGGTTTGGCGCTGATGAGGACGGCGTCGGTGGCATCGAGGCCGACGGCGCCTTCGATCATTTCTTTGGTGCGCGGAATGTCGGCGCTCTGCAGATCGATCTTGTTAATGACTGGGATAATCTCGAGGCCGTGATTGATGGCGAGATAGGAGTTGGCCAGCGTCTGGGCTTCGACTCCCTGGGAGGCGTCGACGACCAGCAGCGCTCCCTCGCACGACGCCAGGGAGCGGGAGACTTCGTAAGAGAAGTCCACGTGGCCGGGAGTGTCGATCAGGTTGAGCTGGTAGGTCTCGCCGTCCTGTGCGGTATACATCATGCGGACGGCGTGGGCTTTAATGGTGATGCCGCGCTCGCGCTCCAGGTCCATGGAATCGAGCACCTGGGCCTGCATTTCGCGCGCAGTGAGCGATCCGGTGAGTTCCAGCAGGCGATCGGCGAGCGTGGATTTGCCGTGGTCGATATGCGCGATGATCGCGAAGTTACGGATGTGCTGGGAATCCATGATTAAGGCTGAAACTCGATGTCGAGAGCGGTAATACACGATTCTAGCAGGTGAGCTTTCCCGATTCGGACCTGCTTTTCTCAATGCGATGGATGATTGTGATGACCAACACAAACAGAGCAACTCGCGGGTATTACAGTCTGGTTGGGCCCGTGGTGTAACAGAAACACGGCAGCTCGCGACGATAGCAGATGCGGGTTCGAATCCCGTCGAGTCCACGCTTCGGTTCCACTGGAGCGGAGGTTCGGTGGGGGACGAAATGCGTGGATCGCTCCCAACAAAAGTAAATTGACTCCCTCAGATGCGAGACGATACTGAGTTGTGGCGGGGTGCCGTATTCACCCGAAGGTTGAAGGGCCTTGGAGGGTTGAGGCCCTTTGCTTTTTGGCGGAAGTCTTGCCACGCGGTCCCGCCTGATTTACTCTCGTCTGCCAAAGCGGAACATCATGATTGGAAAACACATCGTGCTGACGCTGATTGTGGGTGCGGGTATCTGTGCCTCGCTCTGGCAGTACCCTCCAGCGGAGTGGACGGCGATACGGATCGCGGGACTGTGCCTGATCGTATTGGGGTTTGTGCTTTGGACCGTTGCGCGTTTCCAGCTGGGCAGCTCTTTTGCGGTTACGGCGCAGGCCAGGCAGCTCATGACGCAGGGGATTTATTCGAAGATTCGCAATCCGATTTATGTTTTCGGGTCGTGCCTGATTGTGGGGGCGATCCTGCTGTTTGGTCGGCCGATTGGGTTTTTGGTGTTCGTGATCATCATCCCGTTGCAGATTTGGCGGGCGGGGAAGGAGTCGGCTGTGCTGGAGGCGAAGTTCGGGGAGGAGTACCGGAAGTATCGGGCGGGGACGTGGTTCTAAGGGACGTCTTTTCAGGGCCACCCCAGGGGCTAAAGCCCCGAGTTTATCAACGCACGCTTTTCGCGGCCCCTTCAAGGGCTGCTCTTCCACGGTGACTCTGGCCGCGGAGATGCTCCCGGGAGAGAGGTCTTGGCAGAGAGAGCTCCCCACGGAGAAAGACCGACGGTCAGAAGGCTGTCCACAGGGACGCCGAAGTGGGTGAAGGCCATCCACGGAGATGTAGTAGACGGCCAGTCAGCCAATGGAGAGCCGGCGACGACTTCCAAACCTTAGAAACGATTTCGGAGGAATCATGCGGTGTGCTTTGGCGCTGGTCGTGGTTGGATGTTGCTCGCTGGCGGCGGCGCAGACTCTTTCACCTGCGGTGCAAGCGCTCGTCAAGGTTAACGCTCCTGTTGTTGCTCTGACGCACGTGCGGGTGATTGATGGCACGGGTGCGGCGGCGCGAGAGGATCAAACTGTCATTGTGAGCAACGGGAAGATTACGGCGGTGGGCGATGATTCCGGAGTGTATGCGCCGAAAGATGCGCAGGTGTTGGACCTGCGTGGATACAGCGTGATTCCGGGGCTCGTGGGAATGCATGATCACATTGTGTATCCCATGGGGAATGGAATCTACGGGGAGATGGCGTACAGCTTTCCGCGACTCTATCTGGCGGGCGGCGTGACGACGATCCGCACGACGGGGGCGTTGGAACCTTACACTGATCTTGAGCTCAAGAAACAGATCGACGCGGGGCAAACGCCGGGTCCGAAGATCCACGTAACGGGGCCGTATCTGGAGGGCGCGGGTTCGTGGGCGCTGCAGATGCACCAACTGACCGGACCCGAGGACGCGACGAAAACGGTTAACTTCTGGCTCGATCAGGGCGTCGATAATTTCAAAGCCTACATGTTCATCACGCGGGCGGAGCTTGGAGCGGCGATTCAGGCGGCGCACAAGCGCGGAGCCAAGGTCACGGGACATCTGTGTTCTGTCAGCTTTCGCGAGGCGGCTGATCTGGGGATTGATGACCTGGAGCACGGATTGTTCGTGGACACGGAGTTTCTGCCCGACAAGAAGCCGGACCAATGTCCGGAGAAATCCGAAGATCCCGTTCTGATGGCGAAGCTCGATGTGAATGCGGGCCCGCTGCACGAGACGATTTTGTATCTGGTGCAGCATCACGTTGCAGTGACCTCGACGCTTCCTGTGTTTGAGATGGGTAGCTTTGCGGGACGGCCGACGCTGCAAAAGCGTGTGCTCGACGCGCTGTCCCCGGATGCACGCAGCGCGCTGCTGGCGAATCGGGTGCGGTCGAGCGACAGCATCTATTTGAAACAGCGCTGGGGCAGCGAAGTTTCTCCCTGGCCGGCCGCGTTCAAGAAGGAGCTGGAATTTGAGTATGCGTTCTCGAAAGCAGGTGGACTGTTGCTGGCGGGACTCGACCCCACGGGCATGGGAGGAGTCATCGCGGGCTTTGGCGATCAGCGGGAAGTGGAATTGCTGGTGGAGGCGGGATTCACGCCGCTGGAAGCGATCCACATTGCGACCGCGAACGGGGCGCAGTTTCTGGGAGAGCTCGACCGCATTGGAACGATTGCGCCCGGCAAGCAGGCGGACCTGGTCGTAATCAAAGGCGATCCGTCTAAGAAGATTGAGGATATTGAAAACGTCGAGACTGTCTTCAAAGACGGTATCGGCTACGATTCGAGCAAGTTGATTGAATCGGTGCGGGGGATCGTGGGCAGCCGGTAGGAGAGCTGTCAATAAAAATCGAAATCCCATGCTCGTTCTCGCCTCCGCATCGCCGCGACGCCAGGAACTGCTGCACAACGCAGGCATTTCGTTCAGCGTGCAGCCGGCGGATGTTGACGAGACTCCGCTGCCGGACGAGTCCGCGCGCGAGTGTGCGGAGCGGCTGGCGCGGGAGAAGGCGCTTACGGTCTGGCGCACGCGGCCGCAGGATCTGGTGCTGGGGGCCGACACGATTGTCGTGGTCGATGAGACGATCCTTGGCAAGCCGGCCGACGCGGACGATGCCGGTCGCATGCTGCGTCTGCTCTCCGGGCGCGTGCACAAAGTGATCACGGGGGTCTGCCTGGTTGAGGCAGTCGTCAAGGAAAGTAACGAACGGGGAAGAACTGCCTCCGAGACCACGCTGGTGACCATGAGTGAGATCTCCGACGACGAGATTCGCGCGTATGTTGCGACCGGTGAGCCCATGGACAAGGCGGGAGCGTACGCCATCCAAGGACGAGCTTCGCGCTGGATTCCGCGCATTGAAGGAGATTACAGTAACGTGGTCGGACTGCCGGTGGCGCTGGTTTACCGTATGCTACGCGAGCGACGAAGAGTTTGAATTCCGGGTGCTGCCTTGTAGACCAACAAACCGAAACGGGCGCAGGATAAAGTTGGCGGAGAACTGCGGGACGGTTAGGACTTCTTTTCTTCTTCTTTGGGTGCTTCTTTCTTGTCGGCCTCGGGGTCTTTCATCGCGGACTTGAAGTTGCGGATGCCTTCACCCAGACCCTTGCCCACGGCGGCGAACTTGCTGGTGCCGAAGACCAGAAGTGCGATCGCGATAATTAACAGCAAATGCAAAGGCTGGAAAAGACCCTCACCCATAAGTCCTCCACGGGACGGTCTCCGCGAGTACAGCGTAAGTCAGCCGAAGGCCCCTGAGAAAATTCTAGGCTACCGCACCCGCGGAGTCAAAGGTGGCGGACAGGCGTCACGCTGGTTTTTTGCGAACGCTCACCTGTGGCCGTCGCTGACGTCTATTCTCGAAGAATACTTTCCAGAGGTGGCCTCGGATGCTGAAGCCTCGCTTAGTCGCGCTTGCGCTGCTGCTAGCCCTGCAGAATGTCGTAACCGTGTCCGCGCAAAACTCGGCCGCAGCGCCAGTTACGCCGCCGGTTCAGCAACGCAAGACCAGCGACCCCTATACGGGAGATCTCTCTGTTTTTGAATCTCCAGGCCGCGAGGAGCGGCTTCAGATCAACCGCGTGATGGACATTCTGGGCATTGCTCCGGGAAAGGCTGTGGCCGACATTGGGGCCGGGTCCGGGTGGTTCAGCGTTCGCGCGGCGAAGCGTGTGGGCACAGGCGGCCTGGTATATGCGGTTGACATTAACCAGGAGGCGATCCGCTACATCGGCGAGCGGGCGCAAAAAGAGCATTTGCAGAATGTGAAGACGATCCTGAGCGACGCCGACAACGCGCGGTTGCCCGCAGGGTCAGTGGACGCGGTGCTGTTGCTGAAGACCTATCATGAGGTTGCTCATCCCGTGACCTTGCTGCAGAACTTGCGGCCGGCGTTGCGTTCCGGAGCGAAGCTGGGAATCATTGACCGCAACGGAAACGGAGAGGACCACGGAGTCGGCCGCGACGTGGTGATTCGCGAGGCGAAACAGGCGGGCTACTCGCTGCAGGAGCAGCATGACTTTGTGAAGGGTGACAAGATGGATTACTTCCTGGTGTTCACTCCAGAACCGTAACCTCATCGACTGCCGACCAGGTAGTGCGTTTCAAGTCAGCAAAGGCCGGGAGATCGGCATCGGAAGCCGCACCTTGTGGACTTGCCCACGCGGCTTCCATGCTCGACCAATTCTCGAAGTGAAGTTCGACTACCGCGTCCCACCCGGGTGTCCGCTTGGGATCAGCACAGACGAAGTTTTGGACGTACTTTCGCAGTCCCGGCAACTTTTTCGCCAGAGGTCCATGAATCTCTTGCAGATGCCGCCGAAACTGTTCCGGAGTCAGGTCGGGCCGTTTGTAAATGACAACCATGAACTTGAGCATGTTGCGCCTTAAGTTTCAAACGCTCTCGATCATGCCGGCTAAAAGCAGTGCGCGGCGCGGCAACTCGGAGATCACGATGTGTTCGTGGACGGCATGGGCTCCCTGACCGACTCCTCCCATGCCATCGAGGGTGGGGATGCCCATGCCGGCGGTGAAGTTGCCGTCGGAGCCTCCACCCACTGAGGCTTCCTCGAGTTTCCAGTCAATCTGTTTTGCGATTGCCTGCGCTTTCTTGTAAAGCGCGGCCACGCCGGCATTTCGCTCCATGGGCAGGCGGTTGATGCCACCTTCGACGCTGAGTGTGCAGTACTTGTCGAAGGGCTTCAAGGCGCGGAACTTGCGGTCGAGGGAGGCGGCCTGGCTGGCGCGAGCGATGCGCACGTCGATTTCAGCCGTGGCTTCCGCGGCGATCACGTTGGTGCGAGTTCCACCTCGAAGGACGCCGGGATTTACCGATAGACCGCGCCGTAAATCGTTCAGCTTCGAGATGGAGATGATTTGCCGGGAGAGTTCGAGGATGGCGCTGTGCCCTTTGCCCGGGTCGAGACCCGCGTGCGCGGCTACGCCGTTGACCTTCAGGGTGTAATCCCCTACGCCCTTGCGCGCGGTCTTGACTGCTCCGTGCAAGCCGGCCGCAGGTTCAAGCACGAGCACCGCCGCAGAGTTTTTCGCGAGAGCTTCCGTGATTTTGCGCGAGGAATTGCTGCCGACTTCTTCGTCAGAGACGAGAAAGACGGTGACGGGGCGGGGCAGCCCGGTGTGCCACCCCCGCAGCGCCTCAATCGCAAAGAACATGAGCGCGATGCCCGACTTCATGTCGAGCACGCCGGGTCCGTGCATGCGACCGCCGGCGACCTGGCACGGCATGGTGGAGAGCGTGCCCAGCGGATAGACGGTGTCAAAATGACCCAGCAGAAGAACAGGCTTGAGCTTTTCGTGTCCGCGGAAATCGATTTGGACATTGTCGGCAAAGTCCTGGGCGCGATGGACACGCGCACGGCCGCCCAGGGCCTCGAAGCGTCCAGCGAGCAACGCGCCCATGCGGTCGCCCGCCAACTTGTTGTCGCTGGGAGATTCGACTTCGACAAACTCGCGGATGGTCTGGACGATGTCGTCCTGCCGGGCTTCGAAGTAGCGCAGCCGGTCCTTCCATCCGGTGTTTGATTGATCCTGCTTTGCGCGGGTTGTTTTCCTGGGCGACATAGTTCAGCTGTTCTCCGGGCCGGGGCGGTGAAACACGTCGAGGTTCAAGAGCTTGTACCGCAGAGATCGCACAGAACTTCCGCGAAGGCCGCTGAGGAGAAGATGGGCGCGATTCTGAAGGCGCACCACTGCTCCTTGGGAAGACCAAGGCGCCGAGGGCACAAGTCGTACAGTATAATCTTCAGGCCGTCTTGAGACGAACCATGAATGAGAGCACCCCTGTGCCGGATCCTTCGCCCGGCTCGACGAAGACCGGGCTCGACATCCACGATATTCTGAAAATCCTGCCGCACCGCTATCCGCTATTGCTGATTGACCGTGTGCTGGTTTTGAAGCGCAAAGAGCGCATTGTGGCCATCAAGAATGTGACCATCAACGAGCCGTTCTTCGTGGGTCACTTTCCGGGCCTGCCTATTATGCCGGGAGTGTTGATTGTGGAAGCCATCGCCCAGGCGGGTGGAGCGCTGCTATTGACCGAGGTGGAAGACAGCACCGACAAGGTGATGGTTTTTACTGGGATCGAGCGTGCCAAGTTCCGCCGGCCGGTCAGCCCGGGCGACCAGTTGCGGCTGGAAGTGGAAGTGAAAGGCTGGCGCTCGGTGCCGGGCATGACTGCGGCGAAGATGCAGGGCTATGCCTACGTGGGCGACAAACGCGTGGCGGAGGCGGCGGTCTCGTGCCAGTTGATTGACAAGTCGCGCGGGCGGGCATCGGACGACGGCAACGCCGGATCGTGATGGCTCAGCGCGGCAATCGTTCAGCAACGATTGCATGCAACTATCGGCAGTGAACCGTCGCCCATGAATTCAGCTGCGATGAATGTACATCCCACGGCCTTGATCGATGCGCGCGCGAAGGTTCCTGCGTCTTGCAAGATCGGGCCCTATTGCGTGATTGGCGCAAATGTGGAACTGGGCGAACGGTGCCGCCTGGAGTCGCATGTGGCGATCGAGGGGCCGACGAAAATTGGCGCCGACAACACTTTCTTCCCTTTTTGCGCCATCGGCATGGCACCGCAGGATGTTACCTACCGAGGCGAGTCCACGCGCCTTGAGATCGGCGATCACAACGAGATCCGCGAGTGCGTGACCATCAATCGGGGCACGGTGAAGGGTGGCGGACTCACCAAGGTTGGCAGCCACTTGCTCATCATGGCTTACACGCACATCGGGCACGATTGCGTGATCGAGGATCATGCCATGCTGGTGAATGGCGCGACTCTGGGTGGACACGTGACGGTGGAAGAATGGGCGGTGGTCGGAGCGCTGTGCCCGGTGCACCAGTTCGTACGCATCGGAGCGCACTCCTATATCGGCGGCGGCACCACGATTACTCAGGATGTTCTGCCGTACTCCATGACTTCGGCGGCGCGCGACACCCACGCCTATGGGATGAATAAAGTTGGCCTTGAACGGCGCGGATTCTCGAAGGAACGCATTGCGAAGATCCACCACGCCTACAAGATTCTGCTGGCCTCGAAGATGAACACGTCGCAAGCGCTGGAAAAACTAAAGTCGGAACCGGACCGCGGGGACGATGTGGACATGCTGATCCGGTTCATCGAGGGATCGGAGAGAGGGATTATCAAGTAAGAGCCCGCTCAGCGGCGCTTAATTCCCAGGCGTTGCCGTCCCCTTTTTGTCCAGTAATTTCTCCATCTCATCCATCACGCGATTCATCTTCTTGACCGTGAGTTCCAGCGGTTCGTCGGTGGTCATGTCAACACCCGCGTCCTTCAGGAGTTCGATTGGGTATTTCGACTTGCCCGCCGAAATGAATTTCAAATAGTGTTCGGTGGCACCAGGTTCGCCCGAGAGCACCTTTTCAGACAAGGCGGAAGATGCGGTGAATGAAGTCGCATACTGGAAAACATAAAAAGAATTGTAGAAATGGGGAATGTAGGCCCACTCGTTGGCGATGTAATCGTCCACGATGCACACGCCCTGATCGTTGCCGTAGTATTTTTTGACGATCTGGCTGTAGAGTTTTGACAGAGCGTCGCCGGTGAGGGGCTGCCCCTTCTCAACCATTTCGTGCATGCGAAGTTCAAACTCCGCGAACTGAGTTTGGCGGAAGACGGTTCCCTTGATGCTCTCCAGGTAGTTCCCCAGTAAGGCAAGCCGAGTCGCATCATCTTTAATTTTCTTGAGCATGTAATCGATGAGAAGAGCTTCGTTGAAGGTGGAAGCGACTTCCGCAACAAAAGTCGGATAGGAAGACATGGGATACGGCTGGGTCTTATTGGAGAAGTAGCTGTGCATGGTGTGCCCGAGTTCGTGGGCCAGGGTGCTCATGTCGTCATACTTCCCGTTGTAGTTCAGCAGCATGTAGGGGTGAACGTCGTAGGCCGCTCCGTTGGAATAAGCCCCGGAGGTTTTACCTTCGGTTGGATACATGTCAATCCAGCGTTCGGTGAAGGCACGCTTCGCGCCCGCGGCATACTCGGGGCCAAGCGGGGCAAGAGCTTCCAGGATGTTTTGCTCGGCCACGTCCACCGGATATTTTGTGTCGACCGAAGAGACAAGAGGGGCATACAGATCGTAATAATGGAGTTCGGGAAGAGCCATCATTCGTTTCCGGAGTTTGAGGTAGCGCTGAAACGTTGGCAGATTGCGATTGACTCCGTCCACTAGCCTCGAATACACGGAAACAGGGATGTTGGGCTCATCCAAGGCGGCTTGCAGGGAGGTATCGTAGTTGCGCGCATGTGCGTAGAAGACGGATGTCTGCACATTGGAATTCATCATGGAGCCAAAGGTCCCGCGATATTTTCCCAAGGCGGTGAAGAAGGCTTCCATGACCTTCTGCCGATCTTCGCGGGAGCTTGAAGCCCGGTTGAGGGAAAAAGCTGCCTTGTCGAGCTTGACCGTCTTGCCGTCGGCCAGGATGACGGATGGATAGGGAAAATCGGCATCGGCAAAGATGCTGTAGACGCTGGATGGGCCGCTGGCCATCACGGAGGACCCGGCCAGGAGTTTTTCCTCCGGGGTGCTGAGGGTGTGAGCGCGGCGACGGGCGATGTCCTCGAGGTAATGGCGGAAAACATGCAGCCGGGGCTCTTGCGCGAGAAAGCGCTCGATGGTCGCGTTATCCATTTTGAGGATCTCGGGCTCGATAAATGCCTCTTCAGTTCCCAGAACCGACCCGAGCTGAATCATTTCCTGCTGCATGGCCTGATAGGAACTGACTCGGGTGTCCTGGTCAGAATTCATGCTCGCGTATACGTAGAGGCGCGTGAACTCTTTGTCGAGGTTGCTCTGGGTCTCCAGAGCGTCCGCCAAGCGGGAGGCAGAGGAAGCCAGGGTGCCTTGAAACTGCCGAAGCTTCGGAAACTCAGACGCAAGCTTTTCCTTCGCCGTACGCCAAGCCTGATCGGAGGGGTAAATGGACGTGAGATCCCACTTGTACTCGTCCGGTACTTTGCTGCGATCGTGCTCCTGGGCTTGTGAAACAAGGGTTGAGAGGGCGAACAGCACAAGCGCGCCCGGCAGGTGGCGCAGGACGGTGGCAAGATCAATGTGCATTGGTGTTGCTCCTTCGCAATTAGACGGGTTCCGAGACAAAACAGAAGCGGAATTAGAACCCCGGGATCGGAAATATCACATTGTAGCCAGCGAGAGCTCACGGAAACAGATTGTTTCAACGCCGCAGGGCTATGTTCCCAGCGCGGCGCGAAGAGGTTCTTTTTTGATTCTAAGTGCTAGACTGACTCGACGTCGGTCTAAATCAACGCCTATTCATGCTTGTTCAGAACGAAAGACTTGGCCTTATCGCCGGCAATGGCAAGTTCCCCTTCCTCGTCTTGGACGCGGCGCGGGCACAGGGATACGAAGTGGTGGTGGCGGCGATTCTGGAAGAAGCCTTCCCGGAGATCGAATCCCACGGCGCGGCCGCGGTGCACTGGCTCTCGCTGGGGGAACTGTCGAAGCTGATCGAGACCTTTCAGCGGGAAGGAGTGCGGCGAGCAATCATGGCGGGGCAGGTCCGGCACAAGCAGATCTTTTCCAGCATACGGCCGGACTGGCGGCTGGCCAAGCTTCTGCTCTCGCTCACCACGCGCAATACCGACTCGCTGCTGGGCGCGGTGGCGAAAGTGTTGGGCGATGAAGGCATCACGCTGGAAAGATCCACCTGGCTGCTCGAACCCCTGCTCGTGAAGCCGGGCGTGCTGACGCAGCGGGAGCCCACCGAGCAGGAGCGCAAGAACATTGAATATGGACGGGCAGTAGCCCGACAGCTGGTGCAGCATGACATTGGGCAGACCGTGGTGATCGCCGAATCCGCGTGCGTCGCGGTCGAAGCCATGGAAGGCACCGACGCCACGATCGAGCGCGCGGGACAGATTATGCGGTCTTTGGACAGCGACGCCTCCACGCTGAGCCGCTCCCTCACCGTGGTGAAGATTGCCAAGCCGAATCAAGACATGCGGTTCGATGTGCCGGTGATCGGCGTAAAGACAATTGAGGTGATGAAAGCGGCGGGAGCGAGTTGTCTCGCAGTGGACGCAGGGAAATGTCTGCTGCTGGATGGCGAGAAGATTCCGGATGCGGCGAACGCGGCGGGAATCGCGATCGTCGCAGAAGGCGGGTGAAGGCTCATGGGAGCAAAAGAGACGGGAGCAAAGTCAGAAGCCAGCCGCATCGCCGATCAACTTCGCCGTGCCTTTGACGGGAGCGCTTGGCACGGTCCTGCCCTGCTCGAACTGCTGGAGGATGTGGATGCTGCCACCGCCGCGGCGAAGTCGCTGGTCCAAGTTCACAGCATCTGGGAGTTGGTGTTGCACGTTGCCGTATGGGACGACGCAGGTTTGCGGAGACTGAGTGGGGAGACATGGCAGCCCATCGGTCTGGCTAATTTTCCGCCGGTGACGAAGCCGACGGAGGCGGCGTGGCGCAAAGCCGTGGCTGCCACGAAACGCACGCACGACGCTCTCGTCAAGACGGTCGCGGCCCTTCCCGAATCACGCCTCTGGGACCGCGTTCCCGGCAAGCGGTACGATTTCTATCACATGCTGCACGGCATCGCGCAGCACGAACTCTATCACGCGGGGCAGATTGCGATTCTGAAAAAGGCCGGACGCTGTTGAAGGGAGCGGGTCTCAGATCACGGATTTTCTGCAAGTGTGCCATATGAAAGAGTTCCCATGTACATCTGCCCGAAATGCGACAGTCTGGTGGAGCAACCCGGGAAGCGGTGGTGGTCGCGATGGCGCTACTGCCCGAACGGCCATGTTCTTTACATTCGAGGTCTCGGGTCTTCGTTGGAGGAGCCGTTCTGGAAGTCGTTCCTGAAGGGTTCCGTGTCGAGTTTCTGCGTCTTCTGTTTGGTCGTACTGACGTTCGCCACTGCTCCTGACTATCCGCCCAACCTGCGGGCTCACGCCGTGTCGGCGGCAGGCTCCATGGGGTTCCTGGTGGCTATCTTTTGTTTATTTTGGGGTCTGGTCCTATTAAGAAGAGCGCACGTCTGGGCGGGACGGGCAGGGCCGATTCAAAGACTGGTTCCTCATGCGAGGGGAAGAGCCTATGGTTTTGTTGCGGCCGCGGCCTGCGAGTTCGGCATCGTGATCGCGCTAGTATTTTTGAAGTGAGGCACTGGTCATCATTTCTTGAAAATCACAGCTACGGCCGCAACGATCAGCCCGAAGCCTGCCAGGTAATTCCAGCGCATGGGCTGCTTCAGGTAGAGCACGGAGAAGGCGGCGAAGACGGTGAGGGTAATGACTTCCTGAATGGTTTTGAGTTGTGCGGCCGTGAACTCGTAAGAGCCGATGCGGTTCGCGGGGACCTGGAAACAGTATTCGAAGAAGGCAATCAGCCAGCTTGCTACGATCACTTTGTAGAGCGGCACCTCGCGATACTTCAGGTGCCCGTACCAGGCGAACGTCATGAAGATGTTGGAGATGGTTAGCAGTGCGATCGTCTTCATGGGAGCGAGTTCGATCCTTTCGCTGGGTTCGTTTGAAAGTTAGGGTGGCCGGGTAGTGGCTGAAATAGTTTCTGAAAAACTCGGTCCAGGGGCCTCAGGGGCTAAAGCCCTCGGACAAAAGAAGGGGCTTCATCGCAGCGCTGAAAGTGCTGCGCCACCCAAAAGCAACCCACTCAAAAGCAACCTGCGCAAAGGCGGCCCAGATGCGGAGCGTGAGTACTTCAGGTTTGGACTCCCCGGCCTCAATCCGGATGCTCTTTCCCTGGTTTCCGTTTACAATTTGTTTCCGGCAACCGGCCATCGAGAATTTCTCCTGCCAGCCCAAAGCCCGATCACCGTCGCCGTAGTCGGCGTGGGCGTTTTCGGACGCAATCATGCCCGAGTTTACAAGGAACTGGAACAACAAGGGGAGCCGGTGCGCCTGCTGGGAGTGGTTGATCCCGATACCAGCCGGGCGGACGCTGTGGCGCGCGAGTTTGGGTGTAAGGCCTTCGGCTCGGTGCAGCAGCTATTGACCACTCACAGCGAGGTGCAGGCCGCTTCGGTGGCAGCACCTACCGTGCATCACCTGGCGGTGGCAAGCGCGTTGATGAAGGCCGGAGTGGATGTGCTGATCGAAAAGCCGCTGGCGGCAACCCTGGCCGAGGCGGGGGAGTTGGTCGGACTTGCGGCCGCGCATAAGCGGGTCGCCCAGGTCGGGCATCTGGAGCGCTTTAATCCTGCGGTTCGCGCTACGGTTCCGTTGCTGACGAGGCCAATGTTTTTCGAGGTCCACCGGCTCAGCGTGTTTACTCCCCGTTCGCTCGACGTGGATGTTGTGCTCGATCTGATGATCCACGATCTCGACATCGTGCTGGCTTTTGCCAAATCGCCGGTCAAGGAAGTGCGCGCGGTGGGACTGCCGATTCTGTCGGGGAAGGTGGACATCGCGAACGTGCGCCTGGAGCTGGAATCGGGCTGCATCGCGAACTTCACCGCCAGCCGAGTTTCCACCGAGCGGGTGCGCAAACTGCGTTTCTTCCAGCCGCGACAGTATGTGTCGCTCGATTACGGACGGCAGGAGGTGCTGGTCTTCACCGTCGGCCAGGACGAAGGAGCGCCGGCAAGGCCATCCGTGAATCCTCAGATTGGAGTGACTAAGCCTCCGGTCGCGTCCGAAGAGCCGCTGCACGCAGAGTTGAAGTCGTTTCTTCGCGCAGTACGGGAGCGCTCCACGCCAGTGGTTCCGCTCGAAGATGGCCGGCGCGCGCTGGGGTTGGCGCTGGAGATTGTGGAGGCCATTCGCGAACACGGGAAGAAAGTGGACCTGGCCGGAATCGCGAAGTCGCAGCACTGAGCCCGCGGATGGGGACCGAGGGGCCGGGCTGCGCCCGGCGGACAGCCGGGGGCGGCTGTCCCCACATGAACCCTTCTCAACCTGGATCCCTTCCCACATGAATCTCTCTCCCCCTTGATCCCTCGCCACACCGATTCCTCCGACCAGGATCGCATGGGTTTACATATGTTTACACGCCTAAGTCTTGCCCGAATTGTGAGTGAGCAGAATCCCGGGAAAGATGCGAAAATAGGGATAACTTGGTTGTAGAGCACGCGCGCGGATTGCATTTCTTCCCCGCAGGCCGAATGCAAGCGCCGCGAGTGTATTCGGTGTCTAAAGGCAAGCGGATACAGCTAAGCTTTTAAAATTAAGCCCAGCGCATGGCGATCACGCAAATTCCATTCCAGGACCCAGTGGCCCCGTCCGAGAAGCCTCAACCGGAGCAACTCGGCCTGTACGACACGCAAGACTGGGAAACCGCGTATCGTGAGCTGGATGCGCGTGTGCCGCACCTGCTGATCCAGTTGCAGGATGATCTGCAGCGCTCGCGTAAGCGGGAGGCGGTGTGGATTTCGGTGATCGTTCACCTGCTTCTGTTTATCACGCTGTGGAATCTTAACTTGATCGAAAAGTACGTTGGGTGGCACACGGCGGTGGTCGTGCCATTGGATACGAAAGACAAGAACCTGACGTTCCTGGCGCTGCCGCCGGATTTACAGAAGCCCACACGCAGGCCCAACACGAACATTGCTTCGGATAAGGACCGGATTGCGACCTCGCGACACCCCGAGCTGGATGTTAAAGAATTACAGAAAATTCTGGCGACACCGCCACCGGGCGCACCCGGGATGAACGGTCCGCGCGCGCCGCAAGAGCCGCCGGCCATGGCCCAGAACCAGCCGCCGGCTCCGCAGCCGCAGCAGACGCAGCGTCCGCAGTTCCAGACCGATCAGACGGCCCAGCTGCAGACGCCCGCCCGCCCCAACAACGCGTTTGCCAAATATGGAGGCGGGATGAGTGCGGGCTCGGCGATTCAGCAGGCCGCGCAAGGCGCGGCGGCCAGCCGTGGGGCTGGCGCTGGTCAGGAGGGCGACTTCGGTCTGGGGATGGGAGCGCACGGCCGGCAGCTGGGCAATCTCGAAGTTCTCAGTGACACGCAAGGCGTCGACTTCGGCCCTTACCTGCAGCGTATTTTGCAGGACGTCAAGGAAAACTGGTACCACCTGATTCCGGAATCCGCGGAGATGAAGAAAGGGAAACTGGCGATTGAGTTTGCCATCACGAAAGATGGCAAGGTTGCGGACATGCGGTTGATCGCCAGTTCGGGAGACGTAGCCCTCGATCGTCCCGCGTGGGGCAGCATCACGGCCTCGAATCCATTTCCACCCCTGCCTAGCGATTTCACGGGACCTTATCTCGCGCTGCGTTTTCGCTTCTACTACAACCCCGATAAGGCTGATTTACAGTAGCCCGCAGGGGCCTGCCTGAGCAACGAATCTTTTCCCGCATTTTGTTAATCAAAGAGTTAATACAGGTTGTGACCTGTTCCGGGAGGCTGCATTGGAAAAGATGCCCGTTTTGTTCGTCGGACACGGGTCGCCGATGAACGCCATTGAGCACAACGCGTTTACCGAGACGCTGCACGGCCTGAGTGCGCGGTTGCCCCGGCCGAAGGCTGTCTGCGTGGTGTCGGCGCATTGGGTGACTCCGGGCACGCAGGTGGTGGCAGCCGCGCATCCGAGGACGATTCACGATTTCTACGGCTTCCCGCGGCCGCTCTATGAAGTGCAGTATCCCGCGCCGGGAGCACCTTTTGAGGCAGAGAAACTGGCAAGCAATCCTGAGATTGTTTCCGACGAGAGGTGGGGGCTGGATCACGGCTCGTGGAGCGTGCTGCGCCATATGTATCCGAACGCCGACGTGCCGGCGTTTCAGCTGAGTCTCGATGAGCGCCGCGGTTTCCAGGATCATCTTGCGCTTGGCCGGGAGATTCAAGCCCAGCGCCAGCGCGGAGTCTTGATTCTGGGGAGCGGCAATATCGTGCACAATTTAGGTCGCATCGAGTGGGACAATCCTCACGGCGCATACGACTGGGCGGTGGAGTTTGACGCGAAGGTCAAAGAAGCAGTCGACGCACATGATGCGAATGCGCTGGCTCAGCCCGAGAAGTGGGGCGAGGCCTTGCTGGCAACGGCCCATCCCACGGTGGAGCACTACCTGCCGCTGTTGTACTGCATGGGTAGCACGGACGAGCGGGACGCGGTGTCGTACCCGTACGAAGGGTTCGACTTCGGCAGCATTTCGATGCGGATGATTCTGTTCGGCAATGTGCCGAAAGCCAGCGATTAGGTCGCTTCGTGCCGAGCAAGGACTACCTACTATAGTTTGACCTCAGGATCACTCTTCGACCACGGCCTTTGTCACCAAACCCGGCAACGGTTTTGATTAACCATGGGCGAGCCGGCCTTGCAGTGGAAGGCCTCCTGAAATTCCGGCATGTTGGAAACCACGCCGTTGGCGCGGTACTTCTCAGGAGAGTGCGGGTCGACGGTGGCCCGCAGGCGCTTGGTCTCATCGCGGGAGTGGCCGCACCAGCTCTGGCCGTAGCCGACGAAGAAGCGCTGCTCGGGCGTGAGGTCATCCAACGGTTCCAGCTTCTGCCCCTTGGTGTCATCCTTCCACGCCATGTACGCCAGGAATAATCCGCCCAGATCGGCGACATCCTCGCCCAGCGTCAGCTTGCCGTTGATCTTGATGTCATCGACGATGGTGTAGGTCGAATACTGATCGGAGATGCAACTGGCGCGCTTCACGAATTCTTTCCCGTCGTCCTCGGTCCACCAGTCGCGGAGGTTTCCCTGGGCGTCGAACTGGCGGCCTTCGTCGTCGAAGCCGGGGGTGAGGTCGTGTCCGACGGTGCCGCCGGTGTCGCCATAGTTGGGAGCAGCGTCGGACTTGGGGTCGAATGCCGGGGGTTGCAACACCCCCGCGGGAAAGTTGATGTCGTTCATCTGGGGATCGTAGTAGGCGTTCACGGTCGGCGGTGTCATGCCCCATTCGCCGCGGTCGACGGGCTTGCCGATCTTGGCGAGAAGGCGATCGAATTCGAATTTTCGCGCCCGTTCCACATTGCCCAGTTCGTCGCCGCGCACGATTTCAAGCTTGCTGTAATCGCGCCACTTGTCGGGATATCCAATCTTGTTGGCCATGCCATGCAGCTTGGCCAGCGCCTGCTGCCTGGTCGCAGGCGACATCCAGGGCAAACTGTTGATGTCCTGTTCCATGGCCGCCTGAATTTCCTTCACGATTTTCAGAGCCTGCTGCTTGGCCTCTGGACTGAAGTATTTTTCCACGTAGGCCTGGCCGAGAGCCTCTCCCAGGTAATCGTCCACATACTCCGTGCAACGCTTCCAACGGGGTTTGAGCTGTTCCCGGCCCTGCAGGGTCTTGCCGTAAAAAGAAAAATTCTCATTAAGAAACGCCGCAGAGAGATGGGGTGCATTCGCATGCACCAGGTGCCAGCGCAGGTAGGTCTTCCAGTCCGCCAGACTTTCTTTCTCCAGCGTCTCGTTCATCGCCTTGACGAAGGCAGGCGAAGTGACATTCAGCGACGACAGCGTAGGCATCCCTACCTTGGCGAAATAAACCTGCCACTGAAACTCAGGCGAAATCTTCTCCAACTCGGCGCTGGTCATCTTGTGGTCCAGAGCTTTCGGGTCGCGCCGTTCGACGCGCGTCATGGACCCCTTGGCCAAGGCGGTCTCGATGTGCATAACGGTGTGCGCCTCAGAGGCGGCGCTCTCGGGCTTGTCGCCGAGCAGTTCGAACATCTTCTGCACGTGCGTGAGGTAGGCCTGGCGAAGCTCAACCGACTTGGGGTCGTCCTTGGTGTAATAGTCGCGGTCGGGCAGGCCGAGTCCGCCTTGATCCGTGTTGGCGATGACCTGATTGGCGTCACGGAAGTCCTGGATGGACTCGAAACGGAACAGGACGTTGTCGTCGATCATGGCGGCGGTCACGCTGGCGATTTCTGCCTTGGAGCTCAGATTGGCAATTTGCTCCAGCGATGCCTTCAGCGGCTCCGCTCCCTTGGCGTCGATAGCCTTTTCGTCAATGCACGAGGCATAGTAGTCGCCAATCTTCTGCGTGACGGCATTCCGCTTGGGATCGGGGGCCGATGCGGCCTCCAGGACACCGCGCAAGCGGCCGAGGTTTTCATCCTGCATTTTGGAATAGGTGTCCCAGGAGGACTGGTCGGGAGGGATGGGGTTGCTCTTGAGCCAACCGCCGCAGGAATACTTGAAGAAATCCACACAGGGATCGATGCTTGGGTCCATGGCCGTCACGTCAAGCGCGGGAGTGTATTTCGCGGTACCCGGCTGCTGGGCGTGGACCACGGAAAGAAAACACGCTACGGCAAGGGCGGTTAGACTCGTCCGCAGAATCAGCATAGGGAGATCCCTTCCGGTATGAAATCGAAACAGAGAGACGACAAAGTATAAGCCCGGGCGTCAAAAGAACCCCACTTCTCGCAAAAGAAGCGAGACGTGGGGCACCCCATGTGCCGGAGGTTCGATCGTAGTTGACGGGCTCAGCCCTTGCGCAAATGAATGGATCCATCTCCCGTGCGGATCGTGAGCGAGTTGCCGCCGCCATTGAGCTTGCCGTGAACTTCGTTCTCGCGAATCTTGCCCTCGGTGGTGATGGGCATATCGAGATCGATGTGGCCGTCACTGGTGTGCAGACTAACCTCGGCGGATAAGTCGCTCGGGATTTCGAGCGAAACGTTGCCGTCGCCGGTTTCGAGGCGCCAGCCTGCGGCCAACGTGGAACCGGCCGTGGCGCGCACTTCAACGTGTCCGTCGCCGGTCTTGAGTTCGAGTTCATCAAAGCGGCCACGGGCGGTGATGTGTCCGTCGCCGGTCGAGGCGTGCAGTTTGCCATCGACGCCTTCGAGGCTCTCGGAGCCGTCGCCGCTGTGCAGGTCCATGTCACCCCTCAATCCGGCGATATCGATCTTGCCATCTCCGGTCCGCAGGTTGACCCGGCCCTCGCGCGGCATCTGGATAATGATGTCGACCTTATGCTGGCCCCATTCGACGTTGAAGTTGTGGTGCGGGTAGCGCACTTCGATTTCGACCGAGTCGCCGGTCTGATGCTCTTCGACGCCGATGCCGGCTTCGCCAATCTTGTAGCGGCTGGTGATGACTTTGGCTTCGATCGTATTCTGGTCCCAGGTGGTGACACGGATGTTGGCGTCGGAAGTCTCAATCCGCAGGTCGGGCTTCCCCCTGAGGGTGTAGGTCTTCGACCATTCGTCGGCGTGGGCAGGGAGCACGTCTAGGACAGCGACAGCCAGGGTGGCGAGCGGCAGGCGCTTCAGAGCAACAGGTTTCATAAGGTCCTCCGGCGGGGCACACCTTCGCCCAGCCTCTTAGACGTGGTTACGGGTAATCGGTGAGGTTAGTTCCACGGAAAATAGCTGGCTTATCGGGCGCGCGGACCGACATACGCCATGCGAATCAGCGTCCGTTCGGAAAAGGGGAGGTAGAGCAGTGCCGCGCTGACCGCGAAAGCCGCGCCCAGGCCGATCTCCTGGATCAGCAAGAACGGAGCGACCGCCCACAACTGGTCCAACGCAAGAACGAATGGGAAGATCTGACGGAATTTGTCGCCCAGGCGCTGGTAGTCAAAGCCGACCGCCGACATCAGGTAGCAGCGCAGGGGAATGCCCACCCCGGCGGTCACCATAACGGCGACGGCAAGAGCGTTGGCGCCCCACAACGGAAGAAACGAATCCGCCACGGCCTGGACGTCGCGCAGGCGAAACAGGGCCGCGAGATAGAAGGCCAGGTACATCACCTGAATCAATCCGAAGAGCCCGCGGGTAATCGCGCGGCGTGGGATGGGGACATCGAGTTCGGGATGCAGCGCTGCCGGCGGTGCAGCGGGGACTTCCGCGTTGGCCACGACCGCGGCGCCAGGCGAAGATTCTCTCGGCGCGTCCGCTTGCACCGGAGCGATGAACCGGTACCCGCGGCGGGCTAAGGTTTCGACATAACGCGGGCTGGAGGCGGAATCTCCCAGGGCCTCGCGCACTTTGTTGATGGCGGTGTTCAGGCTGTGGTCGAAGTCGACGAACGTGTCGGAGGGCCAGAGCTTCTGCTGCAACTCTTCGCGTGTGACCAGATCGCCGGCGCGCTCCAGCAGCAGGGCCAGCACCTGGAAGGGTTGCTCCTGCAAGCGCAGCTTCACGCCGCCTTTGCGCAGTTCGCCCGCGGTGAGATCGAGTTCGAAGACTCCGAAGCGCGCGACTCGGCTGTTGTTTTGCGGCACGACGCCGTAGTGTAGCACTCAAGATGCACACCAGACACAGTCGGGGTTCGCCTACGCTCTGTCGAAAACCCCCACTTTTGCAGCAAAGGACGCGGCAAGAATGGGGCACCCGGCGTGTTTGTGGCGCTACAATATGCGCGTGGCTGATACTCCCTCCAAGGACGATCATAAGCACCACCGCCACGCGGTCTACCGTCGGAGACAACCGGATTGCTGCTGATCGCGTTTCTGCTGCTGGTCCTCACGCTGGTTCGCCATGGGCACGACATTCACTGGAGCCTCCGCTGAACGTGGTCACGCAACATTGTGAGACGGCCGCGCCCCAGCCGCTGCTGGTGGTGATCCTTGGCCCCACGGCCAGCGGGAAGACGGCGTTGTCTCTGGCGCTGGCCCGGAAGTTCGGCGGCGAGATTGTCAACTGCGACTCGGTCGCGATGTACCGGGAGTTTGATATCGGCACCGCCAAGCCCAGCGCCCAGGAACGCGCTCTCGTTCCTCATCACCTTTTCGATGCTGTCGATCCTACTGAGTACATGACTGCCGGCGAATATGCCCGGCAGTCGCGGAAGGTGCTCACGGAAATCAGCCTACGCGATCACGTGCCCATCGTGGTGGGCGGCACCGGGCTTTACTTGCGTGCCCTGCTGGAGGGACTCTTCCCCGGCCCGCAGCGCTCGGAGGAGTTGCGGGAACGCTTGCGCGAAAGCGCTGCAAGCCGCGGTTCCGATCATCTGCATCGGATTCTGCGGCGTCTCGACCGCGCCTCCGCGGAGAAAGTCCACGCCAACGATATCCCCAAGCTGATCCGGGCGATCGAGGTCTGCCTGGGGTCGCGACAGAAAATGTCGGAACTGTGGCAGCAAGGGCGCGACCGATTGCGAGGCTTCCGCGTTGTGCGACTCGGCCTCGATCCCGAGCGCTCTGCGCTTTACCTCCGGATTAACCAGCGCGCGCGGCAGATGTTCGATGGCGGTCTGATCGAAGAGGCGAAGAACTTGCTCGAGAAATATGATGAAACCGCGCGTCCGCTAACCTCTCTTGGATACAAGCAGGCAGTGCAACTCCTGCGCGGCGAACTCACCCGCGAGCAGGCCCTACGAGCTGCACAGCAGGCGCATCGGAACTATGCCAAGCGGCAGATGACGTGGTTCCGACGCGAACCGAAGGTGACCTGGCTGAAGGGCTTCGGTGATGATGCCGAGATTCAACAGGAAGCCTTACGATGCGTGGCGGCGCAACGAGTCGGGCTCGGCTAGAAGCCATTCCCCAGCCTCGCGCGCAAGCGGCTTGCCTGCATCGAAGGGCTCCAGCCGATGTTCCTGGCCTCGCGAAAATCGGGGACCTGCGGGAAGCCTCCAGATTCCATTATTAATCTTGCAGATGATGACAGCGGAACCCGAAGGCCACGCCAAGACCCGGGTCCTTTTCTTCTGATTCTTCTGATATCGTTCCTGCTATGCTGCGAATCTTCCCTGTCCTATTTCTTCTCCTGACACTGACGTTGCCCGGCTTCGCTAAAGAGAAGCATTCCCAACCTGCTCCCAGCAGCGCGGCGCGGGGCGACAAGTGGGCCGAGGCCACGCTTCGCAAGCTAACCGTCGAGGAAAAAATCGGGCAGGTCTTCATGATCTGGTGCCGGGCCAGCTTCCTCAATGTGGAGAGCGCCGAGTACTTACAATGGCTCGAGGCCATGCAGAAGTATCACGTGGGCTCGTTCGCCATGTCGGTGCATGTGGATGGCCCGTTCCTGTTGCGAACCGAGCCCTACGAGGTCGCCGAGTTGCTCAACCGACTGCAGGCGGAATCGAAGCTGCCGTTGTTGATCGCGGCCGACTTTGAGCGCGGCACAGCCACGCGGATGCTGGGGACCACCAACTTTCCTCATGCCATGGCCTTCGGGGCCGATGGCAAAACGGAAGACGCAGAAACTTTCGGCCGGATCACGGCGCAGGAAGCCCGCGCCATCGGCGTGCACTGGAATTTTTTTCCGGATGCCGACGTGAACTCGAATCCGGCCAATCCCATCATCAACACGCGCTCTTTCGGAGAGGATCCCAAGCAAGTTGGTGATCTGGTCACGGCGTACATTAAGGGAGCGCGCGAGGGCGGTATGCTGACCACGGTGAAGCACTTCCCTGGTCACGGCGACACCGCGACCGACTCGCATCTCGGAGTTGCCAGTGTGGGCGGGGACCGCGCCCATCTGGATTCGATCGAGCTTCCCCCTTTCCGCCAAGCGATTGCGGCGGGAGTCGACTCGGTGATGGTGGCGCATGTTACCGTCCCGGCGCTCGATTCCGATCCCAATCATGTCGCGTCGATCTCGCCGGCAGTGGTTTCCGAACTACTGGAAAAACAGCTTGGATTCAAAGGCTTGATCGTGACCGATGCGCTCGACATGGCAGGGCTGACGCATCTTTTCGCCAACGACATTGGGCGCGCCGCCGTCGAGGCGTTCAAGGCGGGCAACGACTTGCTGATCATTCCTGCCGACTTGGGTGCCTCCTACGACTCCATGCTGAAGGCGGTGCGCTCGGGTGAGATCTCGCAGGAACGTCTCAACCGTTCCGTGCTCAAGATCATGAAAATAAAGGGCGGGCTCGGCCTCAACAAGATACGCACGGTCGATCTGAGCACGATCGCCACCGCCGTCGGCAAGCCGGAAAACATCGCCTTTGGCCAGCACGTGGCCGAGTCGGCCATCACGCTGGTGCGCGACAACAGCAAGGTTCTGCCCCTGAAATCGAAGGGAACCATTAAGGGCGGGCTTCCGTATATGACCAAAGAGGAGACGCACAACCAGGTGGTGGCGGTTCTTTTTTCCGATGATATGCGCACCGAATCGGGGCGCGCCTTCGGACGAGAGTTCCGCGCCCGCATTCCGGACGCGCACGTGATCTATGTGGATCCTCGCACCGCCGCCGGTATGAGCGACGAGGTTCTGAAGGCAGTCGACGAGGCGCAGACCGTAGTGGCTGCCGTTTATGGGATTCCGACGGCGGGAAAGGTCGGCAACTCGGTGGGGATGGCCGATGCCACCGGCATGCTGCTTCAGCAATTGCTCGATCATGCCGCGGACAAGACGGCGGTAGTCGCCATGGGGAATCCGTACCTGGCCAGCGATTTCCCCAAGGTCGAGAATTATATGTGTACGTTTTCCAACGCGACCGTGTCGGAAGTGGGCGCGATCAAGGCGCTGTTCGGGGAGATTCCGATTCGCGGCCATCTGCCCGTTACGATTCCGAATGTGGCCCAACGAGGCACCGGTCTGGAGCGTCCGATGCAAGTCGCTACAGGAGGGTCTCCGGATGTGCAGAACTAGGTTTCACCCAGCTGGTGGGTTCGCGTTAGGGTTCGTGACGCTTGCGGCTCTGCTGCTGCCTGCGTGCAGCGTTAACGTAAAGAAGGAGCAGAACGGGCAAGACAAGCAGGTTGACATCAACACGCCCGTTGGCGGTATTCACGTCAGCAAGGGCGCGAACGTGGCGGACGTGGGACTTGCGGTCTATCCCGGGGCCCAGTTAAAGCAGAAGGATTCCGAGGGTGATGACAAGAGCGCCAATGTGAACATCTCGGGGTTCGGTTACGGGTTGAAGGTGGTTGCGCTGCAGTATGAGTCTGACGATTCCCCTGCCAAGCTCGTCGCCTATTACAAAGATCAGCTCAAGAAATACGGCAACGTGCTCGAGTGCCATACCAACCATCTTGATCTGGACACGGACATGAAGGACTCGGATCACGGTTCCCATGAACTCACCTGCGGGGGAGCGAGCGGGAGCAACATCGAACTGAAAGTCGGAACGAAACAGAACCAGCATATCGTGGCGGTCGAGCCTGAAGGAAAAGGCTCTAACTTCTCACTGGTGTACGTGCGCACCCACGGCAAGGACGCGGAGATCTAGCATTGGCTGATTGTTTCTTCAGGAGGACCCATCCATGTTGCGCCATCTGACATTCGCGATCGCACTGGCTGTAGCCGTGAGGTTACCGGTTTTCGCGCAGGACTCTGCCGCTCAGAACAAGAATCTCGACATCCGCAGTTCGGCCGGTGACCTGCACGTCGGCAGCGACGCGGACGCGCGTAAGACTGGCCTGCCACTTTATCCGGGCGCGCGCCTCAAGTCGGATGATGAAAACAGGAACCAGGCGAATTTGAGTGTGCTGACCGAAGCTTTCGGAATGAAACTGGTCGTTGCCAACTACGATTCCGACGACGCTCCCGCCAAAATCATCGACTTTTATCGGGACAAGCTGAAGAAATTTGGCAAGGTTCTGGAGTGCCACTCCCAGAAGCATGGCGGTGACGCGGAAGTGCATGACGATGGCAAGGATTCCAAAGACAGCAAAGAACTGAAATGCGATGAGAATTCGGGCCCGGTCACGGAATTGAAAGTTGGCACCGAGGATAATCAGCACATGGTGGCGATCGAGCCGCGCGACGCGGGCAAGGGATCCACCTTCGCTCTGGTTTACGTGTACACACGGGGCAAGCGCGGAGATATTTAGATCGGCCGCTCCCTCGACGATCTGGCCACAGCGCTCTTTAAGAGAGGCCCCCGTCTCGGTCCTTGCCTGCACCCGCGCGGTGCGATACCTTCAAGACAAGTCCTTCCCTGATTCCTGATGGAACAGCCCTGCTACAAATGCGGACAGGCGGTGGAAGAGGGCATTCCCTTTTGCCCGCACTGCTCAGCCCCGCAGATTCGCGTGGTGATCGCTGAGCCGGTGCAATCCACGGCGTTCGCCGAGGCCGCAACCGCGCCAGGATCGGCCGGCCTTCCGGCTTCGCAGACGGTCCCGGTCCTCGCCCTCCCGATGCAGTGGTCTCAGGCACTGAGGCCGTGCGCTCTGGCAGCGCTCGTAGCGTCCTTACTGATGTCTCTGGGACTGAACCCGTTCGTGGCCATGTTCAGTGTCGGATTCCTGGCAGTCGTCTTCTATCGCCAGCGCCGGCGGGAAATCGTGATCAAAACGACGGCGGGCGCCGGGCTGGGGGCTTTGGGCGGACTGCTCTGGTTTGCGATGTCATCCATCTTCGAAGCCCTGCTGGTGATCCTTCTGCACAAAGGGCCGGAACTCCGCAATGCACTCCTGGCAAAAATCCAGGAAGCGGCTTCTCAAACCAACGATCCTCAAGTGCTGGCCGTGTTTGAGCGCCTCAAGTCCCAGGGCGGGCTTGAATTCCTGATGTTGGCCGGGCTGTCTTTCGCGTTTGTCGCTGCGATTTTCCTTGGAGGTCTCGGCGGCGCACTCGGCAGCGCCGTCCTGGGCCGGCGCGACAAGTCATAGCCGTAGCGCCAGGTTCTGGCCGCATCAGGAGTGGGACGGCTGCACCAGCGGCTGCCATGTTATCGCGTTGATCCGAACTGTCCGGGCCCTCGACCGCCGGTGTGCAGCACCCTTGCGGTGGCCTCGCCTGCCGCGTATGATGCACCGTTTGCACTTTTTCCGATGAATACGCCTGCACGCGGTTCGCTGCTGGGGATCGAGCACCTCGACGCGAACGAAATCCTGGGCCTGCTCAAGCTGGCCCGCCGCATGAATCCGGCGAAGGCCCGTCCGCTCCTACGCGGCAAGCGGATCGTGCTTCTGTTTTACGAGGCGTCCACCCGTACTCGTTCTTCGTTCGAATTCGCTGCGAAGGCGCTTGGCGCAATTACCACGCTGGTGCAGTCCTCGGGATCGAGCATCGAGAAGGGCGAGTCGGTGCTCGATACCGGCTACACCCTGCGCGCGGTGGGAGCGGACTGCATCGTGATGCGCCATCCGTCGGCCGGCGCGCCGCATTTGATGGCGACACATCTCGACATCCCGGTTATCAATGCCGGGGACGGGATGCACGAGCATCCTTCGCAGGCGCTGCTCGACGCCTTCACCATCCTGAAGCACAAGAAGTCGCTGAAGGGCCTACAGGCCACCATCATCGGCGACATCTATCATAGCCGCGTCGCGCGCAGCGCCTGCCATTTGCTGACTAAGTTCGGAGTGAAGGTGATTCTGTGCGGCCCGCCGGAGTTCGTCCCGGAGGTTGCGGCTACCCTTGCTCCCGGTTTGCGAGTGACGCGCTACATCGAAGACGCGCTGCGCGGCAGCGATGTGATCATGCTGCTGCGCGTGCAAAAGGAACGGCTGGCCGGGCAGAAGATCCGGCTGCAGGACTACATCGCGCGCTACCAGATGACCACCGCGCGCCTGAAACTGGCGAAGCGCGATGCCATCGTGATGCATCCCGGACCGATCATCCGCGGCCTGGAGTTGACGGCGGAGGTGGCCGACGGCCCGCAGTCCGTAATCGTGGATGAAGTGCACAACGGAGTGCCGACGCGGATGGCGATTCTGGCGCGGGCATTAGGGAAGGCGAAATGAGCCGGGGATTTGCACGGATCAACACGGATTCTGATGTTCGCGTCAAACCGACGAGAAGAAGACGGCGAAGTGCGGGTCTGCATTTTGTGTTTGCCGTGTTGCTGGCAGCTTGTGGTCCAGCCCTGGCCCAAGGCATACCCGGGGCATTCGTCGATGTCGAGGGATCCAAGCTCTACTACGAGGAGTGCGGCACGGGTCCCGAGGCTGTGGTTCTCATTCACGACGGCATCGCCCACTCTGCGGTGTGGGATGACGTATGGCCCGACTTCTGCAAACACTTCCACGCGATTCGCTACGACCGCCGCGGCTACGGGCGCACGCCAGCTTCCAGCACGTGGTATACCGAGACGGAAGATCTTGCGGCGCTGCTGCGTCAGAGAAAAGTGAGCCGCGCAGTGCTCGTCGGCAGCTCGCACGGTGGCGAACTCTCCATCGACTTCACGCTGCAATACCCGGGTGTTGTCCAGCAGCTTGTGCTGGTGGGGGCAGTTGTAAGCGGATTTCCTTACTCCGATCACTTCCTGAATCGCGGCATGAACAATTCACGACCGTTCGAAAAGAACGATGTTTCAGCCGGCTTGGCAAACTGGGCTAAGGACAAGTATCTCCTCGCCCCTGGACACGAGGCGGCGCAGAAGCATCTGCTTGCGCTGTTAACTGCGAATCCGCAGGATATGACGCACAGCGACTATGCACGCCCGACCGCGCCGGCGATTGGGCGCTTGCACGATGTCCGTATACCGACTCTGATCCTGGTCGGGGATGCCGACATTCCCGACGTGCACGCACATGCTGGGGCCATTGAGGCAGGTATTCCCGGGTCGAAGCGGGTGGTTATTTCCGATGCAGGACATCTGATGTACCTGGAGAAGCCGGCGGAGTTTAGCCGGGAAGTAATCAGTTTCATCGAATCGAACCGTTTTTGAAACGAGCACGATCCCGAGTTCCACGAAGACGCATGCCAAACGACAAATCAAAGCCCGGGTCGCTGCTGATCAAGGGTGGCCACCTGATCGATCCCGGGGCGAAGATCAACGCGCCTATGGATATCCTGCTACGCGAGGGTCGGGTTGCCGAAATCGCTTTGCCGAATAAGATCCGTGGCGGCGCCGACGAAAAATTCGACGCGCGCGGGCTGATTGTCGCGCCCGGTTTCATCGATCTGCACGTTCACCTGCGCGAGCCCGGCCAAAACTACAAAGAGACCATCGCCAGTGGAACTGCCGCCGCGGCTGCCGGTGGGTTTACCTCGGTCTGCACGATGCCCAACACCGCTCCCGTGGTCGACACGGCGGAGTGGGTCACCTGGCTGCGGAATCCAGAGCGCGGGGCCGTGGTCAACGTCTTTCCCATCGCGGCCGCCACGCGCGGCAGCAAGGGAGGAACCCTCACTGACTTCAGCGCCCTGCAACGCGCGGGAGCCGTCGCCGTCACTGACGATGGCAAGCCCATCCTTGATGACGACATCATGCGCATGGCGCTGCGATTGGGTGCAGAACTGAATCTCCCGGTGGTGCAGCACGCCGAAGATACGCGCCTCACCGAAAACTGCTCCATGCACGCGGGGCCGACGAGCTTCCGCCTGGGCCTGCGCGCCATGCCATCCGCCGCAGAAGCCGCGATCGTGGACCGCGATGTCACGCTCGCACAGCAGATTCGCGAATCACGCCTGCACGTGGCGCATTTATCCACTTCCGACGCGTTGAAGTCTGTACGCCGGGGCAAACGCGCCAAGGCCCGCGTTACGTGCGAGGTCACGCCGCACCACTTTACTCTGATGGATGAGAACGTCGGCGAATACGATACCAACTTCAAGATGAACCCGCCGCTGCGGTCGGCGACGGACCGCGAAGCCATTGTGGTGGCGCTCGCCGACGGCACCGTTGATGCGATCGCCACCGATCACGCCCCGCACGCCGCCCACGAGAAACAGGTGGAGTTCGAGCGCGCCTCCTTTGGCATCACGGGGCTGGAGACTGCACTCGCGTTGGCCATCACGAAACTTCACCGCGAGCATAAGATTCCTCTGACGCGAATCGTAGAACTCTTCAGCGCGGGACCAGCGCGGGTGTTCGACCTCCCCGGGCGCGGATCGCTGGCACGCGGCAATTTCGCCGACGTGGCCATATTCGATCCCAAGAAGCGCTGGACGTTCGAAGCCGCCAAGTCGCGCTCGATGTCACACAACACTCCATTCGACGGCTGGCAGTTCACCGGAAGGGTCGTGGGTACGATCGTCGGCGGAAATTTTGTCTACCGCACCGACTAAGGTTCACCGAGACACAGGAGGATCGGATGGTTCGCGAAACGCGGGTGGTTCTTTGGTTTCTTCTTTTGTTCAGCATGCTCGTGTCCTTTGCTTCGGCGCAAGCAGCTGCGCCCGCAAAAGCCGGAGCCAGTGCATCTGTCAGCTCTGCGCCGGCGGCGCAACCGTTCAATGTCAATGCCGCCGTCGAAGGATATTTAGCGAAGATGCCGCCTGCAGAGCGTGCCCGGTCTGATTCCTATTTCGAAGGTGGATACTGGCTCATTCTGTGGGACTTCCTCTCGACCGTTGTCGTGATGTGGCTGTTGCTTCGCTTCCGGTGGTCGGCGAGCATGCGCAACCTGGCCGAGCGCGTCACCCGCTTCAGCCCTCTCCAGACTGCTCTTTATTGGATGCAGTTCATCATTGTGGTCTCTGTACTCACCTTCCCTCTTACGGTGTACGAAAGCTATTTCCGCGAACACAAGTATGGCCTGCTGAATCAAACCTTCGGTCCTTGGATGCGCGATCAGGCCGTGGGGCTGGCAGTCGGCGTGGTATTGGGTGCGATCCTGGTCGTGCCGTTGTTCGGGCTGGTACGAGTTCTTGGGAGGAACTGGTGGGTGTGGGGCGCCGTCCTGATGATTGTGTTTCTGGCTTTCGTGAGTCTGATCGCTCCGGTCTACATTTCCCCATTGTTTAACCAGTATAAAAAATTAGAGGATGCGCGAGTAAAGGATCCGATTCTCGCCATGGCGCGCGCGAACGGGATTCCCGCGACCGACGTCTACGAGTTCGACGCGTCGCGGCAGTCGAATCGAGTGAGCGCCAACGTCAGCGGCTTTGCCAACACAATGCGCATTTCGCTGAACGACAATCTCCTCAAACGCTGCACGCTGCCCGAGATCGAAACCACCATGGGCCACGAGATGGGTCATTACGTCCTCAATCATGCCTACAAGGGGCTGGTCATGATAGGGGTCCTGATCGTGATCGGGTTCGCCTTCCTGAATTGGGGGATCGGGTTCGCCTTGGAGCGATGGGGAGAGCCATGGGAGATCCGAGGTATTACCGATGTCGCAGTCCTGCCGCTGGCGATGATCGTGTTCTCCCTCTTCTTCTTCCTAATGACGCCGGTGAGCAACACGATTACGCGCACCATGGAGTTTGAAGCGGACATGTACGGCCTGAATGCAGCCCAACAGCCGGATGGAGAGGCGAATGTAGATCTAATGTTGGGAGAGTATCGCAAGATGGATCCGGGTCCGGTCGAGGAGTTCGTCTTTTACGATCATCCCAGCGGCCGAACGCGAATCACTGCGGCCATGCGCTGGAAGGCAGAGCACCCGGAATCCGCGTCGGCGGAAGAGGTCGCGAGACCAGTCTTCCATGCGCAGTGACCCGACCATGCGAAATCGGAGTCTCTCCAATCTCGTGAATCCCCCGCGAGCCTCTCCCGCTGACGCGCCGGAGAGGCTCTGGGGACGCAACTGGTCTATTTCGCCAGCGGGAGCGGTACGACCTCATGCAGTTTTGGGTTTGCCCGCATCGCGCTGAAGTCTTCGTCTTTATAGACGTTCGCCAGATCGCGATAGCCCTCTTCCTTGGCCTTCTTTAAGCACATCACACAGCTGTCCACGTCGCCGCGTCTGGCGTAGACTTTCGCCAGCATGTACGAATACCGCGCGCGCTCTTCCGGACTCGAGATCTGGGCAGTGACACCCGCTTTCGACTCTTGCTTCAGGGCGTCGGGATCCAGTTCGACAGCGCGAGTGTATTCGGCGATGGCGCGATCCAGTTTCTTCTGGCTAAACCACGCCGCACCCAGGTTGATATGAAACGTGGCACGCGTTTCATCGAGAGCAACCGCCTTTTTGAAGTGCTTGGCGGCAGAACCATAGTTTTTTTGCATGAAGGCCACGGCGCCGATGTTGTTGACCGCGTCGGCGAATTTGGAATTCCACTTCACCGCGTTCTCAAAACTGACACCGGCGCCGGCCAGGTCATTATTCTTCAGTTGGGCCAGACCCATCTTGTTGTACACCACCGCGTTCTTGCGGTCCTTTTTCAGTGCGGCCTGGAAATACTGGATCGCGAGCGGGTAGTCCTTATGGGCTCTCGCCAAGTCCGCAGCCTTTTCCAACTCGGCCACGCTCATCGCTTGCAGATTGACCTGAGCCTGGTCCTGCTGAGGAACCGGCGTGTCGGTGCTGTACAGCGGCAGCACCATCAACATCGCCACGAATACGATTCTTGCTATAACGCTTTTCATAACCAGCCTCCCTTTCCGGAGTTGCCTCAGTTCCGGTCTGGGCCGAGCCCTTGCCCCGGCGATCTGCTCTCCGCGTACGCCCCAGTTATTGCGCCGATTCGGGCGGTCCACAACGCTATACCTGCTACACCGGGGCGATGCCTGCGGGGTTACTGGTACCGGGGAGCTATCTCCTGACGGAGCAATGTTTTGGCAGATGGCATGCGCGAGCAATCGACAATACCAAAGTGGAGTTAAGCGACCGTTACAGGGGTTAAGTAACCGTTTGCACGCGGCCGGAGTGCGGCCGGCGGGTGTATAACAGGGTTGAAGGCGCAATTCAGAGGAGGTCCGCAGTGCCTTCGACCACGGCCGAACCGGTAAGTTGGGAAGTAGAACGCGCTGAATTGCAGGCAGTGCTGCAATCTCATCTCTTTGCGCGTTCCCCGACACTGACCCATCTTCTTTCCTATCTGTGCGAGAAGACATTCGCGGGCGAGAGCGCCCAGATTAAGGAATATTCCGTCGGGCTCGATGTCTTCGACCGGCGTGACTCCTTCGACCAGGATACCGATTCGATCGTCCGGGTTCAGGCCAACCGGCTGCGCAAGCGTCTCAGCGAATTCTACGCAACGGAGGGAGCGATCCACCCCGTACGCATCACCATCCCGGTGGGCCAGTACATCCCGGTGTTCAAGGCGATGGCTGACCTGGGGACGGCTGCTGCGTCGAACCAGCCGATGATGCCACAGGCCCGGGCTCCGGACGGCGCGCCCTGGCATCCCAGCAGGCTACTGGTCTGGGTGTCGGGCGGGGTGGTGGTTCTGGTGTTGGCGGTGGCAGCGTTTCTGGTCCACGACCGGTCAAAACTAAAGCCGATCATTCGCAATTCATATTCTCTGCAAGCCACCGTTGAACCCGCCGTCGGCCTTCCTGTAGGAGAAGAGATCCGGATCCTGGCAGGCGGCAGCCGCAAGTATGTCGATCACGCGGGCAAGCTCTGGAGCCCCGACAGCTATTTCTCAGGCGGCGCCGCGGTTGCGAGCGCGGTCCAGCACATCTGGCGCACGCAGGACCCGATCATCTATCGCAGCAGCCGCCAGGGCGACTTCGCCTACAACATCCCGCTGAAGCCGGGGACGTATGAGCTGCGCCTGCATTTCGCCGAAACCTTCTACGGCCCTGAGAACGCAGGTGGCGGCGGCGAGGGTAGCAGGATCATGACGGTTCTGGCCAATGGGCAACCGTTGCTGCATGACGTCGACGTGCTGGCCGATTCCGGCGGCGACCGCACCGCCGAGGTGAAAATATTCCCCGATATCTCCCCGGCCGTCGATGGCCAGTTGCATCTCAGCTTTTCTTCAGTGAAGGGCGGGAGCGGCATGCTCTCGGCGATCGAGATCCTGCCGGGAATCCGCGGAAAGATCCGGCCGGTCCGCATCGTTGCCCGCGATGTGCCGTATTACTCCAATGACAGCCACTGGTGGAGTCCGGATGCTTATTTCAAAGGAGGGCAGCTGACCGCCAGCCAGGAGCCTGCGACCGACACCGACGATCCCGAGTTCTACGAGACCGAACGCTGGGGCCACTTCTCCTATGCGATTCCCGTGGCTCCCGGCAGGTACACGGTGACTCTGGAGTTCATCGAACACCATGCGGCTGGGGGCACCCCGGGGGGGGATGGTACCGGCGCCGCATCCGCGGACCGCGTCTTCAACGTCTTCTGCAACGGCAAGACCATGCTGGCCAATCTGAACATCTTCCAACAGGCCGGAGAGAACCGTCCGCTCGTGAGAAAAGTGAAAGGCCTGGAACCGAATGCTCAGGGCAAGCTACTACTGGAGTTCGTGCCGGTCACGGGCTACGCGACCGTGACGGCCATCGAAGTTGTGCCGGAATGAGGTGTGCGGCGTAAGGCCAGCGATGGGGCGCTAGGCCAAAATCCGCATCCTTTTCCCAACGCGCGCCAGCACCTCCAGTGCCTGCACCAACTCTTCCGTCGTGTGGGTCGCGGTCATGATGGTGCGGATGCGCGCCTTGCCTTCCGGTACGGTCGGGAAAGCAATGCCGGTACCCAGTACGCCTTCCTTGAACAGTTCGCGGGAGAAGTCCATGGTGAGCTTGCCGTCGCCGATGATAATCGGAGTAATGGGCGTTTCGCTGGCCGGAGTCGCACGCCCGCCGATATCGAAGCCGAGCAGGCCGAGTTCTTTCTTCCAGAAGTGCGTGTTCTCCCACAGGCGCTCCATGCGCTCGGGCTCGTTTTCCAGAACGTCGAAGGCCGCGATGCAGGTGGCCGCGACCGACGGTGGAAGGGACGTCGAGAACAGGATTGGCCGTGCCCGGTGATAGAGGAAATCAATCAGGTCGCGCGTGCCGCAGACGTATCCGCCGAGTGCGCCAATCGCCTTGGATAGTGTGCCCACCTGAATATCCACACGGCCATGCATGCCGAAGTGATCGATGGTGCCGCGGCCGTTGCGCCCGAGCACGCCGGAAGCATGCGCGTCGTCGACCATCATGATGGCGCCGTATTTCTCGGCGAGGTCGCACAGCGCGGGCAGCGGGCCAATGTCGCCGTCCATCGAGAAGACGCCGTCGGTGATCAACAGTTTCTTGCCCGGCTCGTTCTGAATGCTGGCCAACTGCTCTTCCGCGTGGGCGGTGTCCTTGTGGCGGAAGACCAGAATCTTCGCCTTTGAGAGCCGCGCGCCATCGATGATGGAGGCGTGGTTCAGGGCGTCGGAGATGATGAAATCGTCCTTGCCGAGCACCGCCGACACCGTCCCCGCATTCGCCGCAAAGCCCGACGGGAAGACCACGCATGCTTCCACGTTCTTAAAGCGCGCGATCTTTTCCTCGAGTTCCATGTGGATCTTCATGGTCCCGGCAATGGTGCGCACCGCGCCCGAACCGACGCCATATCTGCGCGTCGCCTCGAGTGCCGCCTCGCGCATTTTGGGGTGCGTGGTTAAGCCGAGATAGTTGTTGGACGCGAGGTTGATGACTCTCTTCCCGTCGAACGTACAGACGGGCGCCTGTTCGTCCTCGAGCACGCGCAGTTTGAAGTGCGTTCCCTTTGTCTTGAGTTCATTGAGCTGGTCGGTGAGATAGGAAAGCGGATTGGTGCGGGTTGCGGTGGTCATGGGAGAGCCTCGCCACGGATTTCGACAGATTCACACAGATGAATGCGAAGGTACAAGTCTAATACCAGCGTGGCGGAGAAAGACAGAGGTCGCCCCGTTGACCTGCCTAGACTGAACCGCGGCAATCCGGGGATTGCCGGTTGCGACGCTGGCGTCGCCCAGGTGCTCCATGCTTTGAAAGAACTCTTTGTCTCCCTCGGTCAGAATGTCACTGGAGCCGAACCCGAGATTGACTTCGCGCAACCGAGCGGGCGGTGGGTGCCCTGATTGCATCGTTAGCTGACACAGTCGCGGGCAGGAGTGCCCGCGCCCTACTAGCGGACGCCGTTAGGGTACACCAAGATCTTGCTGGCCTCGCCTGTTCTGAGGCGCTCCATGGCCTTGGCAAAATCCTTCATCGGGATGCGGTCGGTGATCGCAGGGTGCAGGTTGAGCTTACCGCTCTTGAGCAGCGCGGTCATCTGGTACCAGGTCTGGTACATGCGGCGTCCGTTGATGCCCTGCACGGTAAGGCCCTTGAAAATAATGTCTTCCGAAAAATTCAGGGAGATGGGCTTCGACGTCAGGCCGAGCAAAGAAATTCTTCCGCCGCGCCGCACGATGTCGAACGCAGTTCGAATTGAGTCCGGATGTCCGGCCATCTCCAACACCACGTCCACGCCCAGGCCGCCGGTCTTCTCCATCACGATCGCATCCACGTCTTCTTTCGCGGGATTGATCACATAGTCTGCATTCATCTCGCGAGCGATCCGGGCGCGGTGCTCGTTCACCTCAATCGCGAAAACCGAAGTGGCGCCCACCGCCTTGGCCACGGCGATGGAAAACAGTCCAATCGGCCCACAGCCGGTGATGGCCACGCTCTTGGCTGCGATCTCCCCGGCCAACACGGTGTGAACGGCGTTCCCCAGGGGATCCAGAATCGAGGCGTACTCCAGAGGGATGGCGGGATCGAGCTTCCAGATATTGGATTCGGGAATCACGACGTACTCGGCGAACGCTCCGTCCGCGTCTACGCCAATGATTTTCACGTTCTGGCAGATGTGAGCTTCGCCAGTCCGGCACTGCAGGCATTTGCCGCAGGCTACGTGCATCTCGGCGGAGACGAAATCGCCTTCGTTGACGCTGGTGACCTCCTCGCCGAACGCGGCCACTTCTCCGCAGAACTCGTGTCCCGGAATCAGCGGCGGATGAATGCGGTTCTGCGCCCAACGGTCCCAGTTGTAAATGTGCAGGTCGGTACCGCAAATCGATGCTACCTTGACTTTTACCAGTACCTCCGTGCGCCCGAAAGAAGGAATCTTTACTTGGCGAACGTCAGCACCTGGTGCCGCTTCGGGCTTGACCACCGCCAGCATTGTTGCAGCCATAATTGCCACCGATCAGGTTCGATACCAAGACTGAATAAAACACAAAACATATGATTTTAGCACCGTACCGCGGAGTCGGCGGGTGGAGGTGGTTTGACGCTGGACGAGGAAAGGCATCAACCGCGAAGGCGACGAAGTATCACCAAGGGAGCCAATGCCCTGGCAGGAACAGCCGAGGCGGCCGTCCCCGATGGACCGCGATGGCGCTGCTCAAGACTTGGAGGGCTTGGGCGCGACTTTCTTGAACTCCTCCGACTTTCCCCGTGGAATGGTCAGTGTCTGCCATTCGCTGGAGCGCAGATGCTTGGCCAGAAACACAATCTGCCCGATGTGGGCCGCGTAGTGCGCGATCTGCCGGTTGATGGCTTGCAGAACGGTGTGCGGTTCTCCGCGAATGGTCACGATGCGCATCACAGCTTCCGGCCTGAGTGCTTCGATCGCTCCCAGAACACAAGTCCAGCCCTCTTCCCACCAGCGCATCACCTCAGCCCGGGTGGTCTCGCCGGTGACTTCAAACTCGCGATCGCGAAAGCGGTCCGGCTTCTCGCCGTCGCTGGCCAGAAAGTCGGTGAAGCGCGAGCGCATATTGCCCGCCAGATGCTTCACCAGGATGGCGACAGAGTTCGACTCCGGATCGAGCGTCAGGAAGAAGTCGTCATCGCGAAGTTGTGACATCGCGCCTTCGCCCATGCGCTTATGCCCGCGCATCTGCCGGCGCGCTTCGTCGAGATAATGTGTAGCGGGATCGGTTGTCATCGTTGCTGCGTCCCGGTAATCCTTACGCGTGGCCCCAGCCGCCGCCGCCTGGAGTTTCAATCTTAATCCGCTCGCCGCGGCGCAGGCGGGTGCTGAACTTCGCAGGCATCGTCTCGACAGAGCCGTCCTGGCGGGTGATGAAGGTCTTCCCTGGCGCTCCGTCTGCTCCTCCAGAGAGGCCCCATGGTCCGCGCGTGCGCCGGTCGGCCAACAATGTTACTTCGCAGTCCGTGAGGACCTCAATCTCGCGAACAATCCCGTCGCCGCCGCGAAACTTCCCCCGCCCGCCGCTGTCTGAGCGCAGGGAATACTGACGCACCCGCAGCGGATAAGCATACTCGAGCGCCTCCGCCGGGGTGTTCAGCGAGTTCGTCATGTGCGTGTGCACGCCCGAAACGCCGGACTTTCCAGGGCGGGCACCCATCCCGCCCGCCACGGTTTCGTAATACGCGAACGGCTCGCGCGTGCGCGGATCAATGCCACCGATGGTCAAATTGTTCATCGTCCCTGAAGCCGCCGCCGGGATGCGATCCGGAATCGCCCGCGCCAACGCCCGCAATACGACGTCGACAATGCGTTGAGATGTTTCAACATTCCCTCCTGCGACCGCCGCAGGAGGTCGCGCGTTCACAATGGTTCCTTCGGGCGCGATGACCTGGATCGGCCGCATTAGTCCCGCCGCAGCGGGAACGTCTTCCGCCAGCAGGCACCGAAACACGTAGAAGCATGCCGAATAGGTAATCGCGGCGACGGCATTCACGCTGCCCGCAACCTGTAGAGCGCTCCCGCTGAAGTCGACAGTGACCATTGGTTCTGGGGAGATGGTTCTTCGACCCGCCCGGGCCGGGTCCCTTCGACTGCGCTCCGGGCAGGCTCCGACCCGGCCCCACACTTTGACCACTACTGCAATCTTCACCGGACGGTCGTTGATTCCATCCCCATCCAGGAAATCCTCGGCCCGGTACTCCCCAGTCGGCACGCGCTGCAAGAACGCGCGCATCAGTTCATCGGAATAATCCAGCAGATGGCCAGTCGCACGCCGGGCCCGCTTTATGCCATAGCGCGAGCAAACCTCGCGCAGGCGTTCGGCGCCCGTGTGGCAAGCAGCAATCTGCGCCCCCAGGTCGCCTTCACGCTCTTGAGGCGTGCGCACGTTGTTGAGCAACATCGCGAGCACATCCGCGTCCATCGCCCCCTGCCGCATCAATTTCACCGGAGGGATGCGTACCCCTTCCTGGTAAATTTCGCGGCAGAGCCCCATGGAACCGGGATAAGCTCCGCCCACGTCGGCATGGTGAGCCCGGGACGCTACATAAAAATCGGGGCTTGTGTGGCGCGGGTGCTCTCTCCCGCGTTCCGCCACATACACCGGCGCTACCAGCGTGATGTCGGGCAGATGTGTCCCGCCACGAAAGGGATCGTTCAGCATTACCACGTCCCCCGGTTCCATCGGGCCAGCGTCAATCGCGGCCCGCACCGACATCGGCATCGATCCCAAATGCACCGGCATGTGGTCACCCATGGCAATGACCTCACCTGCGCCGTCGAAAACTGCGCAGGAGTAATCGCGCCGCTCCTTGATATTCGGGGAAAACGCGGTGCGCCGCAGCGCCGCACCCATCTCCTCCGCGATGGAGTGATAGAGGCTTTTGAAGATTTCCAGTTCGACCGGATCGCGCCGCATGAGGCGCAGTGTACTGGATTTGTCGTCAGGCCGCATCCGCGAGGGGGCCGGTCTTGGCTGTCAGGTGTCAGGAGTCAGCAGAGTCTGATTGCGGCTTATCGTGACGACTTGATTGCGCCGGAGTCGTGCGGCTCCAGACCTAAGTCTGACTCTTCCGGCCAGCAAAAGGCGAGTATTCCTACAGAATTGTGTTGACACTTTGTTCATACTGCCGCAATATCTTGGGATATAGGACCATGACCTACTATGCGTAGGGTTGGTCTTTCAAGTACAAGGGCCCCTAGTCCACAACCTTTGCAAGGGAAAATCGTTCACGGAGGAACCTTCATGGCAACGAAGAAGAAGGCAAAAAAGAAGAAACACTAAGCGTCAGCGAGGAAATCCCTCGCTTACACAATGATTTCTCACCGGCCTCTTAAGAGAAGCACCTCTTGAGGGGCTTTTCCTTTTGGTCTGAGAACGGTGGGTGGAATGCAGGCCTCGACGCGGTTTTCGGTTCGGCTCAATTGACCTGCCCGGGAGCCAAGCGGGCGAGAAATTCTTCGCTGCCCTGCCGCACCTGTGTGTCACAATAGGCAGACCACGCGGCACTTGCAGGGTGAAGCGAAAATGGCGGCGCGAACAAAGGGCACAGCGAAGCACAAGGCGGATGAGATCCTCATCCCCGACAAGCTTTATTTCCGCATCGGCGAAGTGGCCACGCTATGTCACTTGCCGGCTTACGTGCTGCGCTTCTGGGAGTCCGAGTTTCCGCAACTGAAGCCGGTGAAGAGCAGCACGGGACAGCGCATGTACCGCAAGCGTGATGTGGAGAGCGTGCTACGCATCAAGCAACTGCTCTACGAGCAGGGATTCACCATCTCCGGCGCGCGCCAGCAACTGCGCACGGAAAGCAAGACCGACAAGACCCAGTCTGCTATTCTTTTTCCATCCCATTCGGCGCCCGAGATCCAGCACATCCGCCAGGGCTTGCGCGAAATTCTGAACCTACTTTCGGCCCGCCGTACCGGATAGTTGCAAGGTGCTGGGCGCTCTGGCTTCTAGGCTTCCACCCAGTTGCTACGTTCCAGAATCGTCGGCGGCTCGTAAGTTTTCCCGCGAGCCAGGCGTCTTTCCTCGCGCCGCGTCGTCCACAGCAAGACGGGACCGAGCAACGCGGGAAGCATCCGCGACCATATTCCGGATTCCTCGCGGAATTCGTGCCGCAGCTCGCGAATCTGTTCGCTTACCTTGCGATCCACCTCCCGGAACTGCCGTTCCATGGCCCACAACGCCGAACTGTACACGCCGCTCAGCCTTCCCATCTCGCGGGCAAAGCGAGCCCGCACGCGTGCGTCGGGCGAGTCTTTGTAGCGCTTCCATCCCGCCAGCAAGGTGCGAGAAATGCGGTAGAGGCTCGGCCCGTTGAGCTGGAAGTCGCGCCAGAACGCCCAGTCGAGAAAGCGCTTGGAGTCCTCCCGCGAAATCGCCGCATGCTTGAAGTTGAATTTGAACTGGCCGTGAACGTCAGCATAGTCCACATCGCTTAACAGGCGGCCCTGTTCCGCCATCTGCTGGTAGAGCGGAGTTCCCGGGACGGGAGTGTAGAGCATGAACTGGTGGAAGTCGGTGTCGTGCGATACGGCGTGCTCGATCTCGGCCATGATGTTATCCGGGGTGTGGTGTTCCAGCCCGATGATGGTCGATCCCTGGACGCGAATCCCATGTTCGCGCAGTTCGCGCGTCAGTTGCCGCGTATCGGATCCCTGCAGCTTGCTGTAGCCGGCGCGCGGAGACTCCAGGCCCATCCACAACCACGACACACCCAGCTCCACCAACTCCTGCATGGTGTATTGGCGGATGGCATTGGCGGAGGCAAACACCGACAGCGCCCAGCTCTTGTTCGCCTGTTTCATTCGTTCCAGCAGGCGCATGGCGCGCTTGCGATGCAGCAGAAAATTTTCGTCCATGACGAAAAACGAGCTGACTTTTAGCTCGTCCTCCATGCGGCTCATGATGTCAAATAGTTCGTCGCCCGACTCGTAGAAGTTGACGAACTTGCCCTTGCCCCCAAAGAATGCCGACGTAGTGCAGAAGTTGCACCCCATGGGGCAGCCAACAGAAGGAATAATTGTTGCCGCGGTCGCGCCCTTGCGTTCCGGCAGGCGGATGCCCATGATGCGAGTGCGCATTCCGGAAACAATCGCGGGATGCCGGATCGGGGCACTTTCGTCTTCGCCCAGATAACGTCGCATCCAGGAAACGCCTTCGCCCTTCACGATGTGATCGGCGTCGATCATCTGCTCGATCCCGGGAATGGCGGCCACATGTCCGCCCACAACGATCACGGACTGCGGCGAAAGTTTTCGAGCCATGCGGCACATCTCACGTACTTTGGCCACGTTGACAATGATTCCTGTGATGCCCACCACGTCGTACCGATTGGTTTGCAGCTGGCGCGCGAATTCGTCGCGTGTGGGGAAGTCGAGCACCGCACACGGCGCGGAGATATTTGCCTGGATCATCATGATGCCCCAGGAGCGGTGAAACATGCGGAGCGAAAAGCTGCCCTGGGCGCGGGTGACTTGATTGTGGTACAGCTCCATCGGGTTGATCGAGCGGCTGCCGAACTCGTCGTCCTGCGCATACGGTCCGAAGACCGAGCTCAGGAGGACGCGGGCTTGATTTCCCTTGGGATGTTTGGCGACGCGGCTGGAAAGAGCATTAAGAGGGCTGGCTTCCGGAACGCTGGTATGAAGTTCCAATTCTGTTCATCATCCGTTTCTCCCCACATGCCGTTACTGCCATCGTAATGGTGCGCGGCCCCGCTGAAGCCGCTGGTGCAAAGAAAACACAAAAAGATTACAAAGGCAGGGCACTGGCCCTAAGTGACAGAAAGTGCATTGCAACTTGAACCCGGCTTGCCTTCTGGCCTAGAATCGCTGCGCTATGGCATCAGAACCGCTGGAGATCGAGCGCCTCGACCGGGGAGTCTTGAGCTTCCGCGGCCCATTGACCATGGAGAACGTGTCACCCTTCTTGAACGCGGTGCGCCGCGAAGATGCCCCGACGATGATTCTGGACCTCACGGGTGTCCCGTATCTCGATTCTTCGGGGCTGGGATCGCTGGTGAGCGCGTGCACTTCCTGCGCGAAAGCCGGACGCCGCATCGCGCTTACCGGCGTAAACAAGCGCGTGCAGAAAGTCTTCGAGATTACTCGGGTCGAGCAAGTGTTTCTGATGTTCCCCACGCTCTCGGACGCACTCGAGGCTTTTACCAACGCCGGGACCGCATAGCAAGCCTGTCGCGGACTTGGGGAGAGGAAGAGCCGGGCTGTGCCCGGCGGACGGCCGAGGGGCGGCTGTCCCCACAGGAGGCTCCGGGTGGCGAATCAGCTTGCGGACCTCACGCGACGCGATCGGGTGAATTCGATTTCTTGCCAGCGTTGACGGCGTCGAGGCGGATGCGGGTGACTCTAGCCGTTTCTTCCACCAGTTCGCTGGTGAACTTGGCGCCTTCCCCAGCCATCACCGAACCCGCGGCCAGCGCGAAGCGCAATGCGTCTGCCTGATCTTCGAAATACAAAACAACTTGTCCCGACATGACACTTCTCCCCGGGCCCGGAAGCCCCTCAGTCGTGAGCCACGCGACTGGGAAAGATCCATTCCACCGAAAACGGTGCCTCGACGAAGGGCGCGGAACGCCCTTCTGCTGATTCTCGGGGTGTACCCGGTAGAAGTCAAAGTGATTCTCTTGGTTCCATATACTCGGGAGGCCACCCCGCCTCCCTGAAGGTCGGGTTCGAGGTTCCGGGGGCTGTTTCGGGTATTATGTTCGTTCTTGAATCTGACCGGTGCGATTCTTACTGGGCGTCACCGCAGCTTTCGTCTTTCTCGCTGCTGCCTGGCCGCAGGATACGGCGGGCGCCGCGGCCGTCGTTGGATCGTGGGACGGCGAGTCCAAGTGCACCGTGACACATTCGCCGTTGCCATGATGAGCATGTGCTGCGTCGCATCGGCGCCGAGAAGCAGTTCTACCGCCGCATAAGGGTTCGAAAGCTGCCCACCAGGGCGAATCGAAGGAGCGGCCGTGCCTGTGCTGATCTGCATGCTCCGTGGCGTCAACGTTGGCGGGCACAACAAGATCAAAATGGACGCGCTGCGTACCCTCTCCGTATCCCTCAAATTTGAGGATCCGCGCACCTATGTGCAGAGCGGCAACATCATCTTCCGAACGAAGGAAAGCAACTCCACTGCACTGGCGAAGAAGATCCAGGATGCGATCGAGCGCACCTTCGGCTTTCGCCCGGAAGTCATCCTGCGCACGACGGATGAGCTGAGAAAGGCCGTCGCAGCCAGCCCGTTCACCAGCCGTCACGATCTGGAGCCGGGTAAAATCCTGGTCACCTTCCTCGCCGGCGAACCGGGCCCGGAAGCCCACGCCACTCTTCGCAGCCTGAAGGCGCATCCCGAAGAATTGCATCTCAAAGGCCGCGAACTCTACATCTATTTCCCCGACGGCGCCGGCAGGTCGAAGCTGCCCTGGTCGTCGGTAGAGAAACTGCTCAAGACCACCGGCACGGCCCGCAATTGGAACAGCGTCACAAGCATCCTAGCGATCGCAGAAGAGATGGAAGCGGCTCGCTAGTTTCGCCTTGCCAAGTACTCCTTGCGAACTGCCGAGCCCGCACAACAGCTGGAGAGCTTTCCCCAAGAATCGTGGGCGGGCGGAACCCCGCCCACGATTTACGTGCTATTGGCAGATGGTAGCGGCCATGTTCAACACGGTGTTCGGCAGGAAAACGTCGGTAGAGGAAGCGTTACCCTTGGAGATCCCGCAAGCGCCCTCGTTGATGGAGTTCTTGGTCACGTTGTTGCCACCACCGGAAGAGCTGTCATTCAGCGAGATCGCCGTGCTGCTGCTGTTAATGATCGTATTGCTCTGCACCACGACACCGCTTGCTGAGTTCAAGCTGATCCCATTCTGAGCCCCGTTGATGCGATTTCCAGTTGCGCTGACATTCGGACCAGCCTGCTGAAAGCCGATGCCGCCGTTGCTGTCGGCCACGGTGTTGTTGCTGATTGTGCCGCTTTGATTGGGGCCAAAAATGATCGCCTGGCCATTGATGGAGTGAATACTGTTGCCCAGAACGCTGAGAGTTGAAGTGGTCCCGGATCCATTCTCAGCATAAAAAGCGGCGGCCTGCGGTGGGCAGGAACCCGCGATGTTGCGAATGACGGAATTCATCAGCTTGCCGGAAGAAGGAACGCTCGTACTTAGAAATACGACCCCCACAATAGCGCCGGAAGGGCAATTGGAAGTTGTGCCGTCGATGGTGAAGCCCGTGATATTCACTGGACCGGCGTCCTGCACCGCCACTTGCGCGAAAATGGGTGCCGAAGTCACCGGGCCAGTACCGCTTTGCATGAGCCCGGAGTGGGGAACGGTCAGCATTACGGCCTGATTCGTGCCATTGGCGATGCCGGTCAGGTTCACTGGCGCCGAGATCGTAAGCTGTTCAGCATACGTGCCGGGACAAACTTGCACGGTTGCGCCCGAGGGGACCGCACTCAACGCCGTCTGAATGGAGCCATAAGACTGGAGACTCGTCTTGCAGGCCCCCACTTGCACCGTCTTGGCAGTCGTCGGCTGAACACTCCACCAGAACTCGAAGTCCACCGAAGTATTCACGACGGACGTATTACTGCCTCCGTTGTTGTTGGCATAAAAGTCGGCAACGTCGGTGCCCTGGCCAATGTTTGGGCCCGTTCCATCCCAGGTCTGAAACTCAAACGTTCCCTGGAACGGGGTCGCGCTGACGACCTGGAACAATGGGTCTCCGGCGGCGCCGGTATTGATCCCGATCGCTCCTTTAGTAGTGGTTTCGCCCACCAGGAACCCGGAGCTCAGAAAGCCTGCATTCGCTCCGGTGAAGGGCTGCACCTGCACAATGAGCTGAGTGGCGGTACTGACCTGCGAACTGGTGGCCCCGTTGGTGAAGGTCCAGTTCTGAGTCGAGACAAAGGCGATGATGCCGGTGCTCGGGTTGTAGGAGTAGAAGGCCATGTTGCCGGGACTGACGACGTCCGATTGTGCAACGTTCAATGCAAAATTCACGCCCCAGTAGAGTTGTTGATACGAGGAACTATTGAAGCCGGTGTAGGAGAAGGTGCCGCCGGTAGGTCCGATCGAATTGCCAGTAAAAGCAATTGTTGCTCCGCCCACTGGCGGGTATCCCATAGTGTAGGTCGCTGCCTGCGAGTGTGCGGCCGCAAACAGCAGGGCAATTGAAATCACATAGCAGCTTGTCGTTTTCATGATGGTTCTCCTGAGTTGAGATGTGTCGCGCGCCTGTGACAAGGGCCCGAATTGCGAGATCTGGAAAGGAGCCGACCGGCTTGTCCGGGGAACGATTGGCGTGTAACCCGGAGCCGGTGATACTGCTGGCATCGCACCAAAGGAAATTTGGTAGGGGGAATGTGCGCCGGAAGTTTATCACAGCGGCCCGGATCGTAGCGGCGTCCCGCTAACCACCCAGCAGTTTGCTGCGGAAGATTTCGATTTCCGCTATTTCACGAACAATAATCCATGTGGTACCGCGGACCGGAAAACGTAGGCATAGAGCAGCACGATGACTCCAACGATGGAACAGAGAGCTACCGAGTGCCACGCCACAAATCGAAAAATGATTCCTTCATTACCCACCTGCTCAGTGGCAGCCGTGGCAATCGTGATGGATTGCGCGTCCACCATTTTTCCCATCACGCCCCCGGCGCTGTTGGCCGCGCACATCAGAATCGGGTCGATGCCAAGCTGTTGAGACGTAATTCTCTGCAGGCTGCCAAAAAGCGCGTTGGCGGAGGTGTCGCTGCCGGTGAGCGCCACTCCCAGCCAGCCCAGGAACGTCCCGAAAAACGGATACAACCATCCCGTTCGCGTAAACGCCAGGCCCAGCACCGCGTCCAGTCCCGAGTAGCGCGTCACATACCCCAGTCCCAACATGAATGAAATCGCAATCATCGCCAGCCGCATGCGGACCAGCGTTCTCCAAAAAATCTTCCTCAATTGCAATGGACCCAAGCCGAGCAACAACCCGGAGACGATCGCGGCAAAGAAACAGCCGGTCCCGGTCGCGGAGAGCCAGTTGAAATCGTAGCGCGCGGCCTCTGGAGTTGGTTTCGCCACCACCGGAACCGCGCGAGAAATGGCATTGTGCAAATAAGGGACGTCCCACCCGGGCGGACCCGGGCGGACTTTGCCATCTGCAAGCACGACCCGAAAATCCGGCGTTGTGGCTTGGTTCATCGCTAGTTTTATTTTTGGCAGTCCCCACAGAAACACGAACAGTGACAGGATGGCGAAAGGCATCCAGGCCTTCAAGACTTGTCCCGCGCTGTAAGTGCGCACTTTGACAAATCCGTCAAACTTCTCCGCCGCCCATTCGCCGCCAACCTGGTCGGTGATCTCCCCTGTCGGTGGAGGGAGAGTCGGCGTCTTCTCGTCATAATCGAAGCGCCATATCTTCTGCGGCTTCCAGAATCGCAGGAAAACCAGGACGGAAACTATCGACACCACCCCTCCCATAATGTCAACCAGATTGCTGTCCACGTAATTCGACCAGAAGAACTGGGTAAAAGCGAACGAGGTCCCGACCACCAGGATGGCGGGGAGCACTTCGAAGGTCTCCCGCCAGCCGACCATGGTTCTTACCAGCCAGAAGGGAACGATGATCGCGGTGAAGGGAAGAATGCGGCCAATCATCGCGTTGAGGTCGGACTCCGGCAGGGCCGTTACGGCCGCCAGGGTGTGAACCGGCGTGCCGATGGCTCCCCAAGCCACAGGGGCGGTGTTGGCGATCAGATTCAAGGCGGCGGCGTGGAAGGGCTTGAAACCGAGCCCGATCATAAAAGCTCCGGCGATTGCCACTGGCGCCCCGAAACCCGCGGCTCCCTCAATGAACGCGCCAAAACAAAAGGCCACGAGCAGGACTTGCAACCGGCGGTCCGGAGTGATGCCAGCGACGGACTCTTTCATGATTTCGAATTGCCCGGTCTCGACGGAAATGTCGTAAAGGTATACCGCCGCCAGAACGATCCACGCAATTTTCAACACACCGAACGCAACGCCGTATGCAAAGCTGATGGCGGCCAGCACAGGGGGCATCTTGAAGAAGAGGATCGCAACCGCCACCGCCGTTGAAGCGCCCGCGATGGCGCACCAGTGTGGCTTCGCCTTGAGACCGGCCAGCAGTCCGAACAGGACCATGATGGGAAGAGCCGCAACCAGCGTGGAGAGCCACCAATGCCCGAGGGGATCGTAGATCTGGGTCCACTGCATGACAACCTCCTTGCGACGTCGTCGCATAACCGATCGAACTGGCGAAGGCATGCACCTCAAGGAACCGCAAACTGGCCCGACTGCATTCGGGACTGGGTTAGGTCGCAGCGCGGTTCGCCGTGCGAAAGGCTTTCTCGATGAGTGTGTAGCGCGCAGCCCCAATCATGCCGCAGTCGTCATTCGCCACGATTTTCACTGGCATGTCTTTCAGAATCGCTTCCATGCGCCCTTTGTCCAGGAAAGATTCCAGAAACAGGGGATCCTTCATCTTGGGCACAAGCTTCGCCGCAATGCTGCCGCCGATGAAAATTCCTCCCGTGGACATGAAGTTCAACGCGCAGTTGCCCGTCTCCGCGCCGAAGACGCTGACGAAAATCGACAAGGCCTGATCGCAGATCGCAGCCTTGCCCTCCAACGCAAGTTGCGAGATCAGAGCCGGCGGATCCGCCGAAGTGCTCATCTGCGCCCGCAGCCACTCTGGCTCCTCGGCTTTGTGCGCATCTCGCAGGAAGTCGTAAATATTCTTGATCCCGGGCCCGGAGAGGATCCGCTCGCAGCTGATGCGGCCGTACTTTTTCTGCAGGTAGGCCAGCAACTCCATCTGCAGATCGTCCCGGGGGGCGAAGTCGGCGTGTCCTCCTTCGCAAGCAAACGGATGATGCCGGAAGCCATCCCAATAAAGCCCCGCCATCCCCAATCCAGTTTTGGCGGAGATCACGGCGCGGTTGCCCTCCGCGTCTTCCATGCCCTCGCTCAGCGGGATGAAGTCCTTTGATTCCAGGCCATCGATTCCATACGCATAAGCTTCGAGATCGTTGAGCAGGCCTACGAAATTCAGACGCAGTTGAGTGGCCAGTTCCCGCGCATCGATCACCCAGGGCAAGTTGGAAATCTTGCTTCGTCCGGCTCGCACCGGCCCGGCCACACCGAGGCATGCGCTGTGGACCGGGATGCCTTCAGTTTTTATGAAGTTAGCGAGAATGCCGGATAACCCGTCGTGCTGCTGGCTCATGTAGGTCTTTTCGACCACGCATTGCAGCCGGCTACCTTCAGTCTCGAAGGCAGCCAGCCGAGTGCGCGTCGCGCCGATCTCACCTGCAAGAATCATGGTTCTATGCTCCTCCACCGGCGGCCGTCCAGTTCCAGAAGTTGGTCGGCCTCCGCTGGTCCCCAGCTGCCCGATGCGTAGTTCGGAAACTTGCGCGGAGGCAGCGCTCTCCAAACGTCCAGGACGGGATCGACCACTCTCCAGCCCGCTTCCACCATATCGGCGCGCTGGAATAGCGTCGCGTCTCCGATCATGCAGTCATACAGCAAAACCTCATAGCCCGTATAGGCGTCTGCTCCAAAATACTTGGAGTATTCAAAGCTCATGTCGACCGACCCTACCCGCAGCAGAGGACCGGGGATCTTGGCTCCAAAGCTTAGCGAGATTCCTTCCACCGGCTGGATCTGGATGACCAGAGTGTTGGTATGCAGCTTGTGAAACGGAGCTTTGCGAAACAGCTCAAAGGGCGTGCGCTTGAACTGGATGGATATCTCGGTGTGGCGCCGCGCCAGACGCTTGCCCGTCCGCAAATAGAAAGGCACGCCTGCCCAGCGCCAATTGTCGATGTTGAGCCTCAGGGCCACGAACGTTTCCGTGCGTGATTCCGGAGAGACTCCCGGTTCCGCGCGATAAGCGGCTAGCTTTTGCTCACCCAGCAATCCCGGGCCGTATTGCCCGCGCACGCTGCGCTGCAAAACGTCGTCCGATCCCAAGGGCAAAATCGAATGCAAAACTTTGGCCTGCTCGTTGCGCACCGCGTCCGCCTGGAAAGAAACCGGTGATTCCATGGCGGTCAAGCTGAGCAGTTGCATCACGTGGTTGGGGACCATATCGCGCAGAGTACCCGCTGTGTCGAAGTAGCCGCCGCGCCGCTCCACTCCCACCGTCTCGGCGTTCGTGATCTGAACGTGATCAATATACCGCCGGTTCCAGATGGGCTCGAAAATAGCGTTGTCGAAGCGGAAGACCATGATGTTTTGCACCGTCTCTTTGCCCAGATAGTGATCGATGCGGTAAATCTGATTTTCCTGCAGCACATTCTTGATCTCGCGGTTCAGCGCGAGGGCCGATTCCAGATCGTGTCCAAAAGGCTTTTCGATGACTACCCGGCGCCAGCGACCACTCTCCTGCCGCGAGAGCGCGGCTGCCCCCAATTGCTGCACGATCTGCGCGAAGAATTTGGGTGCGGTCGCCAGATAGAAAAGATAGTTGCCCTCGGTGTGCTGCTCGGCGTCGACGGCGGCGAGCCGTTCCCGGAGTTTTACAAACGTGTTCGGATCGGCGAAGTCACCGCGCTCATAAAACAGCCGATTTCGGAACCACTCTAAGGCTTCTGCTGAATCAGTTCCGGCCGGCAGGAAGCCGGTAACCTGGCTGCGAAAATCTTCCAGGCTCAGGTCATCGACCGAAACGCCGAGGACGGCAAAGTTGGAGGGAAGCAGCTTTGCCTTCCCCAGATTGAAAAGTGCAGGCACCAGCTTACGCTTGGTTAAATCTCCGGCTGCGCCAAACAGCACAAACACGCAAGGACCAGCCGCTCGCTCGGCAAATCCCAGGTCATTCTCCAGGTTGGTTTGCGTGGTTGCTGCCATCTCTGCAACTTCCGAACTGGTCGCCCATGGTAAATGACCGATGCCTGGCTTTCTAGGGGGTACGGGCAGAAGCCGGGCGGCGGCTATTTCTTGGTTATGGCACGACGGCAAACAGAGTAAACGCAACTAGCGCTAGCGAAGACCGCTTCATTGACGGTTCTCCTTTGGCTTGGCAATCCACTGCGACAAAGCATACTCACACGAACCAAGGCGACTGCAAGCAAAGCGGAGTCACAACCAGAAAGACACCGGTTAGACGTCGGTTGCTGGTAAAGTTTTGTCAACTTTTGGAACAGGACCGGCGATCGGCAAGGAATGCGGGTCACGTGCAGGTATAATCGCGCGGACATGGCATTAACGTCCGGAACGAAACTTGGACCCTACGAGATCCAGTCGCTGATCGGCGCGGGCGGCATGGGCGAAGTGTATCGCGCACACGATTCCCGGCTGAATCGCACCGTCGCGATTAAGATCCTGCCTGCCTCCTTCTCGGCGGATCGCGACCGGCTGCAACGCTTTGCGCAGGAAGCCCGCGCGGCGGCGGCTCTCAATCATCCCAACATCCTTTCCATCTTCGACATCGGCGAGGAGCAGGGTGCGCCCTACGTGGTTTCCGAATTGCTGGAAGGCGAGACTCTGCGGGAACGGCTGAGGAATGGAGCGCTGCCCATCCGGCGAGCGGTGGACTACGCCCTGCAGGTGGCACGAGGGCTGGCAGCGGCGCACGACAAGGGCATCGTGCATCGCGATCTGAAGCCGGAAAACCTGTTCCTCACCAGCGATGGACGGGTGAAGATTCTGGATTTTGGCTTGGCAAAATTGACTCGCCCGGAAGCCCACGATGGAAGTGGAGATGCGCCGACCGTCCAGGTGGCCACCGAGGCCGGCGTGGTCATGGGCACCGCCGGTTACATGTCGCCCGAGCAGGTCCGCGGCAAGCCAGCCGACCACCGGTCCGACATTTTTTCTTTCGGGACCATTCTCTACGAAATGATCTCCGGCCAGCGGGCGTTCCACGGAGAAACTGCGGCTGACACCATGAGCGCAATCCTCAAGGAAGAAACTCCGGAGCTTTCCGAGACCGCGCGCAACGTACCCCCGGGTCTGGAACGGATTGTGCGGCACTGTCTGGAAAAGCATCCAGTGCAACGTTTTCAGTCGGCGGGCGATCTGGCGTTCGACCTGGAAGCGCTGACGGAACTCTCCGCCGCCAGTAAGTCCGGCGCGCAGGAGGCGGTGCAACAGGCCACCGCTGGTGGTTCGCGTCGCCTGCTGGTGGCCGCGGCGGCCGGGATTGTGCTGGCGGCAGCGCTGCTGGGTCTCGGATGGTGGCTGGGGCGGGGCAACGCATCTGCACCTCCGGCTGAGTATCAGCAGATCACGTTCCGCACCGGGTCGATTGGCAATGCTCGCTTCACGCCCGACGGCAGCGTGGTTTATGGCGCAACCTGGGAGGGCGGAGAGAATCAGCTCTACCTCGCTCGTACCGATGATACGGGCTCACGCGAATTGGGATTGAAGAATGCTGAACTGCTCTCGATCTCGAAGAGCGGAGAGTTGGCCATCCGGCTCAACACTGTGTTCTACCCTGGCTATGCGCGAGCCGGTACGCTCGCCCGGGTTCCCCTCGGCGGCGGAACGCCTCGCGAGGTTCTCGAGAACGTGCAGGACGCCGACTGGGCGCCAAGCGGCGAAGGCATGGCGGTGGTCCGTTTTGTCCCGGAGAACCAGCACTGGCATCTCGAGTACCCAATTGGCAAAGTTTTGTTCGACAGCATTAACTGGATCAGTCATCCGAAAATCTCTCCCGATGGCAAACGGATCGCGTTTTCCGATCACGAAAACCCGGGAGGCGACGACGAAGGCTCGGTTGCCGTGATCGACCTGGATGGGCACGAGAAGAAACTCGCGTCGGGCTGGTCTTCGGTGCAGGGAGTCCAATGGTCCCCCGCGGGCGATGAGATCTGGTTCACCGCCTCGAATACCGGCAGCGCGCAAAATCTGCGCGGGGTAACCCTGGCGGGCAAGCTGCGGACGATCACGAATGTGCCGGGCGGTATGTGGCTGCAGGACCTGCGCAACGGTGTGGCGCTGATGATTACCCATCAGATGCGTCTTGGGATCAAGGGCGTGGCGCCGGGCGGGAAAGAAGAACGGGAATTGGGATGGCTGGGATGGTCGGTCCCGAGAGACCTGAGCCGGGACGGCAGGAAAATTCTCTTCGAGGAAGAAGCGGATGGCGGCGGCCCGAATTACACCGTTTTCTTGCGCGACATGGACGGATCACCTCCGGTACGGATCGGCGAAGGCGGAGGTGAAGCGATTTCCCCGGATGGCAAGTGGGTGATCACGAAACCGGCAAAGGGCGGTGCGTTGAGCGTGGTGCCAACCGGCGCAGGCGAGGCCAGACAGTTGACGCACGACAAGATCAGCTATGGCACGGCGCGCTACTTGCCGGACGGCAAGCAATTGGTGGCCAGTGGAATCGAAGCGGGCCATGGAGCGCGTGACTACTTGATTGATTTGGGCAGTGGCGATGCCAAGCCCATCACCCCCGAAGGCGTCGCAGGTACCAACCTATCTCCTGACGGCCACAGTGTCGTCGTGACCGGTCCGGACGGGAAATGGGCGGTTTGGCCTTTCGACGCGAGCGGCTTGCGCCCGATCCCGGGACTCACTTCGGAGTACTTCGTGACGGGCTGGACACCGGACGGAACGTCCGTGTACGCGCTCTCCAGCCACCGCCGCGAACGAACCGCGAGAGTGTATCGGGTGAATGCAGCCACCGGAAAATCCGAGTTCTGGAAGAGCTTCGGGGATGGACTGCCCGCGGGAGCCGGCGCTGGCGGACCGCGTTTTTCCGTCGACGGCACTGCCTACGCCTATGTCTATCAGCAGATTCTGTCGGAGGCCTACGTCGTGAAGGGGTTGAGGTAGACCGCGTGCAGGGTCCTTCAGAAAGTTGGTCGGCGCTAGCAGACGACTTTCGAACTTTCATGGGAGCGTTTGACTCCCCTGTCACGCATCCATAGCATTGCCGTGTGAAATCGGTTCTAGCCCTCGCATTCGCCGCGACTGTACTAGCCACCGTTGCCGCCCAAACGCTCAGCTCCGAACGGCAACAGCCAAAGCCCGGCGTGAAGGAAGTTCAGGTTGCGTTTGCTTCCGTGAAGCCTTCCGTGACGATCGGGATCGGGGGCACCGCGGACTGGGTCCTGGTCGCGGACGACGCGGTTTGGGTCGCAAGCACAAAACCTTACGCAGTTCTCAAGGTTGATCCGGCAACCAACCTGATCGTTGCCACCGTAAGGGTCCCCGGTGAAGCTTGCTCGGGTCTGAGCTCTGGATTTGGCAGCATCTGGGTTCCTCTCTGCGGGAAGAAGCCTCAACTGGTTCGAATCGATGCTGTCAGGAACACAATCACAGCCACCCTACCAGTTGGGCCAGCCGGTCCTGAGGGTGGGATCACAACCAGTGACGACAGCGTCTGGATGGTGACGGATAAGAAGGGTACGCTCAGTCGGATTGATCCGTCGACGAACCGCGTGCGCCAGAGAATCTCGATCCTGCCTGGGTCATACAACCCACTTTTTCTCAACGGCATTGTTTGGGTGACGGGCAATGAAGGCAGCGTCCTGATTGCAGTCGACGCCACTGGCGGCAAAGTGCTGGAGTCGGTCCCCGTTGGGCCGGCACCACGTTTTCTGACTTCCGGTGGAGGTTCCATCTGGACTCTCAACCAAGGAGATGGGACCGTGAGCCGCGTTGATGAGAAGAGCAAAAAGCTCGTCGCCACGATTCACGCTGGCATACCCGGTGCGGGCGGTGACATCGCGTATGCGGCCGAATCCGTCTGGCCAACGGTTCTTGGTGTGCCGCTCACCCGTATTGAGGCCGGCACAAACACGGTCGTCAAACAGTGGATCGGCAACGGGGGGGATTCCCTGCGGTTCGGATTCGGTTCGATGTGGATGACAGACTACAAGAAGGGCTTGCTTTCCCGGATTCCGATGCACCAACTCCTGGAGTAATGAGCCAGTCTTCGAGCGGTTGGCTTGCCCTCCCAACCGGGCCGCCGATCGTGCTCCTCACTTTGCCTTTGTTACCGCCAATCGAGTACCTGACCTCGCTCCCCACCGCGAAATCGGCGCTTTTAAGGACTGTTTCTCGCGCCCAGTTCGGGCGGCACCCGAAATTTGGGAAGCGCGAAAAAAATCTGCTGATCTTTGCGGAAGAGCAACGACAGACCCATGAGGATCGGCGAATTTGCTGCAGATCAAACTGTTCAGCAGGGTGTGTGTGTTGTGAAGTTGCGACCTTGGATCTGCTACGTATTGTCACTTCTGAGAATTCACAGCCCAAGCTGTAAGCACTGTATGGCTCGCCTGACCTGCGGGGAAGATTTGCGAAAACGGCTGGAAGAGCTAAACATGAGGACGCGGCCCAATTCGGGGTCCCGGAGGGTCGCTTAGGGTTAGAGCCTCGAAACGGCTCATTACAACCGCTGTGCTGCGGCTGAGATCTCTCCGGCGTCTCCGCCACAAGGCTCCACTTCCTTCGTGAGCGTTTCGTTCATCCGGGTTTCAAGAGCGGAGAGTGCTTTTCGCATCGCTTTCAGTTCAGCCGGCGTTCCGGGATCGCTCCCCCACTCGGCGAACCGCCTTTCCAGCGCGGTAATTGTGCTTAAGATGCGACCCAGCATCCTGACGGGATCAGATTCTCCTAACGCTGCTGCACAAGCCTCTTGCCAAGAATCACGAACGGGTCCCATTCAAGACTCCCTTGGCCCAAAACTACGCCGGTCGCTTCACCGACGGTCCCCGCAAAGAAGGAAGCCACAGGCGGAATGGACTTCCTTGCGGGACCGGAGTCACCGGCGGCATGAAGATCAAGCAGACCCTAACGCAGGATCGTCGGTTTTCTGCAACCACCCGTGGATTGTTCGCAATTCGTAACGGGACGGTTGTGAGGAGCCGCGGTCGCACATCCCAGAGGGACGGAGAGGTGAGAACGGCTGCGGCTTATCTTCCCATACGAGAAGACCTCACCAGGCGGTCACGAAGTGGGCAGTAGGCAAGTCGGAAGCTGGCCACTCGAAAACGGAAGAACGGCGACAGGAAAGGGGCGAACCTACCCGCCACCGTTCACCGTTTGTTGTGGAGCAATGTTGTCATTCTGACTTACCCCCTCGCCTTGCGCCATGGCGCTAAAGTGCCAGTTCCCCGTGAAATACCCCACCCGACTGAAAACCGTCGACATCAGGACACGCTCGACCTATGCCCAACGCCAGGGGCCTCTATTTGTCGTCGAGATAGATGCGGAAGAGGTTGGCTTTCGCCGACCGGCTCGTGCTGACGAAGTAGTTCGGTGACATGCCCGGAGATACCGACTCCTGATTGATCAAACGAGCGCCCGGAACCCCGGCGAAATCGGCTTCACTGGCGAAGCCCTTCGTAAATGTAGGAGGGGCGGCCCCGGGCAGGATGGGTATCACCGCCGTTTTTGGCGCACTGAACGGAAAATGGCGCAGCGTGACGTACAGCCATTTGCCGTCCAGACTCCACGAGAACAGCGGGGGCAAGGAGCGCGCGCTGCCGAATCCAACGGTGCAATTATCGCAGACCGTGATGGGTGCACCGCCCTCAACCGGCACGGCGACGGACATCGCGTTCCGGTCACCGTGGCCACCCGGCGGGGTCACGCCCATGAGAGCCCATCGGCCGTCCGGCGAAACACTTTGCAACAGCATGACATGAAGGTCGGAGACGGCGACCTGGCCGCTACCGTCTTCGTAGATACTCATCAGCTTCGGAGAAGTTTGCGTGCCCTGATATAAGATCTGCCCCGGCTTGCCGAAGAAGGCCCGATATTCGCCGCTGAAGGTAAGTTGCCGCGGCGCCTGGGTGCGGTCAAGCCAGCCCACCCAGATGCCCGATCGGGCCTGGCCCTGTTCTGTCGCGAACACCACTTTTTTCCCATCCTGCGATATTGAAAAATGCGTTAGCACTAGACCGGGAAAGAGCCGTTCTGCGGCTCCGGTTGCGACGTCGGAAACCCACAGCTCACCGCTGAAGTATGAGCGCGATCCAGTGACCCGGCGCAAGTAATAGACCTTCTTGCCATCCGATGACAGCGTCGGGAGATAGGAGTAGCCCTCAGAGGTGATCTGCTTTTCACCTGTTTTATTGTCGTGCAGCCAGATTGCAGACTGTTGTGTGCCGGAGGTGGTGATGAACGATCTGCCATCCGGCATGATCGCGAGCCCTTCTTCCTCGCTCGCGCCGGACGGCGTCAGCTGCTGAGGTTCGCCGTCGGGAAAGCGTTGCCGCCAAACGTGAAAACCGGCCGTGCGCGTGTCCACCGTGAAATACATCCATTTGCCGTCCGGAGACCATTGGGCCCAGGTACACGAACCCTCCGGCCCGACTTGCCGTCCTGCAGATGAACCGTCGAACGGCACGACTCGGCACCGTTTCCACCATTCGCTATCCATTTCTGCCAGCAACACCCATTTCCCATCCGGCGATAGCGCGGAGCGATGCACCATGCCGTGAATCGAGTCGGCTGGAACGTAGATGTCCTGCTCATCGGTCCGGCTGGCATTCGAGGTGGACAGCGTCATGTGGATGCCAGTCTGGATCGCGGAGAACATGATGCGATCGCTAGCGATCCAGCTCAATCCCGTGGCATTGGCCATAAACAGCTTAGGTTCCTGTCCTCCCAACAACGGCAGTTCGTAGGTGTTCCAGGTAAAAGGACCTTGCAGTTGCGTGAAGTACAGCCGGCTGGCGTCCAGGGAAAAGTTGATCGTCTGTTTTCGAAAGGCGGTGTTGGTGAGTTGGAAGGGTTCGCCATCGGGCAAAGACTTGAACCAGAGCTGGCCTGTGTTGGCAGAATTCCCGAAATTGCCGGGGCCGCGCAAAAACGCCACTAGCCTGCCGTCACGCGACAGCGTAGGGATTTCTGCGGCATCATTGAAGTTGGTGAGTTGCTCCCAACGCAGGGTTGGCGCCCCGGCGCCCTCCTTCATGGTAAGACGTGGCCACAAAAGCAACGTGGCTGCGACCAGAGCGCAGACCCCGATACTGGTAATTGTGGGCAGGAGCCATCTTCGAGGGCGTTTCACTGCTGGCGCCTCGATGGTTACGGCGCTCGATCTCGCACCGAGACGACGCAGGTCCGTCGCCAGCTCTTTCGCTGACTGATATCGAAGGTCCGGATCTTTTTCCAGGCACTTCAGCACGATATGTTCGAAGTCGATCGAGAGCTTAGGAGAGAGCCCTCTGAGTGCGGGCGGCGCCTGGTGCAGAATCGCATTGGTCAACTTCGGAACCAGGGAATCGCGGAACGGCAACTGCTGTGTCGAGAGCTCAAACAAGACCACGCCAGCCGAATAGATATCGCTGCGCGAGTCGACGTGTTCCCCAAGCAACTGCTCGGGAGACATGTATGGCAGGGTACCTGCGATGCCCGTGGGCGCAGTTGCCAGAGTTTGAGTAGTACTCAGCGTCAACACAGCCTCGCGGGAAAGCGTTGCCAGACCGAAATCGAGGATTTTCAGCCGCCCATCGAACGTCACGCGCAGATTCGCGGGCTTCAGGTCGCGGTGCAGGACGCCGGCTGCGTGCGCCGCAGCCAAACCTTGGGCCAATTGAAAGCCGAGATCGACGACCTCCTTGTCCGGCAGAGCGCCTGATTGCAATCGTGTGTCGAGCGACACCCCGGGCACCAGTTCGCTAACGAGGAAATCGTGGCCGTCGAAGGTGTCGAAGTCATGGATGGTCTGAATGGCAGGGTGATTCAGGCGGGAAAGGACGAGGGCTTCGTTGCGAAACCGCTTGCGCGCTGCTTCGTCGTTCAGCGCTCCGGGAGTCAACACCTTGAGGGCGAGATCGCGCTCCAGCTTTTCGTCGTAAGCGCGATAAACGACCCCCATACCACCGGCACCGATTTCCTCTTCGATGCGATAGCGGCCAAATCTCTGGCCAACGTATGGCATGTGCCCTCACTCGTGGGCGAGATAGTAGCACGTCTAAGCTGGTTGTAGAGCCGGAAGTGAAACACCGTACCTGCATGGCCTGACACAACCCGCAGACAGCGCTTCACACGAGAACCTCTCAAACGAATGAGCTATGCGCCTGTCGCCCTGACCCTCTGCTTAAGAAAGGCATCGCGTATTGGCGCGCGCAGGAAGTACCAGCCCACAAGTGCGATCAGTCCAAGCCGCAATACAGTCAGCCCAACCGCTGACGTAGTCGGCTGCGCAATCAGCGGCCGCACTTCGGCAATCAGACTTAGCAGTGAAAGACCCAGCAGAACGAGGACCACAATGCGCGACCAGTTCCAGAGTTTCCAGAATCCGATGGCGAGTGCGACCGTCAATCCAGCCATGAGAACGTAATATAGAGGCAGCAGGCGTCCCATAGCCAAGTGAGCGGCCTCAGGTCCCATGCCTGACGGGCTCAGGGCTCGGAGCACAGAGCGAAGCGCGTTGTGATTGAGAATTGCCAGCGCAGCGAACCCAACACAGTACGCGGCGTTCGCCGCGAATAGTATTGCGCCAATGGTTATGCCAAGCGGCCGACGGCTCATGGACGTGCCTCCTCACAGCCTCGCGGGCGTTCCCAAACGAGGACAACTTGGAAGCGGCGCTGCTGCGCGTCGATGCTCGACACACTCGTGGTTAGCGTCTTCCCATCTTCCGATACAACATAGCTGGCTTTGCCGACAATACCGCCAACGTTCTTCGACTCCACTTCCAGAACGTTGGGGGAAGGGCGGGACACAGCCGCGGTGAACCCTGACCCACCGGGCACCTCGTGGTCTTTGCCGTCTGGGACAAAGATCGCAGGTTTTTCTCGAACCACACTGCCATCGCCCGCAATTCCCTCGGCTGTCATGGTGTAACCGTCGGAGGTGCATTGCCAGCGCATGGTCGCGTTCGAGGGCCGATGGTTCGGATCAAAGTGGGACTTTTCGGGATTGAGCTCCCAGGTCCCGTCAAAAGGATCTTCCTTGTTCATGTGAGATGCCTCCACGACCACAGTATTCGAATATGTGAATTGACAATCACATTTAACAAGGCTAATGTTAATCGTAATTCACATTATGTCAAGGGAAAAAGAGAGCGGGTCAAAGTCAGGTCCATCTAGGCCACGTAAGCCCGCACAACGTCCCCCCGTTCAAGAGCGCAGCCGCGAATCGCTGCGGCGCATGCTCGATGCCGCGGAGGTGGTGCTCGCGAAGCACGGCCTGGAAGGCGCAATCCTGCCGCGCATCGCAGCCAAAGCTGGCATTTCGGCGGCCAACGTCTATCGACGCTTCCGTGACAAGGACGCGCTCATGGCAGCGGTGTTCCAGCGAATCAGGGAGCGCAGTTCGGCCGCAACGGCTGCGCAAGTTGACCCCGAGATGGTGCGGCCCATTGGTCTGGTCCGATTCTCACGCAACATCATCGGGGGCATGATTCAGAATTACCGCGGGGATGCCGGTTTGATTCGCGCGGCCGTTCAATACTCAGAGCAACACTGGGAGACCGCATTCGTGCGCGCAACGAGGGCGTCCGAGGCGCAATCGTTTCAGACGATGGTAGACACTTTCATGATCTGGCGCGATCAGATTAAGCATCCCGACCCGCCAGGTGCGGTCCGCTTTGGATTCGTCATGATTGCGCTTGTTTTACGGGAGCTGATTTTGTTCAATCGAGCGCGCATTTTTGAGGACGTGCTGTCGCTCGATGATGACCTCCTCAAAACGGAGCTGCCCCGAATGTTTCTGAGTTACCTCGGTGTGGAATCGGACCAGGTCAACGAACCTCGCTCCTGAACTAGTGTCTGCAGTCGTCTAGACCGGAGGTAACGACACAATTTACGTCACAATTGGCAAAATGGGAGGAACAAGCGGACCAGACGAAAGAACCGAAAACTCAAGAAAAGCAACAGAATAAGATTGGTCGGGACGGGCAGATTTGAACTGCCGACCCCTCGCACCCCAAGCGAGTGCTCTACCAGGCTGAGCCACGTCCCGACGAGGAAGGATTCCACCGATGCGACGGTTCGCCGTGAGGCAACCCGTCAGATCCAGCGGAGGGGTTCACTGGGCAATTTTACACTAGCAGCAGCCCTCGCGCCGGGAAAACCAAAATTCCGGAGATCGCTGGCTGGCGGAAGTGCTCGCTAGCGAATGCGTCCGCTGCGAACCATCAGAGTGATGGCGGCGGCAAGCCACCAGAGCGCTTGCACTCCTGCGAAGGCCGTGACCGCCACGGGCAGCGTGAGGGTGTGCAAGAAGGCAATTCCCAAAATTGCGAAAGCCGCTCCTAACAAAATACCCAGATACCCGAACCCTCGCGGCAATATCGGGGAACGGAGAACGACTAACCCCAGCGGCAGAAACAGAGCTGGGGCCGCCACGATGAAATAAAGGTGCTGGGCGGCATAAATCAGCCTGAGACTGACTGAGGTCATCATCGGGGGATCGGCATATAACGCGCTGATATAGAACGTGATCTCGATGAGACTCACCGTCATCAGGATCGTCGCGCCAAAAAACGTCATCCACCCCAAAAGTCGTGCCGCGGCTCCGGCCAGGTGAACCAGAGAGAAGGCAAACAAAACGATTAGGACCGGGCCTACCGCTTGCAGCCAGGCTCCCCACAGTACCGTCGAGTAGTGCTGTTGACCGAACTCCAGCAGCTCGGCCCTGGTCGCACCCGGAGGCGGACCGGGATTGATAAGAAACGACAGACCCAGCAGGACAACGCCCGCGATGCCGCTGAGTCCGCTGAGAATGCAGAATGACTTGGTTGAGATCAAGCCTCTGTCCATAGGGCACCGCCTACAAGTAGTGGATGGTGACCTTCAGATCCAGCCGGTCCCCGGAAAAATGAAAAGCTGCCGCTTCGAATTTCGGAGGCCCGAGGTGGCCTTTGGCGTCGTTCGACGCTCCGACGCCCTCGCGGGGGATCCCCAAGAAGCTCGTATCCAACTTTCCGTTGGAATTCTCGTCGTGGAAGACCGAGACGGCGTATGTCCCGGGTGCGATTCCAGAGAACTCGCAGGATGATTTGCCGTGCGAAATGTCGGACTTGGCCCGTGCGACGGCTTTGTCCCCTGACTTGGGAAAATCGCTGGCTGAAGAGAATAAGGCGCACTGGACCTGGCCCTTGTCATTGCGCAACCCAACGATCTCGACTTGGATGAAGCCGCCTTGCTGTGATTGGGCCTGCGATGGCACAACCGGGGCGACCAGGAGCGAGGCCCCGACAAATAAGAAGGTCAGTATCTCGGCCATGGTTTGTCGCCTCTCATTTCTCACTGCTCTGGGGTATCAGGGCGTGTGGTATCATCTTCCTCAGTGAGTGAGCGCTCACTACCATATCTCTTGACGGACCGGTTGTCAAGAGCTGCTGTAGAATCACGAGGCTGCCCGGAATGGACTCAGGAAGCGGACAATCAGGGTCCCGGGCGGGCAAGGAGGGAGAGGCTGAATGGTCGGGAAAGATCGTGGGTCCCGCAAGGCCAATCGGCGCGCCGAAATACTTCAGGCGGCGGAAAGGCTCCTGCTCTCGCGCGGCTTGTCGGGGATCACGACACGGCAGATTTCCAAGCAGGCCGGATGTTCAGAAGGCGCTCTTTACGTACATTTCAAGGGCCGGTTGGAACTGCTGCTGGCCATGCTCGAGGACAGTTTGCCGGAGATGCTGGGTCCGCTACGCACGCTGCAACAGAAGGTAGGCCACGGTTCCCCACAGACGAATCTGGCGACGGCACTTCGGGGCATCTACAAGTTTCACCAGCGCGCGACGCCCCGCGTCGCGGGCCTGTTCGCAGACCCGGAACTGCACGCGGCTTTCCGGTCTTCCCTGATCCGTCAAAACAAAGGCCCCCATCTCTCCCTGAAGGTTCTAGAGGACTACATCACGGCCGAGCAGGAAATGGGGCGCGTGGACCAGCGAGTGGACGCGAAGTTGGCGGCTTACTTGCTGATGTCGTCCTCTTTTTTCCGCGCGTTCAGTGAACAGTTTTTCGGGCGGCCGATGCGGCCCGCGTGGAGCAAACTGCTCGACCGATTGATCCGTACCGTGGTTCCAACAACCGCCAATTGATTCGCTGCGGCGGCAGGCGCCCCAATCACTCGAGGTCCCTCCAGTTTGCACCTACCCCCATTTCTACAAGCAGGGGCACGGCGAGAGAATGAGCTTTTTCCATGTGCTCTCGCACCAGCGGTTGCATGATCTCCACTTCATTTTCGGGAACTTCGAAAACCAGTTCATCGTGGACTTGCAGCGTCATTCTTGTCTTCAGCCCGCGGGCGCGCAGGGCTGCGTCGATGCGGATCATGGCGATCTTTATCAGATCGGCCGCCGTGCCCTGTAGAGGCGTGTTCACCGCGGTGCGCTCGGCGAACCCGCGCTGATTGACGTTCTTGCTGTTGATGTCGGGGATCGGCCGGATTCGCCCGAACAGCGTTTTCACTTTCAGGTCACGCCGGGCTTCTTCCAAAGTCTTGTCGATAAAGGCACGAACGCCGCTATATTTTTCGAAATAAGCGGTAATGAATTGCTTCGCTTCGCCGGGCTGAATGCCGAGTTGCTGCGAGAGTCCAAACGCAGACAGACCGTAGACGATCCCGAAATTGACGACCTTCGCCTGCCGGCGGTGGTCGGGCGTGACCATCAGCGGCGGCACGCCGAACACTTGCGATGCGGTCAGCGTGTGAATGTCGTCGCCGCGTCGGTACGCTTCGACCAGCAGCGGATCGCGCGACAGATGGGCCAGCAGGCGCAACTCGATCTGTGAATAGTCAGCGGTGAGCAAAACGTGGCCAGGTTCGGCGATGAAAGCGGCGCGAATTCCTCGCCCGAGTTCTGTTCGAATCGGAATATTTTGCAGGTTCGGATTGGCCGAGGACAGCCGCCCAGTAGCCGTTCCGGTCTGCCCGAAGGTTGTGTGCAAGCGGCCAGTTGCCGGATGAATGAGCGCGGGCAGTGCATCCACGTAAGTAGATTTGAGTTTGGTAAGCTGGCGGTAGTCGAGCACCATGCGTGCTATGGGATGATTCTCCGCGAGCTCTTCGAGCACATCGACCGCAGTCGAGATGGTGCGTCCCTTGCCATATTTCACCGGCTTGGGCAGATTCATGCGATTGAACAGGACGTCGCCCAGTTGCTTGGGCGAGCCAACATTGAATTCCATCCCCGCCGCTTCGTAAATTTCTTTCGCCTTGGCGGCGATCTCACTCTCCAGCTTGCTCGACATCTGCGAGAGCGCAGCCGTGTCGATCTTGACTCCGGCCTGCTCCATGCGCGCAAGGACGGGCACAAGGGGAAGGTCCATTTCTTCGTACAGCTTTGTCAGGCCTGCCTGCTCGACGTCGCCGCGCAGCGCGCTTGCCAAACGTCCCGTGATGTCGGCAGACTCGGCCAACTCCTCAGCCAGCTTCAGGTTGAAGCGCCGCAAAGCAACCTCCGCGAGCCGGTGCGATGAGTACGTCGGATCGAGCAAATAGGAATACAGCATCGGATCGTGGCGCACGCCCGCAAGGGGAATGCCCAGCGGATCCAGCGCGTGAATCGCCGCCTTATAGTCGTGGATTGCTTTGGGCACAGCGGAGTTGGTCAACACCGAGCGCAGTTTTTCAGAGGTGTCCCCGGAATCGAGCTTGACGATCGTGGCGGAGCCCGCCGTCGCTGAGATCGCGGCGCGCCGGGCCGTGGGTTCGGGAAGCGTTCTACCCATGGACGTTCCGACTAAGAACAGCTGAGCGTCCTGCGGCTCCTCTTCGCTCTGTTCTTCGTCGGCGCCGTCGGATTTTTCCTGTTCAACCGCGACCGCGAGCGCAGCTCCACGGGCGACTGCGTTGATCACCCTCTCGACGTCCCCAGCCGACTTCGCCTCCGCATAATGAGTCTCGCTAACCTCGACCACGGGCAACAGTTCTTTGAGCAGCGAAGTAAATTCCAGCTCGGTGAAGAGCGCGCGCAATGCGTCCAGGTCCGGCTCCCCAGCGCGCATAGATTCCACGTCGAGTTCAATAGGAACATTGGTATCGATGGTCGCCATGCTCTTGCTGAACAGAATTGCTTCACGATTATTCAGCAACGACTCGCGGTAAGTCTTCTTTTCGACTTCCGCGGCGTGCTCCAGTGCCTGCTCGACTGTGCCGAATCGCTTTATAATTTCGACCGAGCCCTTGTCGCCGATGCCCGGGGCGCCGGGAATGTTGTCGATGGCGTCGCCGCGAAGCGCCATCACGTCGATGACGCGCTCGGGCGGCACGCCGAGAATTTCCTCGACCTTCGTGGCATCACAGATCAGGTTGTCCTTCGGCGGATTCAGGATCTGCACCTTGTCGTTGACCAGTTGCATCATGTCCTTGTCGCTGGAAACGACGTACACGGGATGCGAGGCCTCGGCGGCCTTGCGCGCGAGAGTGCCGATTACGTCGTCAGCCTCGAAACGAATGACCTCAAGGATCGGAATACGGTAGGCTTCGAGCGCCCGCCGAATATAGGGAACCTGCTGCACCAGATCTTCCGGCATGGCAGAGCGGTTCGCCTTGTAGCCTTTGTATTCCACTTCCGTGAAAGTCTGCGTTTTGATGTCGAATTTGCGAATGCTGGTCACGGCTTCGGCCTGCTCGTCGCGGAACGTTGGCCCGGCAACATCGAACACGGCAGCCAGATATTGGGGAGAAAAATCGTCGCGCAGTTTGCGCAGCATGTTCACAAAGACGTAAATCGCCGCGGTCGGGAGCCCCGCCCTGGTCGACATGGGCCGCTGTCGCGCCATGGCGTGGTAGGCGCGGAAGATGAACGACATGGTGTCGATGAGGTAGATGCGGCCGGGGGCGGACGAAGGTTGAGATGTACCGCCGGTTGCGGCTTGGCCGTTCGAAGCTCGATCGTTCGAATGTGCCGCGGGCGGGGCTTGGTTCGGAGATTTCTTACGCGGAGGCAACCCGCATAGTGTAGCAGTCCCTCAGGCGCTAGAAATCCACGCGGAAGTTCGCTTCCACGACTTTGCCGTCCTTACCGTTAGGGTCGCGGAAAACCAGGTAGTACTTGACGGGATGATTCAACGAAGGGGGAAGGTCAAAATTGACGGCCTGGTTGTGGGACGCTTCGACGGAGAACATGGCCTCACTGGCGCGGTGGCTGGCAGAATCGGTCTGTTGCTCCTCGCTCAGGATGACGAAGTCGATGTTCGCGGTCTCGTCAGATGCCCCGTGAACCTGGCCGGCAAACGACTCAAAGATTCCATGCAGATGCGGCTGGGCGGAATGCGCAGGGATTTCGAAGGGAAATGCGGCCGAGCCCTTCAGGTTGAAGGTTTTCTGCAGAACCGTTTGCGTAGTGCCCACCGGCGAGGGCGCCACGCGATCTGACGGTATAATGTTGTTTGCGGTTGGGGGCGCCGGCTTCGTACACGCCACAACTCCTACGAACAGAGCCGCGAGCATGGCGAGTACGTGTCTACGCTGCGGCATCAGGAATCAGTGCCCCACAGTCTTTCCGTATTCGGTATTAAAGTGGAGCTGAATTTCCCCGCACGTCCCCTGTTCGGGCGAGTACACCACACAGGTATCGAAGGGCCGGGAATACACGTGCAGGCTGACGGCGCGCTGGTTGAATTCGCGGGGATTCACTACGCGATGCACCGGATCGGCGGGATCGACCGCGCACGGATGCGAGATATTCATTTCAACGGTATCGGTTGGTTCCAGCCGGCACCGCCCATTTTGCAGATCCTGGTGAACCAGGTGAAAATTTTCCACGTGCAGCCGGCCGATGGGGACGGCCATCCAGCAATTCTGGTCGCGATGATTATGCACCGAACTAGCCTGCCCGACCTCCCAGCAGATGGCCATCAATTCATAGAGCGGAGTCCGGTCGATGAGATTGCGGGTGTAGTGTTGCCCATCCCAGGTCAGAAAGGCAGAGAGCGAGTCAGCGCTGACAGGAGTGTCCTGCAGAAAGCGCCGCACCGGTTCGGTGGGACCGAAGGCCGACTCGGGGAGCTGGCGGAGACCCTCGACGAACTTCTGGAGGGGTACCGGCTTCGCGACGGTGATCATCGTGGGCTCCGAGGATAGAGTATAGCGCAGGAGCAACACGCTGGACCTCAGACGGCGACTTCGCTTACGGTTGCGTTCCCGCTCCGAGAATTTCCTTGGTTTCCCCCTGCGCCACTGAGGGATATACCGCGCCCTTACGCCGCCGCAAATCCCCCGGCAACTCCGAGCGCAACAGCCACAGCCCCGCCGCCACCGCCGCCGCCCACGTAATCGAGACCAGGGCGAGTTGTGTCACATCCGCCACGCGGCTGCCGCTCCCATTTGCAAGAGGCACGACCTTCGCCACTGCAAAGCTGATCGCACCCGCGACCGCCGCCACCACCGCCGCTTTTCCTAATTCTCCCCAGCGCAACTCGCCGAGCGGAACCAGTTTTCGGTAGTGCAGCAGGCAGGCTAGCGCCACCAGGTTCACACCAATTCCAATATCTGACGCCCACGCCAGGCCCACAACTCCGAAGGTGTGAAATAACATCGCATACACTGGCAGCGATGCCGCCGTAATCACGGTGACAGCCACCATCGGCGTGAGTGTGTCGCCGGCCGCGTAGAACGCCCGTGCGTAGAGTCCCTGCGCCGACCACAACGCCAGGGAAAGCGAAAACCAGAAGAAATAAATCGCGGCCGTCTCCGTGTCCGCGAAAAGAAACTTTCCCCGCCGGTACACCAGATCGATCAACGGAAGCGCCGCCGCCATCATCCATCCGGTCGCCAGCAACGACGACGCCGAAACCCGGTACACCGAATCGTTCACCGTCACGGCGAATTCTTTCAGTTTCTTTTCGTTGAACAGTCGCGCAAAAAATGGCAGCGACGCTTGGCCCGTCGCCTGTCCCAGCACGGCAATCGGCACGGCGAACAACCGTTTGGCAAACGTCAGGCGCGTAATATCGCCCACGCCATTCGACGCGTAGTGTCGTAGGATCCAGTCATCTGCCGTCACCAGCGAAACGCCTAGCATCAGGGGCACCGACAGCTTTACCCATTCGCGAAACGCCGGATTCATCACCTCGAACGACGGCTTATATCCGGTCCCAATCCGCACCGCCCCAACGACGCTTGCCAGAAATGGCCCGGCAAAGCTCCCGATCAGCGCCCCGTAAGCCAGGGACGCGATTCCGAAATGCCGCCCGCCGAGCACTCCGCCGAGGATGATGAACACGTTGTAGATCAGCGGTCCGAACGCGGGGAACAGGAACAGCCGATGCGAGAGCAGCACGGCCGAGACCACTCCGCCGACATAGAAGAAGATCTGAGCCGGCAGCAGAATCCGCGTGAGGTGAACGCACAATTCGATCTGGTCCGGCGAAAATCCTTTCACGAACCAGCGCACAAATTGCGGCGCGAAAATCTCCGTCAGGATCGTCCCCACGAGCATCACTGCCGTCATCACAGTGATAATGATAGAGAACGTCTTCTGCGCGTCGCGGTCGCGCTTCTCGGCCAGAAAGCGGGTGTAGATCGAGATGAAGGTGATGGAAGCCGCGCCCCCCGCCACTATGTAGTTGAGGAAGTCCGGCAGCGTGAACGCCGCTACATAAGCATCGGTCTGACCGCCAGCTCCATACGCCCACGCGATGTAAGCATCCCGCGCGTAGCCGATGACCCGCGACAGCATCACCGCCGAAATCAGCAGCAAAGTCGCCGAGAATGCAGTGTGCTGGTGCGACGGCCGGAAAAAGCGCAGCAGTTTCGTCATTGAGATCCGATTAAGTTTCAATCTTAGCGGAATCTCAAATCAGGAGTGTTGACCGACTCGTGTCCGGGCCGAGCGCGCGCCGAAAGGGGAAGGCCAGCCTACTCTGGCGGATTCTGCTTTACTTCCCCACCGGGAAGTTGATGAGGCTGTTCCCCAGCCACTGAATCTGCAACGGCTCTTTAGCATCCGCGATGGTCTCATCGCTCAGGTCCGTGCCCGTGCCGACTGTACAAAACGTGATCATGTTGTTGAGCAGGAGCCCGATGATTCACTGCGACGCAGTGCGATAATCGAGCGTGACTTTTTCCACGACTATGCAATCTCGTTCCCCGGTCCTCCGTCGGTCCTTTCGCAAAGACTTCCCCACGGCCGTCCGTGGCGAAGGCATCTTCGTCTGGGACGCCGTTGGCAACCAGTATCTCGATCTCGCCGGGTCTGCTGCGGTCAACTTCATCGGACACGGCGTGCCGGAAGTCTCCGCCGCTATGGCTGCGCAAGCGGCAAAGCTCGAGTTTGTTCACACCAGCCAGTTCACCACTCCGGTTGCCGAAGAGTACGCGCAGGAATTACTCGCGTTCGCGGGAGAGCAATTCCGCGGCGGAGCAGTCTACTTCACCTGTGGGGGCTCGGAGTCGATCGAAACCTCGCTGAAGCTGGCGCGCCAGTACCAGGTCGAGATCGGTCAAGGCAGCCGCCACCAGATGCTCAGCCGCCACCAGAGTTATCACGGCTCGACCCTCGGCGCGCTCGCGGTGTCAGGCAACAAGCGCCGCCGCGAAATGTATCTGCCGATGGTGCGCGAATTCCCCCACGTCGGCATGCCGTACTGCTACCGCTGCGCCTTCGATTGCACCGACGGGTGCCGTACCTGCGGGCAGCAATACGCCGCCGAACTCGAGCGCGCCATCGAAGCCGCAAACGGAGAGGCCGCCGCATTCATCTTCGAACCGGTCAGCGGAGCAACCCTCGGTGCCGTCGTTCCTCCGTCCGGATACTTGCAGTCGGTGGCTGAAATCTGCCGCAGTCATGGCGTGTTGCTCATCGCCGATGAAGTCATGACGGGCATGGGCCGCACCGGCTGCCATTTCGCCGTAGAACATTGGAGTGTCGCTCCGGACATTCTGGTCACTGCCAAGGGACTCTCTAGCGGCTACGCTCCTCTCGGCGCCGTGATCGCGAGTAAAAAGGTCGTCGACGCGATTGCCGCGGGCTCCGGTGCGTTTCTGCACGGCTTCACTTACAACGCGCATCCCATTTCGCTCGCCGCCGGACGCGCTGTGTTGCAATATCTGCAAGCGAAGCCATTAGTCGAAGCCGCCGACTCCAGCCACGCCGGCACTCCAGCGACTTTGCTCAAACAAGCGCTGGAGACTCTGCGCAACGAAGAGACGGTAGGAGACGTCCGCGGCATCGGCTTGCTCTGGGCCGTAGAATTTGTCGCCGACAAGACTAACAAGCGCCCCTTCCTGCCCGAACAGAACTTCGCCGGACGGGTCGGTGCCGCGTCCTTGAAGCGCGGACTGCTCGTCTATCCCATGCAGGGCAGCGTCGACGGCATCCACGGAGACCATCTGCTTCTGGCGCCCCCTGCGATCATCACAGCGGAGCAGATCACATGGGCGACCCAACAGTTACGAAGCGCAGTGCAGGAGGCGTTCGCTTCCCTCTGAAGTTATTCTGCGGAACCGCACCAACTCGGCGAGCCGTCCGTCACCTCAATTGCCAGGACCAGCGCCGCAATGCGTAGTATTCGTTAATCGGCCGGTCGTCGCTCAGAGCTGGCACGTGAGGAGAAGCAGCGATCACGGTTTCGATCGGAACCTCTTTTCGCAACAGGCGACGGAAGGTGAGAAGGGCTTCCGCTCCAGTTGCTGCCGGGGACCACTCCGTGAGATCGCTGACCGCGCTCGCCGGCATCCGGAGGAGAGACTCTTCCGCAGTCTGCTGGGGAAGCGGTTGGGCGCTAGCCAGAAAGTGGAACCCCCCGTCAACTCCGCCAAAGACCCGCACATAAGGGAACGAATTGTGGAGGGAACGTGCGACGGAGGCGTAGTCCTCCCGATCGCCGCCGGGCAGCCACTGCGCCAGAATCCCGCCCGGGCGCAAGCGCTTCCGCGCCGCAGCATAGAACTCCTCCGAATAAAGCATGCTGGATCCCGCGGCTTCCACGGGGGGCGGCGGGTCAATCGTGATCAGGTCGTAGTGCTGCGTTGTGCGCTCCAGGTAGCGGCGGCCATCATCGATCACGACATGCGCCAGCGGAGACTTCAGCAGCTCAGCGCCATCGCTGTGAAAGTAGCCGAACAGCCGCGGCACACTGGGCACCAGCTCGACGGCTGTAGCACGAATCTTCCAGCTGAGCAGCGACCGGAACGTGGTGCCCATGCCGAAGCAGATGTCGAGCGCATCCTGCGGCGGATGGTCGAGAAATGCCAGCGGGAGATGCGCCATGATTTTCGTCGCCGGAGTCAGCACGGTCATGCCATATCCGTTGACCAGGAGCTGCTTGTCCATGCCGGTCCCGATGGCGATGACCGTGGCCGTCGGATCGCGGAGAACTTGCCGCTGCGGAAAGATCTCATCGTAGCCTTTGCTGCTGAAGATCAGCAGGCCCGCTAGTGGAATGAGGGCGCAGGCGGCCGCCCGGGCGGCCGAAGTCACACCGGGGGTTGGTAGCAGTGCCCGCAAACCCACAAAAAGCCACGGTAGCGACAGGATGATCAGCGCCCACCGTTCGCTCATGTGGGGCAGAAGCAAAAACGCCGCCACGACTGGCCCCAGGATGCATCCCAGAACATTGACCGCGTACGCACTGCCTGCCTTGCCGGGGTCGCCGTGGGAATAGCGGTCCACCAGCATCGGAGTTAGAAAGCCCAGCAAGCCGGTGAACGGTGCAATGCCCAGTCCCAGCCTTAAAGCCTTGAACAACTCGATGCTCGGGTTCGAGGTGACCAAGGGAAACAGCGCAGAGAGCGCGAGCACCGTCCACAGAATAGGGCTCTCCTGCACATGCCGCGAACTCCAGGACCGGTAGATACGAGAACCGGTGAAGGTGGCCGCGAGATACACGCCAAGGGTGAAGGCAAAGGCATAGACGACGGTCCCGAGGAAGGGCGTGAACTGACGCAGCCAGATAACCTCCATCCCCATGCTCGTCAGCCCAGTCAGGAACAGGTATGCCAAGATCGCCCCGCTGCTGGTGGCAGTCCCCGTCAGTTTCGCGACGGGCTGGGCGGGTTCGTGCGGGGATTCGTTGGGAAGACTTCGGGACATAGCGACTGCCGCCATGGCAATGAAGCCGTTGCTCGCCACCCCCACCCACAGCGTCCGGTGGAAGCCAAGAAGCTCGATGAGGAAAAGAGGTAGCGCCGTACCGACAACCGCACCGGCTACGTTTGCCGTATAGAGGTAGCCGAACGAGCGTTCCCCCTCACCAGGCAGCAGCTGGCCCATTGCCCGCATCCCGATGGGAATGGTCGCTCCCATCAGCGCGCACCACGGAATCAGCGTACAACCCACCCACATGGCGGAAACGGCATAGTGGGCCAGCGACGAAGTCAACTCGAGCCGTTCCAGAACGTTTCGGTTCCATTGCAGTTCATACGGTACGGCGATCCCCGATATGCCAATCAGCAGTTCGATCAGCGCATACAGACGAAGAGGCGCGATCCAAAGTCTGTCGGCTCGCCGGCGGAGCCAAGCACCGCTGGCCCATGAGCCGAATCCAAGTCCGGCCATGAATGCCGACAGCACAATCGAGACCATGGCAGTGGTCACCCCGAACTGCGCCATGGCCAGACGAAGCCATACCAGCTCGTAAAGCATGCTGCAAAATCCGGAGACAAAAAAAAGGGAGAGGAACCACTCTCGGAAAGCTTTTGGAGTTGGATGGCTTGGCAAGCGGTGACTCGTGGCCGGCATGGGAATGAAAACACATCCAGCGAGCGGGCCGCAAGCGCGTTCTCCGGGAATTATCCGGCGTCGCAAGCACCTGCCTGGAAAGGACTTTGCGATTGACAACGAATTGAGTCGCGGTTGACCGCCGGTGCATTGTCATCCTGCTGCCCCTCGGGTCAAAGTGGCCTCCGCACAGGCGCCCGATGGCGCGGAGGCGCGGATGGCAAGTCCCAATTCCCAGACCATGACCGAATTCTGCGAGCAGGTGAACCCGGGCGTGCTCCTCGAGATGCGCCGTACGCGTCCCTTTCCTGACATGCAGCGGGTGCAGGAAAGCTGGATGGCTGGGGCGGAAAAACGTGCCCTGCTTTGGCTGGCCGCGCGTACACCGGTTCGCATCGGTCCCGACCACCTGACCGCGCTGGGTTTGGCGGCCCAAGTCGGCGCGGGTCTGTGCTACGCCCTCGCTCCCTGGCACCGCTCCGCGCTTCTCGGCGTGATCGCCTGCCTCGCGCTCAACTGGTTGGGCGACTCTCTTGACGGCACCGTTGCCCGGGTGCGGCAGCGCCTGCGTCCGCGCTACGGATTCTACGTCGACCACATGGTCGATAGTTTTGGCGCCCTCGCCCTGATGGTTGGGCTGGCCCTCTCTGGATGCATGCATCCGTCGATCGCCATCGGCCTGCTCATCGCATTCCTGATGCTCTCGATCCAATCGTATCTGGCGACCCATGCCCTCGGCGAGTTCCGCATCTCGTTCTGGCGTTTCGGCCCGACGGAGTTGCGCATGCTTCTGGCAGTCGGAAACGTTGCCCTGTTTTGGAAACCGGTAGTGCACATTCTTGGCGGGACCTATCGACTGTTCGACGTCGGGGGCGCGGTCGGCCTCGCCGGCATGGGATTGATGGTCGTTGTCTTCACCGTGCAGAACACGATCCGCCTCTATCGCGAAGAAAGGATTCCGCAATGACGGAGAAGACGAGGGCGACGAATTTCCACGCGGACGACATTCCACCATCCACGTTGCTGAGGTGGTACAAGTTCAACTTTGTCGGCGGAATTGGAATCGGAGTGCAGTTCGCGGCGCTCTTCCTCGTCAAGAGCGTGCTGCACTTCGACTACCTCGCCGCAACTGCGATCGCAGTGGAGGCCGCAGTGGTCCACAACTTCGTCTGGCACGAACAATTCACCTGGCTCGATAGAGCCAAGGGCAACGTCGGTCCGGGAGTCCGTTGGCGCCGCTCGTTGCAGAGGCTCCTGCGCTTCAATCTCGCCAACGGAGCCGTCTCCATCCTCGGCAACCTGGCACTGATGAAGGTGATGGTCGGCCAGGGCCACATGAACTACCTCCTCGCGAATGGCATCGCGATCGTCCTGTGCTCGCTCGCTAATTTCGTCGTGAGTGAGACCTGGGTGTTTGAACAGCAGTGACGGCTGAACTACTGCAGCTTCGCGTACTCCGCCTTGGCTTGCTTCAGGATGGGAATGTCGGGGTCGGCATCTTTCCAGAGCGTTAGAAAGTCTTTGTAAGCGGCGAGCGCACGGACGCGGGCGGCATCAGCATCCGCGCCTTCCGAGGTTCGCGATTGCGAGGCGTTCGCCTGCGCCAATCCCAGATGCGCCAACGCACCCGTCCAGCAGTTCCAGACGATGCCGTTGTGGTCGAGAATCTTCTGAAACTCAGCGGCGGCAGCAGTGCCTTGTCCGGCAGCCAAGAATGCTTGGCCGCGGACATATACCGGATAGAGGCAGGAGGTGTTGTAAGCGAACGGAAGCGCTCCTAGTTCCACGGCGCCAACCGCGGGCAGGTGGTCCAAAGCCAAAGCTGGATTCGCCCGGTCAAGGTCTCTTTGCGCCTGAATCGCCGGCAGCCACAGTGTTTGCACCTGCGTGTCGAGAGGAAAACGTTCATTCAGGTCCTTCCCCAGCGATTCGGCACGGGCCACATCTCCTGCCATCGCGAAAGCCAGTGCAGCTTCCGCTTCGATCCCTTTGCTCGTCGGAGCCAGCTTGAGCCCTTCTGCTGCCGCATTCTCCGCTGCTTTGGCATTGCCGAAAGCAGCTTCGCGCAAAGCGGCGTCCTCCTCTGACAAAGCTCCCGCTTCCTTGTTATCAATACGGATCGCGGAATCTACGGAGCGCATGGTGAGTTCCCGCGCCTGGCGCAGACGACCCGCATACGCCTCAGTATCGGAAGCGAGCGATCTTCCGTAGAACTCATATGCCGGTTTGCCCGCAAACCAGAGTTGTTGTTGCGCCATTGCATGGGAATCCGCCGAGAGGAAAGCCAATGCGTACCGAGTTACGGCAACGCTGTCGTAATCCGAGTTGTCCGCCCGCTGAAGGGTCTGTAGCGCTTCGTCGAAATGCTGCTCGGCGAGCAGAAATTGCGACACGTTACACTCGAGCACAACATCGGGTGAGACGCGGAGGCTTTGCCGGGTTGTTTCGATCGCTTTCTCGTACTCTCCCAGTTCGGAGTAAATCGCACCCAAAGCACCGTATACTCCGAAGGCTCTGGGGTTCGCCAGAAGGTCTCGGTATGTCTGAGCTGCCTTATCCAGTTCCCCGGTCACGAACTGATAGTAATCGGCTGAGATAATCAGCTTCTCCCACTCACTGGCATGCTCCCTCAGCTGGAAAGCTCTGATCTGGTACTCGCTGGCCCGCTCCGGCTGGCCCAGATTGCTGTAGCATCTACCCGCGCCCTGATACGCCATGGCAAAGTTCGGATCGAGTTGAATCGCGCGCAGCAGGTGAGGCAGGGCGACAGAAGCGTCGGTTTCGTTGTTGCCAATACTGTAGGACCTCAGAGCCTCAAGCGAAGGCGTGGTAATCTTTTCGAGCGGCAAGTCGTATTTTTTTACCGTGGCCAGTGACTCGCCTAGCTCCTCGCGTACTTTGGATGCCGCTTCACCCAGCGCGTCCAGCACCTTCTCCTTCGACGCCGCTGCAACCTGCCCCTCGGCCAATATGTCTCCGCTCTGGCAATTCACCGCCTTCAACCCCAGCACATATTCACTGCCCAGGCTGCCGATCGATCCGGCGATGTAGGCCTTGCTGCCCGCCCGCTGACAAAGCTCACGGGCTACGTCGGGCGTCAGTTTCGTGCTGGCCGGACGGGTCATCAGTTGTAAAGTCTTCACAACATCGCTGTCGGAGAGCACATTCAGGAAAGGCGATTGCCGCAGGGAAACATTCAGCGCTGTCTTCAGCGTGTCGTCGAACACCGCATCGCGCGTGCTGTTGGCAAAGTCTGCGACAACGATGGTGTCCTTGTCAGTGAGGGCCTGGGTTCGATGCGAGCGATAGTAGAGGCCGGCCGAGAGGAGAGCCGCGCACAGGATCGCCGCCGCGATGTAGCTGAGCTTCGCTCGGCCTCGACGGGCAGGAGTGCCCGTCCCCACACGACTTGTCTCCGCATGTGTCGATTCCGTGTCACGCTTCAAGCGTTGCAGGTCGGTGCGAATGTCGGAGGCGTGCTGGTAACGAAGATTGCGATCTTTCTCCAGGCACTTGTTAATGATGTCTTCGAGCTTGGTCGGTGTGTCGGGATTCAAGCGCACCGGAGCTGTTGGAGTTCGATTCAGGATGGAATCAAAGATTAAGGCGGAAGTGTCACCGCGAAACGGCAGAGTACCGGTCGCCATTTCGTACAAGACAGCGCCGAGGGAGAACAGATCAGTGCGCGTGTCGAGTTCGCGGCCTTTGACCTGCTCCGGCGACATGTAGGCGATGGTGCCCACCGCCGTGCCCGGACTGGTGAGATGTTCTGCGGATTCCACCGTTGCAGCGGTAGGCTCAGCGCCGGTACTCGGCTGAGGTGAGAGCTTTGCCAATCCGAAGTCAAGAACCTTGGCCGTTCCCCGGCTGGTGACGAAGATGTTGGCGGACTTGATATCCCGATGCACGATGCCCTTGGCATGGGCGGCATCGAGCGCGTCGGCAATCTCGATGACGATCGGCAGCAGAGTTTCCATCTCAACCGGACGGCCCGCGATGCGATGCCTCAGTGTCACCCCCTCCAGAAACTCCATGGCGATAAAGGCACGCCCGTCCTGCTCGCCGATGTCGTGAATGGTGCAGATGTTGGGATGATTGAGAGCCGACGCCGCTTGCGCCTCACGCTGAAAGCGGGCGAGCGCGATGGGGTTGCGGGAGACATCGTCGGGCAGGAACTTAAGCGCGACGAAGCGCCGCAGGCGCGTGTCTTCAGCCTTGTAAACCACACCCATGCCGCCTCCGCCAAGCTTCTCAATGATGCGGTAGTGCGAGATGGTCTGGCCGATCATGAGCGCAGAACGAACCCCTGAGTGGCTGTATGTTAGGGTGCTCCATAGGGGAAGTCAAAACTACCTTCTGATCAGCTTTCGGTATTCATCGCGGGCTAGAGTGCCCGCGCCACACGGGGTCATGCGATCTTCAGCACAACCTTCCCATAATTCTTCCCGTCTTCGAGCAGCTTGTACGC
>JBARBI010000016.1:0-43060 GCA_049792875.1 Candidatus Sulfotelmatobacter sp.
ACACCACGCTCGTGCGTCTCCCTTTCGGCACCATGCAGTTGACTCAGGAGCAAATCGGATTTCTTACGGACCCCAACGTTCTCGCGCTGGAGGGGGCGAGTCCTGCCTTCGCGGCAGGCGTTGGTCAGTACGCGGTTCTGGCGGGCGCGTCCTCCGGAATGGCAGTGAATGGCTCATGGCCTGTGGGTCTGACCGGTGGCTTCCCCGGAATCGGGGGTTTTCCGACCACTTGCAACACTCCGGGAAGCTGCTTCGTTCCAAAGTCCTACCAGACCCTAGCCTCGCAGATGGGCAACTTCCCCGTCTTTGAGGGAACCAGTATTTACTCGCTCCGCCTCGACCACAACATCGGCGCCAACCATCGCCTGACCTTGCGCGCCAATGTCAGCCCCAGCACCGTCACCGGCATCGAAGTCAGCGGCCAGGACCAGCCTTTCGGCCAAAACGCTTACTCGCGCACTTCGCAGCAGACTTACCGCGACGTGGCCGGAGTGGCCCAGGACACCTGGACGATTGGCAACAACAAGGTGAACGAGTTCCGCTTCCAGTACGCCCGCCGCGGGTTGTCGTACTTCTACAACACGGCAATTCCAGGAGGCTCCGACCCGGCTGTAAACATCCCCGGCTTTGCCTATTTCGGCCGCGAGCCCTATTCCTACATCCAGCGCGTGGAACAGCGCTACCAATTCACCGACAACTTCTCCTGGACCGTCGGCCGTCACAATATGAAGTTGGGCGGGGACTTCAACTACCTCCCGCTCACCGCGACATTCACCGTGAATTACGGAGGAGTGTACGACTTCGGCGCGTTCAGTTCCGCGGCCCTGGGCTTTCTCTCCCCGATTCCCAACACACCCTTCCCCGACCTCTCGCCGGTGCAATCCTACGGCGCGGGATTACCCGGAGATTTCATCCAGGGCATCGGCAGTCCCAGCGACTCGTTCAAGAACATTCCCATCGGAGCATTCTGGCAGGACTCGTGGCGAGTCACTCCAACCGTCACTCTGAACTATGGCTTGCGTTATGACGTGGAGATTCCCCCCAAGTTCGCACCACCCCAGGGGCTCGCACTTTCCGCCTACAACCTGCTGGGACTGCAGAAAGGGATCCAGACCGACTGGAACAATATTCAGCCGCGTATCGGCGCGGCATGGGATCCTGCGGGCAACGGCAAGACGGTTGTCCGCGCCTCCTATGGAATGTTTTACGATCACCCCTTGCTTGGGTTGTACTTCCTCGGAGATGCTTCCGACGGCTCTTCCAGCGGCCAGCTCGCGTTCGCCGGTACGGGCTTCTGCAAGGGCGCTGGAAACCCGGGAAATCTGAACGCGTTTCCCATCTTCCAGGGTCTGCAGGGCCTGCCACAATGTGCGCCGTCGCCGCTTCCGCAAGCGAATGCGAACCTTGGCTATCTGCCCAACCAGCAGCAGTTTCAGTCTCTAAACTTCCCTCAATCTGTCTTTCTCAACCAGAACTATCTGAACCCGTCCACCTTCCTGCCGCTTGGCTTCCAGCCCTTCGGTTATCCGCAATCCAAGAATTTTGTCTATGCGTACTCGCAGCAGGCGAACATCACCGTAGAACGCGATCTCGGCGGCGGCTTCGCTCTCAGTCTGGCCTATAACTTCAATGGAGGCCGCCACCTGAACCGGCCCATCAACGCCAACACAATTCGTGGCGACTTAATGGTGGCCAACTTCAACGCAGCGCTGGCGGCGGGGCAAACTCCGGCCAGTCCTTTCACTGTGAACGGGTGCGGTAAAACCCCAGCCGGTGTGCCTTATGTGGATTCATCCCTGATGAATTTCTTTCGTCCCGGCGGCCTGAATCCGTCCATCGCTGGTTTGTATCTGAGCCCCGCAGTCCCGGGAGGGGCTGGTTGCGTGGCCCTCGCACAACAACTCGAGAGCAACCTCGCCAGCCAGGGTTTCAACGCCACCTGCACTCCCGGCACCACTGGGACCTTCACGGGATGCGTCCCCTTCGGCGACATGGATGCCAACTACTCCAACGGGAGTTCGATCTATCACGGCTTCACCACCAACCTGCGCAAGCGCTTTACAAAGCACTACGAGTTCCTCGCTTCGTACACGTGGTCGCATGCCATTGACGACTCCACCGATCTGCAGTCCACGCTCACGCCCCAGGACAGCTACTACCCCGGACTGGATCGCTCCACCTCGCTATTCGACCAGCGCAACCGCTTCGTGTTCAGCGGCGTGTTTCAAACTGGAACGCTGAGCGGCCACGGCTTCGTCAGCAAGGTTTTCAGTGACTGGACGTTCGCTCCACTGGTCGACGTCGCTTCCGGACGTCCCTTCAACATCATCACCGGCAACGGGGACAATCTCCAGCTGTCCTCCCTCACTGGCCGGCCGAACACTGCGGCCAACGCCGCCTGCGGCCCGACTTATCAGTCCAAGTACTCTCCCACGGGCTTGCTGCAGGAGCCATGCATCCTCGGCTTCGTCCTGACTGCGACCAACCCGACTCTGCTGCAACTCGACGGCACCCTCGGCCGCAACACGGGAGCCGCTCCCTGGACGGTCTTTAACGATATGCGCGTTGCCAAGCACATAAACTTCAATGAGCGCTTCAGCATGGACCTGATCGTGGATATGTTTAACCTCGTCAACCGGTTCAATGTGGCCGCGGTCAGCCCGCTCTGCAGCAGCACATCCTGCAACGCGGGCCAGCCCACTGCCGCATACGATCCGCGCCAGTTCCAGTTAGCGATGAAGTTGAACTGGTAGAGGCGCAATCTACCTCTTCTCATTCTGAGGCGGGCGCACTGCGCCCGCCGCAGCACCTACTTTGCAGCCTCGCCCGCGCAACGTCTGCTGCCCTGTCCGAGGTCCGCGGTCCGAGGTCCGGTTCTGGGCCTGCCCACCGGTGTTACACTTTTCGTTCACCCATTCTTGGCGCTAGCCCCGGAGTTCATCCCGCAATGTCTGAGACTCAAATGCCCACCGCGCGCACCCGCGTGGTCCGCGAAGCCGATCGCGGCGTTTACGATCGCGAGGATATGTACTGCATCCTCGATGAAGGATTCCTCTGCCACGCAGGTTTCGTGGTCGACGGCCAGCCCTTCGTGATCCCGACCTCCTACGGACGCAAAGATGCCAGCCTCTACATTCACGGCTCCGCGGCAAGCCGCATGCTGCGCCAGTTGAAAGGCGGCGTGCCCGTCTGCATCACCGTCACTTTGCTGGATGGACTAGTGTTGGCGCGCTCGGTGTTCAATCACTCCATGAACTATCGTTCCGTCGTGATTCTCGGGAAGGCAACGCTGGTGGACGATCCGGAAGAAAAGCTTTCGGCCCTGCGCATCCTGTCGGAACACATCCTGCCCGGCCGTTGGAATGACTCGCGCCAACCCAACGAGCGCGAACTCAAAGCGACGTCGGTGCTGCGCGTGCCCATCGAGGAATTCTCCGCGAAAGTCCGCATCGGCCCGCCCATCGATGACGAGGAAGACTACGCGTTCCCCACCTGGGCTGGAGTAGTTCCGCTGGAGATGGCGGCGGGCAAACCGATCGATGATGCGAGGCTACTGCTGGGACGAGCAGTACCAGAGTACGTCCGCAACTACACTCGCAAGCGCTGAAACGCCCCATAGCATAACGGCCCATGTGGGGACAGCCGCCCTCGGCTGTCCCCACATGCTTTGTCGCAACATCGGCGGACCTTACGGAATCAGCAGCAGTTTGCCCGCCACCTTCCGCGCTTCCATGTCGCGGTGCGCCTGGGGCGCGTCCGCCAGCGGATACGTCTTCGCGATCCGCAGCTTGAGTTTGCCTTCCGCAATCATCCCGAAGAGCGCGCCCGTCCGCGCCAGGAGTTCCTCGCGCGTGGCGGTGAAATGCGCCAGCGTGGTGCGCGCCATGTAGAGCGACCCTTTATCCGACAACTTCGCCGGATCGACTGGCGGCACGGGCCCGCTCGACATGCCGTAGAGCACGAGCATCCCGCGCGGTCGCATGACGTTTAGATTTTTTTCGAACGTTGCTTTGCCTACGCCGTCGTACACCACGTCGACGCCCTTGCCGCCCGTCAGCCGTTTCACCTCAGCTTCAAAATCCTGGTGAGTGAAGACGATCACTTCATCCGCACCCGCCTCGCGCGCCAGCTTGGCCTTCTCCTGGTTCGAAGCTGTGCCAATGACCCGCGCCCCGATTATGCGGGCCATCTGCACCAAAAGCAGTCCGACGCCGCCCGCGGCAGCGTGTACCAGCGCCGTCTCTCCCGCCTTCAGCTTGTGTGCATCGTTCGCCAGGTAGTGGGCGGTCAACCCCTGCATCATGGCTGCGGCAGCCTGCTGATCGGTCAGAGCAGCGGGCACCGGCACCAGGCTTTCGGCGGTGGCCGCAACGTACTCGGCGTACGAGCCCAAGGCGCCGCTCCACGCTACCCGGTCGCCGACCTTCACGGTTTTCGCCTGCGAGCCAACCGCCGACACCACCCCCGCGCCTTCCTGTCCAGGGATGAACGGCAGCGGCGTCCGCAGACTGCCATCGCGGAAGTGGCCATCAATCGAGTTCACTCCGGCCACCGAAACCTTCACGACGGCCTCGGTCGGTTTCGTCTCGGGGACGGGAAACTCGGCCTGCTCCATCACCTCCGGCCCCCCGGTGTGCTGCACGCGAATTGCTTTCATGATTGATTCCCTAAAATCGCCCTGTCATCCCGAGCCTCGCGTTCTGGGCGGGCCCAGAGACCTATGGACTCGTCGGCCACTCAACCACGAGCAGCGAAATACGCAGGTCCTTCGCTTCGCTCCGGATGACAAGCCGGTTGAATGGGAAGGTTGATTGCCCACCTACGGGATCAGAAGCAGTTTCCCCGTCGTCTTTCGTCCTTCCAGGTCGCGGTGCGCGCGCTGCGCCTCCGCCAGCGGATAGAGATGCTCGATCCGCAACTTGAGTTCGCCGGCGGCCATCATTGCAAAGACCGCGCTGGACCGGGTCACCAGGTCAGCCCGCGTTGCAATGTAACTGGCGAGCGAAGGCCGTGTCAGAAACAGCGAACCCTTCTGCGTGAGCACGATCGGATCAAACGGAGGCGCCGCCCCACTCGATCCGCCGAACAGAACCATCATGCCGCGCGGCCGCAAGATATTCAGCCCCTTTTCGAAGGTCGTCTTCCCCACCGAGTCATAGACCACGTCGACGCCTCTCCCGCCCGTCAGCCGTTTCGTTTCCACCTCAAAGTCAGACTGCGTGTAGAGAATAATTTCGTCCGCACCCGCCTCACGCGCCAGCTTCGCTTTCTCGTCGGTCGAGACAGTTGCGATGATGCGTGCGCCAATGTGATGCGCCATCTGCACGATCAGCAATCCCACGCCGCCGGCCGCGGCGTGTACCAGCGCCGTCTCGCCGTGTTTTAAGGGATAGGTGTCATGCACCAGATAGTGCGCGGTCATCCCTTGCAACATCGATGCCGCAGCCTGCTGGTCGGTGACTCCAGCCGGAATCGGCACCAGTCTGTCCGCGGGCACGGCCGCATACTCGGCGTACGATCCCAGCAAGGCCGTCCAAGCCACGCGGTCGCCGGGTTTCACCGATTTCACGTCGGCGCCGACAGCCGTCACCATACCCGCCCCTTCCTGCCCCAACACGAACGGCACCGGAGCTTGGTAGCGCCCTTCTCGGTTGTACACATCAATAAAGTTCACGCCCGCAGCGGTTAGCTTCACCACCGCCTCATTCGCCTTGGGCTGAGGAACCGGCAACTCCACCAGTTCCATGACTTCGGGCCCACCCGTTTGTTTGACTTGAATGGCTTTCATAGAAGTTACGGATTCCCAATCCCGCCCGACGATTCGGTCGAACAGGTGATTTTACATGCCCGGATGCTTACAACGTCACCGGACAATTCTGCAGAGAGTCAGGCTAGGCCTACTGACGCCGGTCATTGTTCGAGCCGCGACCTCGGCGAAGCAGTCCGCGGATGGCGGATTCTCAGACTCAAAATCAGGGCTGCAGCCACAAAGTAGACCAGCGCGATGAAGCCGAAACTGGCCGTAAGCGAGCCGGTGCGATCATTGAGAAAGCCGATGGCGTAATTTCCGGCGAATCCTCCGAACTGTCCGATCGAATTGATCAATCCGAATGTCGCGGCGGCCGCCGATTCACTCAGCAGCATCGTGGGTATCGCCCAGAACGTGGGGTAATAGGCATACAAGAAGCCGCTCCCCACCAGCAGCAACGAAATCGCCAGAAAAACATCGTGGCGCGCGAAGATCAACAGGCCGAACATCAATCCCGCGCTGGCAAGCGGAATCGCGGTGTGCCAGTGGCGCTCGGCCGTCTTGTCCGAGTGCCAACCGTTGATCAGCATCCCGGCGATGCCGATCAGAGCCGGAATCAGCAGCAGGGAAGTCACGGCCTGGTTAGAGAATCCCGTAATGCGCTTCACAAATGTTGGAATCCAATAGACCGTTCCCAAAGCTCCCGTGAGCGCCAGGAACCAGGCGACCATCAACCGGAGGATTCGCCGGTCGCAGAAGGCCTCGGTAATGGTGTAGTCCTGAACCTTCTTCTTCGCCTGCAACTCGGCGTGCAACTCCTGGACCAGCCAGTCTCGTTCGTCCCGAGGAAGCCAGCCCGCCTGCGCGGGCCAGTCCGTCAAATAAAAGACGGTGACTATTCCCAAAACAATGGCGGGAATTCCCTCCAGGATGAAAAGCCAGCGCCATCCCGCCAGCCACCCCCAATGAACTCCGAGCAGCCAACCGGCGATCGGCGAACCAATCAGGGAAGCCGCGGGAACGGCTGCATACAGGCAGGCAATGGCGCGGCTGCGATCGCGCTGGCGGAACCAGTGCGTCAAGTAAACGATCATGCCAGGAAAGAAGCTGGATTCCGCCACTCCAAGGAAGAAGCGGGCGGCATAGAACTGTCCGGCACTGCGCACAAAACCGGTCAGAATGGTAATCAGTCCCCACGACACCATGATTCGCGCAATCCATTTTCTTGCGCTCCAGCGCTCGACGATGAGCGCCCCCGGTATCTCAAACAGAACATAACTCACATAGAACATCGCTACACCCAGACCATAGGACCGGTCGCTGAAGCCAAGGTCGGCGCTCATCCGAAGGTTGGCAAAGGAAACGTTGACGCGGTCGATGTAGTTGACGATGTAAACAAGAAAGACAAACGGAAGCAGACGGTAAGCGATGCGCCTTCTGGCTCTCTGCCCCACGTCTCCGGTTTCTGCGTTCATTCTATGTTCACCTTCGACCCGAGGGGATCAGCAAATCCTTCGCCTCTTCTGCGGGAGCTTTAAAGCCGGTTCAACTTGTTCGCAACATAGACAAAGCGAGACAGGCGACCCTCTCTGGCGAGGCGGGCCGCGACGGCCAGGAACTCCTGCTGGTTGTCATAAGCAGGATCGCCTTCAATCTCACGCAGCGCAGTGTTCCTCGATGCCCGGGCGGCGCGTCTTCCCTCGGCAACCGTGGCCATGTTCGCCGTTACGTCTTCCCACGCCAGCAACTGCAGTCCGCATTGCGTAATCACATGCTCGTCGTACCCGGGGGGGACGAACAGACAGAACCCCGCCGAACTGCGGACCGCAATCTCCGCATTGGTCAGCGCTCCGGTTACGGTGATGGGATCGGTGAACAGCAGCCGTCCACTCGGCTTCAGCAATCGGGCCCACTCCGCGATAACGCATGGGCGGTCGGGGAAATGGTTGATGGAATCCATGCAGATCACGGCGTCGAAGTTGGCATCAGAAAATGGCAACCGGCCGGCGGCATCCGCTGCCCGGAATTCGGCGCGCTGGGCCAGGCCGCGCTCCGCTGCCATGGAACTCGCAGTTTTGACCGCCTGCTCATGCACATCAATCCCGACAACGGAACAGCCCGTGCTGGCTGCGATGCGCAGGGCCGGGCCTCCTGCTCCACAAGCAACATCGAGCAGCGTCTTCCCCGAAGAAAGGTCGAGCCACTGCAAAAACCGGTCTTGTTCCTTGGAGGTATGCCAGCTATTTTGACCAATGTCTTCGCCAAAGGCTTCCCGGCGAATCTGGGCGTAGAGCTCCGTCTCGAAATTTCCGTAATTGGCGTTGTAGTGACCGGCGGAAGGAGGCGAGTTGGATTTCCGCATCAGGACCTCCGCCCGACTTGCCCGGGGCGGTTCAGTTTATGTGCGGATGGATTATACAGTCCTGAGTGAGCTCGTCAGACCGGCGTACCGCTGCTTTGAGGAGGGGGTTGGAGGCACTCGTTTAGGATCCGCCCCGCGTTTTCGGTGGCGTTTTGGGATCATCCGGCTCCAGACCGGCCGCCGCCATAATGGCCCGCCCTAACTCTTCGGCGGGAACCATGAATCCTCCCTCGATTTCGGAGGTGGCGCCACCCGCATCCCCGTCCACGCTGGTTGCCGCCACGAAGCGATAGCCCTTTCCGACTACCGTCTGCAGATACTGCGGCTGCGCCGAATCGTCTTCCAGCGCCATTCGAATTTTGCGGATCGCGGTATTGATGCCCTGTTCGACATCGACGAAGACATCCTTCCCCCACAATTCGTCCGCAATCTGCTCGCGCGTCACCAGGTGGCTGTGTTTGTCGATCAGAAACATCAGCAGTTGCAGGGGAAGGCCTTCCAGGCGCACGGGGCGGCCGCTGCGGCATAGCTGAAAGCGGCCAAAGTCCAGTTCGAATTCGGCGAAACGCACTTTCTTCTCGGGCATGGACGCCACTGCCCCTTCAATAGCAGCAATTTTTGTCCGGCTCGGCGGTCCTGTCAAGCTTTCCGCCGATTCTTCAGATCAATTGATATCGCTTCAGACTGGCTCCATGGACGTTTTCTCCATTCGGAGGCATGATCGCAATCGCTTCCCCACAAAGGAACAACTCCTTGGAGGTGATTTATGAAATACGCAACGCGGATGTTGGTACTGGCGCTGACGATGCTCCCGGTGCTGGCGACGGCTCAGTTGGGCAGCAGCCAAAAGATTGTGGTGCAGGTGCCATTTGAATTCGTAGTGGGGAGCAAGGTCGTCCCTTCCGGCGAATGGATCATACAACCTGCCAGTGTAGCTCCGGACTCGCTCATGATTCGGAATAACGGCGCCGCGGTGGGCATGTTTTCCGCCGCCTCTCTTCTGGACGCCAAGGAAATCGCTGGTAACTATGCGCTGGTCTTCCACAAATATGGAAACAGCTACTTCCTGTCGGGAGTGAAGATCAAAGGGACCCGAACTGGCTATCGGATTCCGCAAAGCAAGGCGGAAGCAGAGATGCGCGCTCGCAACCTGACGGCTACCGAAGAGACCGTGCTCGCCTCGTTAAAGTAAGTCGGGCAACCCAAATAAGGGTACGGAAACCGGGGCGATTCCGTACCCTTCCATTTTCCTGGCTTTCGAATAGTCCTCTCCCCGTCTCCGCCTGACGAAACACACCTTCGCCCGAAAAGCCTTTCCCTTTACCTCTCTCCCGATTCCAAAGCCTTGACTCTCCCGCCCCTTGCAGTCCCCTTCCTGGCGACGAAGGACGATTCCAAAGCTGGTCGTGACAGCCCCGCCGCGTGCCGCCGACCAGACTCTGCTACACTGGCACGTCTTCCAGCAAGGAGGCCTTCATGGCCGAAACAAAGCCGCAGACACTGGCGAATCACACCCGGTGGGATCCCCCTTTTCACTTCTTTGTCCTGCCCGTTTTTGTCCTGGCGCTGATCCTGACGCTGATCCATTTTTTCGCACATATCACCCACGGCAATCTCTTTGATCACATCCACGCGTTCTTGCTGATTTTGCTGGCGGTCGCGTTCCTTACCTGGCTCCTCAAAACTCGCCTCTACTCTGTTCGGGTGCAGGATCGCGTGATCCGCCTGGAAGAACGGTTGCGGCTGACCCAGCTTCTGCCCGAGCCTCTCCGCTCGCGCATTCCCGAACTGACGGAGGATCAGCTGTGCGGACTTCGCTTCGCGTCCGACGCCGAGATTCCGAAACTGGTCGACCGCGCCCTGAAAGAAAAGCTTTCCCGCGCCGACATCAAGAAGGCAATCCAGACCTGGCGGCCGGACTATTGGCGCGTGTGATTTGAATTTCGATTTTGGACTTCGGACCTCGGACCTCGGACCTCAGACCCTTCGACGTGGGACTCCGACTCAGTCGAGGGCACTGACCGCAGCCGAGGTAAAAGGAGGGATCCTGGCATGGCTTCCCTTGCAGATGCTCTGGTCCGGCAGTTTTTGGCTGGGCGATTTATCGCGTCGCTGGCAACTGAGAATCCCGACACCTCCATTCACGTGGTGGCAGTGTGGTTCTGGTTTGACGGCGCACACGTCTTCGTGGCCACGTCCTCGCGCAGCCGCAAGGCCCGCAACCTGCAATCGAGCCCAAAGGTTTCCTTGATGATCGACTCTCGCGACCCCGCTGCATCCTGCGGTATCACCCTCGTGGGGACCGGGCAGATCTTGACTGGCGATTTGTCCAGAAAGAAGAATGCAGAGATTCATCGCAAGTATTTGAGCCCTATGGCACTGGCAGACGCGAAGGTAGGCCCGGTGTTCGCTGCGTGGGATGACGTCACCATCCAGATCACTCCGGCCTCGGTGATCGGCTGGGACATGCGGCAGGCTGACCGCCAGTTCTTTGGCGGCGCGATGGAGAGCAACCCGACATACCTGCTGCCGCTGGAGCGGTGACGCCCTCCCCGTAGCAGCAACCCAGGTAGGGTATGGAGCTCAGGTTCGCGGCCCGATGCCGAAAGTAACCGCCCGGGCGATTTTTCGGCGTTGACCCCGGCGAGACCGCCGCGTACGATTTTGATAGAATCTAGCGGACTTCAACCCTGGGGAGAGTACGTATCTCATAGAGAAATATGCGATTAGCAACCCTCTATGTCCGGACTGCTCTACTCTCTTCCCTGATTCTGGCGGCCTGTGCCTGCCCGACGGCGCAGAAACCAGTCTCTCTCCTGCCGCCCGCGACGGCACCCGCAATTAAGCTCACTCCGCCCCCTGCCCCAACCCCACTCCCTGGTCCTCAGGCGGGGGTTGTTCAGGAGCCAGAGGCTCCGGTGCAAAAGCCGGCTCTGGGGGAAGTTGCCCCACCCGCACCTGCCTCTGCTCCAGTTTCGGATCCGGTGGCCGATCTGATCGCCAAAGTCGAAAAGGAATACCAGGCGGGAATGGCCAACTATCAGGCGGGTAAAATCGATGAAGCCAAGCAGAATTTCGACAACGCTCTGAACGCCCTGCTGAGCAGCAATCTGGACGTCCGTTCCGACGAGCGCCTGCAGAAGGAATTCGACCACGTCGTAGCCGGCGTGAACCAACTCTATCCGGGCGGTACGTCTGCCGATCCCGCGTCACAGCAGGATGCCCAGCAGAAATCTGAACCGGCTCCGATCGACGAAACCAACGGGATCACTCCCGCCGCCGATGCCGGCATCAAGGCCAAAGCGCAGGCTGAGATCAAGAACACCCGTTCGGACTTGCCGTTGATGATGACCGACCAGGTCGCCGGCTACATTACCTATTTCTCCGGTCGTGGACGCGGCGGCTTCGAGCGTGCCTTCGCCCGGTCGGGCCGCTATCACGACATGATCGTTTCCACGCTGAAGGAGGAGGGCGTCCCGCAGGATCTGATCTACCTCGCGCAGGCGGAGTCGGGATTCCACCCGCTGGCCGTTTCCCGCGCCGGCGCACGTGGCATCTGGCAGTTCATGGCGAGTCGTGCCCGTGGATACGGCTTGTACCACAACATGTGGGTCGACGATCGCCAGGATCCCGAGAAATCCACCCGTGCCGCCGCCCACCATCTGAAAGATCTATACAACCAGTTCGGCGACTGGTATCTGGCCATGGCCGCCTACAATTCGGGCCCGGGCACGGTCCAGGCCGCCGTCAAGCGCACCGGTTACGCCGATTTCTGGGAACTCTACCGCCGCAACGTTCTCCCCAAAGAGACGCGCAACTATGTGCCCATCATCCTGGCCGTGACGATCATGACCAAGAACCCGTCACAGTATGGGTTGGACGAAGTTGTGAAGGACCACCCGGCGGACTATGACACCGTCACCATCGACTATCCCGTGGACCTGCGCCTGGTGGCCGAGTGCGTGAACTCCACCTACGGCGAGTTGCAGGATCTGAATCCCAGCTTGTTGCGCCTGACCACTCCCCACCAAGGCAGTTTTGAGCTGCACTTGCCCGCGGGTACGAAAGACCAATACGAAACCGCGATCGCCTCGATCCCGGCCGATATGCGGCTGTGGTGGCGCTATCACACGGTCCACCCCGGCGACACGCTCGCTTCTCTTGCGCGGAACTATCACACGACGGCCAAGTTGATCGTGTCGGCCAACCACCTCGAAGGCACTGACCTGGAAGCCGATGCCAAGCTGGTGATTCCGGTCGCGCCAGGCAAGCATCCGGTGAGCGACACCGCGACCTACGCTCGCCGCATCACCCGTTATAAAGTGCACGCCGGAGACACCGTCGAGAGCGTCGCCGAGAACTTCGGCGTTTCGCCGCAGATGCTGCGCCGCTGGAATGGCATTCACGGGGACAGCCTGCGCGGACGCAAAGTACTGGCCCTTCACCTGCCGGTTTCCCCGAGCACGCACGACGCAGAAGTAGCGTCCTCCAGGACAAAGTCGAAGCACGCCAAACCCGCCGAGACGGCGGCGACCAAGCCTCCCGCCACCAAGTCCGCACAGATCGAGCGGGAAGAGACCGCCGTCGTTCACCACAAAGTGAAGAGCGGTGAAACCCTATACTCCATCGCCACCGCCTACCGAACCACCGTCGCCGCCCTCAAGCGCGACAACCGCAATGTCGCCGTGGTGCACCCCGGCATGATTCTGATCGTCCAGTCCCCCCGCTGATCGCCATTGACTATCCCATTCCGGGATTCAAGATCTGCATCGGCAAATGAAAAAATACCAAGGCTCACGCTCGACGCGGTAAGAGCAGAATTTGATTGGGAGTTAGAGAAGACGGCGGACGCCCCCGAAGAAGCGTCCGCCGTTTGTTTGACTCGGTTCTTGCGGACCGGTTATTTGAGTTGGACTGCCGGAAGGACGCCGGTACCTTCCGCGCGAACCGCATCCAGGGCCGAAGGATCGAGACCCAAGGCTTTGAGGATGGTAGGCGCCACCTGGGCGGTGCCCACTGCGGCGCGGACCGTATTCGGTTCGAACGACGGATGGGACAGCAGTAGAACGACATTCGTGTCGTCGTGCGCAAACCCTCCGTGCTCGGCCTGCTTGGCGTGGCTGCCGGAGTAGGTGACGCCGACGTTCGGGGTCACGATGATGTCCGGCGTGCGCGGGTCAACGGTTGGGTCGTTGTAGTTGAGCGTGAGCGAAGGGCCGTAGTAGAACTGCCCAAGCCCGATTCCAGCGGCCGAGGCATTCGCCTCGAGGAGCGCGACGCTGGCATCTGTCTCGGAGGAACTCTTCAGCCAGAGCAGTGAGACGTCATCTTCCGTCGGTCCGATGCCGTTGCTGAGGGGAGATTCCGAATCTGGAATATAGCCCGCCGTGGCGAGCACAGTGGCCGGGGAAGTCCCGTTACGAGTCTGAGCGACGTAGCGGGCGGGATCGATGGGCGACTGGCCGTGCTTGGCAGTGATCACGATCAGGGTCGATTTAAGGAGGTCCCGAGCCTTCAGTTCGCTGACGAATGACGCAATCGAGGCATCGACGAACTTGACTTCGTCCAGCAGCGCCGCGCTGGGCGTGCCAGCGGCATCCAGATATCCGCCCGTCACGCTGTTGCTCGCCTCAATGAGCTTCTGGCCCACGCTGAGGGCCTGGAAGTTCATACCGAAGATAGTGGGGACCTGGGTCTTTTTGGTGCCGAGGTGGTTCTTCCCATCGATCCAGTTGAGGATCGCGTTGACCTTCAGAGTGTCGTAGCACTGAATGTTCTGGAAGCTGTTGGTCCAGGCCGTCAAGTCCGAGCCTGGATCGCGGACTGTGACGCAGGAGATGCCGGTGGGCGTCGTAACGCCGGGCAGTCCGATCACGTTCGAGTTGATTTCAGGCGCGTAGAAGTCGTCGAGCGTGCCCGGCCCTCCGCCAGAGGCGACCGAGGAGTACGCGGGGTGCTTGTCGGACCATGCCGCGAATCCGCCCGCCTTGTGAATGACGGTAAAGATGCTGTTGGCGCGCACGAAATCCCACGGCATCACGGGATGGCAGCCGTTCGCTGGGTCGCGCGGCAGTCTCGTGGTGTCAATAGAGGCGATGCCGCCGTCGGTCAGGGCCGCGCCGGGAGCGCCGCCGTTCACTAGAGTCTGGTCGATGTCGATGCCTTCTTCATATTCGGTCGTCGTGCCGGTTGGCGCCGTGTTCGGAGTGCAGGGACCCGCCTGAACGCCGTTGCCAGTCGTGTTTTGCGGGGCGTCGTAGTTCCGGGAATAAGCAACGTCATAGTAGACGCCGGTCAACGCTGGGCTGCCGCCGGTGATGATCGCGGTCAGGCCGGGGAAGGAATCTGAGGGTTTGGAGGTGCTGGCGGCGACGTAGTTGACGCCTGTCTTGCTGAGCGCAGCCAGCGCCGGGCAATAGGGTGCACCATTGTTGGCAGTGCTGATGCCGTTGGCGCAGTTCAGAAAATCAACCGCGTGCATACCGTCGACACTGATCAGCAAAACCCGGCGGATGCCGTTTCGCTGGTTGTTGTGGCCTTGGTGGTCGTTGTTCTGGGCGATTACAGTGCCCGCCGAACAGGCAATTGCGAGGGAGAGTGCAACAAGAGTCTTTTTCATTTGTGACCTCGAGCACCGATACTAAGGAAGGCCGTGTGACAGGAATGTTACGGAAAATTGAATTGTTCGTGAAAACTAGCGAGGGTAGGAGTGGAAAATTGGGAGGAGCTGACCGGAGTCCACTCCGAGCACACCGAAGCCCAGCCCGCGCAGAGCGGGCAATTCCGCGAGGTGCAATGAAGAGCGGAGAGCGCAACCTCTCCCGCTTTATTGTTCCACCTGTTGGGTTGATCCGGTCGCTGTATATTCGTTTTTTCTTTGCTGGGCGCGGCCGCCGCCCGAGCGCGACCACTCAGCAGAACGAGCCCCGAAGGATCGGCAAAATTGACAACCCGACGCCTTTCCCAAACTCCAGCAGGCAAACGACTGAGCGCGTGTCTACCTTCCCTTCTCATTTCGCGATTCCCTGCTTTTCTCCTTCCCTTTTCCCCGCCCGCTGTGATAACAGGATAGCCAGCGGCTTGTGTCGGCAGTCCTTGCAGGCTGCACCGATCGTCGTGCTATAATCGCGCGCCGTTCCAGCAGAGGTTTCCGGTGGTCTTTTAAATTCTTCGTGCCCGCAGCCAGGACGCCCAATCCGCCCCCGGCCGCCACTGAATCAGGAGGAGCAATGACGTTCTACGATCCCACGCTTTATGGACGTGATGAAGAAGAAGAATTCGGCGACAGCGGCGCTTACAGCGAGTCGCTGGAAGAAGATTTCGAAGAGGAAGAGGAAGAAGAAGAATCCGGCATGCCGACTCCGGAAGCGATCGAGCCGGAGCCGGTAGCCATTCCCGCGCCTCCGCCCTCCAGGCCCGCACCTGCAGCCCCGGGCGGTGGCGGCGGGAAGCCCAAAGCGAAGAAGAAGGCAGCCAAGAAGCCCGCGAAGAAGAAACCGGCGAAGAAGGCGCCGAAGAAACCAGCCAGGAAAAAGGCCGCCAAGAAGCCGGCCAAGAAAAAGGCTGCGAAGAAGCCAGCGAAAAAGGCCAAGAAAAAAGGCAAGAAGCGCCGTTAAGACAGTGGCTGGCCCCGAGCGCCTCCGCTTGGTGCGAGATCGAACCGCGCCCTTTACTGGGCGCGGTTTTTCTTTCCGCCCAACAACCGGACACTGCGACCAAACAAAAAAGAGCGACCTCTGATTACGAGGCCGCTCCCGTTGCCGAAACCGGCAAAGTTAGAAGACGAACTTGGCCTGCAGTTGAATCAGCCGTGGCGAAGCGTTTGCCCCCAGTCCCGAACCGAAGATGCTGGTCGGGGAACTCACGGTCTGGATGATCTGCCCGAACTGCGTAGAATCCAGATTCATCACCGGGAAGTAGAAGTTCGGGTGGTTGAAAATGTTGAAGAACCTGGCTCCGATCGAGAACTGCGCGGACTCCCACTTCGGGATTCCGAACGCCTTCTCCACCGCAAAGTCCGTGTCGAAGAAGCCAGGACCACGGAACTGGTTGCGGCGCTGCTGTCCCCAATTGTTGGTAGGGTCGGCGAAGTTAGATGCCACCAGGCACGGGCTGGCAGCTGTGCCGGAGGAAGTAATCTTCGCCGCTGAAGCGCCGCAAGACGCGGTGGTCGGCCCCATGACATCGGCGAAAACCTGCTGCGTCCCGCCGCCCGCGCCATAGTTCGAGCCCTCGAGCAACCCGGTCACATTGGAACTGACCACGGTGAACGGCAGTCCGCCGTGCCAGAAGACCGTGCCGGAGAACGACCATCCTTTCATGAGCGCATTCGGTCCCCAGCTCGTCAGGTGCCGCAATCCGTCGCTCCACACGTAGTTCGCGGTGAAGTTATTGCGGATGTCGTAGTCGGAGTTCCCGTAGTTGTACGCACGAATGTCGAAGGGATCCTGCGGATTGATGATGTCCGCGTACCTTCCGGTGGTATTCAGGCCAAAGGGAGACAGCGAGTTATTCGAGATTTCATCCAGGGAATGGCTCCAGGTATAGCTCGCCTGGAATGTGAGCCCGCCCCTGAGGCTATGCTTCATGGTCGCCACCAGCCCCGAGTAATTCGAGTTCGCAATGTTCTGCTGCTGCGAAACCACTCCGAACCGGGGATCGGGAGCGCTGGCCGGAAGGTTGGCAAAAGGAGTAGGGGAAAAGGCATTCAGGGCCGTATTCGAGATTTCCTCGTGCGACCCGTGATTGCCGACGTACATAACGCTCATGGTCGTGTTCCATCCCAACCCCTGCTGCAATTCGAGACTCCATTCGTAGTAGCGTGGGACTTTCACGGCCGTGGAATTGTAGAAGGAGAAGGGCGCCACCGCGCCACCACTGGCGTAGTTGCTGCGGAATCCGGCATTGGACGCCTGCGAAGCAACAAACAAATTCCCGGACTCGGCCGGCGAAATCGGGACGGCTCCCCCTGAAACGAATTGCGGATCCAGCGGCGCCTGCGCCATGAAGCTGTCGATCGCGCCCGTGGGCAGAGCATCCGCGAAAATCCCGGCTCCCCCGCGAATCACAGTATTTCGGGCTCCGCCGAATGGCGACCAGGCGAATCCGATCTTGGGCTGAACCACCACCGCGCTCACCGAAGGAAAAGCCGTATGCTGGTTGGCCACGATGGCCTGATTCACGGGCGCCGAGGTATCGAGTGTCCCGAACGTCCCCGCGAAATGCTGGAAGCAGTTGGTCTGGCAAACCGGGTTCGAGAGATGATCCAGGCGCAAGCTTAGAGTCACCTTCAGATTGCTGGTCACGCGAATATCATCCGCGCCATACCCTCCTAACTGGTAAAGCGCGATCGGCTCCTCCGTCTTGGATGGAAAATTCTGCACAATGAGGCTTCCCGGACCACCCGCACCGCCCGAGGCAAAGGCGCTCAGGCTTAACGGCAGCACCAGAGGCGTTATAAAGACGAAGTTCTGGTCGCTGATATCGTCGCGACGGAAGTTCGCCCCCACTTTGAAGGTATGCCGCCCCCGCACCCAGCTGAAGTCGTCCACGAACTGGTACTGCGTGATGTTGCGTCCCTGCGGAATCAGGAAGTTGTCCGGGTTCAGCGCCGACAGCGAACCATCGTTCGGCGAAAGCGTCAGCGTACCTCCCGGCAGGCCGGTCAGCGACGACGCAGCCTCAGCCGGATGCTGCATGGCAAAGCCCGCGCTGTACCAAAGCAGCGAAGCGTTGAAGCTGTTCACCTTGTCGGTGCCGAAGGCGTGCGTCTCCTGGAAGTTACTCTGCCATTGCGGCTGATCACTAATCACGTTAAAAGCCGAAGAGAAGGGATCTGTGAACGTGGCCTGCAGACCATGCTCACGTTCGAGGCGGACAAACAACTTGTCGCGCGACCCTATGTTCTGGTCGTAGCGCCCCACATAGTACAAGTCGTGCGTGTGCGCCGATGCCGCCGCCTGCACCGTAACCGCACATGGATTCGCGGCTCCGAACGCGATCCCATTCACGGTCGTCACATCGCTGCATCCGCCTCCGCCAATCGGCGACGCTCCCGCCTGCGACAACCCGTTGTACACGTTGAACACCTGGTTATAGAAAGGAACGGACGCCGAAAGACCATTGGCGTTCAAATTCCCAATGACCGCGGTCTGGAACGCCGGCGTCGGTACCTGCACCGGCAGCGGCGACGGAATCGCAAGGTACAACGCCTCGTAGTCAAAGAAGAAGAACGCCTTATCTTTCTTGATGGGCCCACCGATGGAACCTGCAAACTGGTTGGCATTCACGAAAGCCCGTGGCTGACCCTGCTGGTTGCGGAAGTATTCGTTCGCATCCAGCACGGAACCGTTCCACCAGTACTCCAGGTTGCCGTGAAACTGGTTGCCGCCGCTCTTGGTGACATAGTTGATGTTCGCACCCGCCAGTCCACCATACGACCCACTGTATCCGTTGGCCACCACCGCGCTTTCCTGCACGTCGTTCAAGCCCAGGGTCAGGTTGGTCGCGCCGCTGTTGTTCACGTTGAAGTACGGATCGTTGTAGTTCGCTCCGTCCACGGTGAACAGATTCGATGTCGCCGGCAAGCCGAATAGCTCAAAATTGCCGCCGCCAAATTGCGAACCGCCGGCGGTGTTCATCACCGCTCCCGGAGACGTGAGCGCCACGGCGGAGAGGTCGTTCCCGGGATTCGGCAAGAACTCCACCTGCTGGGCGACAAAATTCGTATTCAGGTTGGCGTCTTCGGTTTCGAGCGATGTCGTGGCAGCGGAAACTTCGACCGTCACGTGACCGGTTCCTACCGCCAGTTGCAAGTTCGCGGAAACGCTGGTTCCCAGGCCGACTTCGACTCGCTTCTCCACCCCTTGGAATCCGCTGGCCGAAGCCGACACCGTGTACGTCCCCGGCTGCAGCAAGGCAAACCGGTAGAACCCCGTGGAGTTCGACTGCGTAGATTGGGTGGCGCCCGAGGCCGTGTTGGTCAACGTTATGGCGGCACTTGTCAGCACGGCTCCCGTAGGATCCGACACTACGCCACTCAACTCACCCGTGGTGGTTGTCTGTGCCCACAACTGCGATGAGAGCATCCCCACGCACACAACAAACACTATCTTTGCAATGCGCCTAGACATTTTGCATTCCTTTCAACAGATCGTGTCGCGCGCACAGACATCACACTGCGTGATCGTTCAACGCAAAGTTGCCTATCGCAACGCTGTCTGCTTGAGAGCAAGGGCAAGGCCATAACATCGACTGTCACGAACCCGATGTCTCTGAATCACTTGTGTTCCGACTGCCGGTCATGCGGTGTTTTGTTGGTTACCGAATCTGGAATGGATGGCGGAGGCCGAGCTACGAAAAATCGTAGAGGCAGGCCACCACGGATCCGCCGCTGCGCCATCGGCGAAAGACAAAACGCCACGCAACAGATCTCTGCCGCAGGAAAAGATGTTCGTAGTGTTCAGGATGATGGGTAGAGCATTAGGTAATGGCCGGCGTATAATCTCGGCCGTTCCCCGGGAAAGGGCAATTCATGAAAATCATGCGCTCCGTTCAGATGTTGATCGCCTTCTGTGTGCTGACCCTGGCCGCCTCCGCGCAAGCGACTGTCCCCAAGCCTCCCGCTGCGCCCAAGCATTCCGTCAGCGACGAATATCAGGGCGTCAAAGTCACGGACGACTACCGCTGGCTGGAGAACTGGGATGATCCCGCAGTCAAGCAGTGGAGCGCGGCGGAGAATGCGCACACGCGCGAATATCTCGATCACCTGCCCGCTCGTTCCGCCATCAAGGAGCGCCTGAAGGAACTGATCGCGGCCAGTTCCGAGGCATACTACGATCTGCAATTTCGCGCCGGCAGCCTGTTCGCCGAGAGATACCAACCGCCCCAGCAGCAGCCAATGCTCGTCGTGATACGTTCGGCGGACGATCCCGCTGGCGCCCGGGTCATCTTCGATCCCAATGCATCGAGCGCCAAGGGATCGCTCTCGGTGGATTTCTACGTGCCGTCTTTCGGCGGTAAGTACGTCGCTGCCGCCCTCTCGGAGAATGGGTCGGAGGACGCCTCGGCCCACATCTTCGAGGTCGCCACCGGCAAAGAACTTTCTGACGTTGTGCCCCGCGTCAACTTCGCCACGGCGAGCGGAAGCATCGCCTGGAGGGCCGACAGTTCCGGCTTCTACTACACCCGCTACCCGCAAGGCAGTGAACGCCCGCCCGAAGACGCCAACTTCTACCAGCGGGTCTACTTTCACAAACTCGGCACCGACCCCAAGCAGGACACCTACATCATCGGCAAAGATTTCCCCCGCATCGCCGAGATTCAACTTCACACCAGCGATGACGGTCGCTGGCTGCTCGCTGCCGTCGCCAACGGTGATGGCGGCCAGTTCGCGCACTATCTGATGGATTCCGACGGCAAGTGGACCCAGCTCACCCACTTTGAGGATGGAATCGTCTCGGTGAAGTTCGGCGCAGAACCGGCACTGTACCTGCTCTCGCGCAAGGACGCGCCCCGCGGCCAGATCCTCCGGCTGCCACTCGCGCAGCTGGATCTCGCGCAAGCCAAGGTTGTGGTTCCACAAACCTCAGGCTCCGGGTCTGGCGAAAACGACAGCCAGCGCGCATCCATCGAAAACTTCGTACCTGCATGGAACCACCTCTACGTGATGGACATCATGGGCGGACCCTCGCGCGTGCGCGTCTTCGGCGCGAAGGTTGTTGACCGTGTCCCTGGCGGATCACTTCCCAACCTCGAACCGACGGGAGAACTGCCGTTGCCCGCAATTTCGGCAGTCGGCCAGATCGTGTCCATCGGCGGGGGCGATGTGCTCTTCAGTGCCTCCACCTACCTCGAACCGCGGGCGTGGTACCACTTCGATGCGGCCACCGGAAAAGCGACCCGCACCGCGATGTTCGAAACTTCTCCCGTGAAGTTTGACGACGCCGAAGTAGTGCGCGACTTCGCCGTCTCCCGCGACGGTACACGCGTTCCGGTCAACATCATTCGCCGCAAGGGCATCCGGTTCGACAGCAAAAATCCAACCCTGTTGTATGGGTATGGCGGCTACGGCATCAGTGAGCAGCCCTTTTTCGGCGGACCATTCTTGCGCTTATTGTTGGATCAGGGCGGCGTGTATGTCGACGCCAACCTTCGCGGCGGCAGCGAATACGGCGAAGAATGGCACAAGGCCGGCAACCTGACGCGCAAGCAGAACGTTTTTGACGACTTCCTCGCCTGTGCTCAATATCTGATCGACCAGAAGTACACGTCCCCCGCCCAGCTCGCAATCATGGGAGGCAGCAATGGAGGCCTGCTCATGGGCGCGGCCCTGACGCAGCGTCCCGGCCTGTTCCGAGCGGTGATTTCGTACGTGGGCATCTACGATATGCTGCGCGTCGAACTTGATCCCAACGGAGCCTTCAATGTCACCGAGTTCGGCACGGTGAAAGATCCCGACCAGTTCAAGGCACTCTACGCCTACTCGCCCTACCATCACGTGAGAGACGGCACGGCCTATCCCGCGATTGTGATGTTTACCGGGGAAAACGATCATCGGGTCAACCCCATGCAATCGCGCAAGATGAGCGCACGCCTGCAGGCCGCCGACAGTTCCGGTCATCCCATCCTGCTGCGTACCACCTCGAGCGCCGGCCACGGGTTCGGCACAGCTCTCGACGAACAGATCGAGCAGGACGCCGACATGTTCAGCTTTCTGTTTGATCAGTTGGGGATTCAATACAACGCCGGGCAGGCGAAGTGATTTGGAACACGGATGGATCGTGACGAAAGGATCGTGACGGATGGCTCCAGCCACGATCTGTACACCGTATTTCTCTACTTCTTCGCGCCCACGGCGCGCAGGCACTTGCCGTACAACTCGAGCAAGTGATCCGCGTAGTCTTCCGGCTTGGCCGCCGAGCCCGTGCCTTGGAATCCCACACCGGACGAGGCGGTTCGCCCATACCCGGTGGTCATGGCGATGAACTTCATCAGATCGAGTGCAATATCTTCGTTGCGGCGCCCAGCGCCCGAGCCTGTAGCCGGAGTCTCTTCCATGAGTCCTTCTCCCTTTCCGGAAATGACAGGTATTTCTTCTTCGAAATCTTCGTCGTCGAGGTATTCCATGCTGCCAAATCACTCCGCAGCGATGATAGCAGAGGAACACGACCGGCTTCAGGCGCACTCGAGAGCGATTTGCCCATTGAGCGAAGCTCAGGAGCTGCGCGGTCGCCGGCGGTGTGGAGAGAGGGTTGCAGAGGTCCTTCGCTTCGCTCAGGATGACAAGCTACGTCGATGACAAACTGCGTATAGACGCCGTCCGGCGCAGACGTAGCATCAGCCACACAGCCCCGATGAACAAAAATGGCGAGGAATAGAAACCTGGGGCGGGGCGAGGAAACGTTACTTCGCTACCTCGCTCATCAGCCCCATCAAGTTCCCTTCCGAGTCGCGGAAGAAGACCATCCACAGATCATGATTGGGCATTCTCGCGATCACGTGTGGCTCGTCCTCGAAGCGCACCCCGCCCTCTTTCATCTTCGTGTAAGCCACCTGAATGTCGGGCACGGCAAAATACAGGATCGAACCGGGATGATCGAACTCCGGCTTTTCCGGCCGGGTCAGCATCAGGCGCACCCCGCCACAGTCGAAAAACGCGAGGCCCGGCCCGGCCTTGAACAGCAGCTTCAGCCCCAGCGCATCCTGATAAAAGGCCGCCGCACGTTCCACGTCGTGCGCGTTGATGGCGATCTGCCCGATGCGAGAAATTCCGATTCCAGTTGCAGTCGTATTCATGTCTTGACCTCCCCGGCCATATTAGTTAGCATAGCTAACTATATTCATGATCCCGAAGTCAAGGGCAAAAATAAATCCGGACGCGGCGGACTTCGCCAGCGCCGTGCCGAGCGCCGAAGTGACTGCCATCGCCGATCACCTGCACTCCGCCGCCATTCATCTCCTGCGGCGCGTGCGCAAGCAGGACGTCGCCACCGGAGAAGGACCGGCTCGTCTCTCGGCGCTCTCGGTGCTGGTGTTTGGCGGCGCGAAGACGCTGGGCGAACTCGCCGCCGCCGAACAGGTGAAGCCGCCGACCATGAGCCGCATCGTGGCCGGCCTGGCCCGTAGCCGCCTGGTCGAAATCACTGCCGATCCGCGGGACGCCCGGCGCATGCGGATTCGCCCTACCCCCAAAGGCACCCGCTTGCTGCAGAAAGGGCGCCAGCTGCGCATCGCCTACCTCGCCTCCCGTCTGGAGGTGCTTGTCCCCGAAGAGCTCGCGAAGCTTGGCCAGGCTGTGGAAATCCTCGAAGGGTTGCTCGAACGGTGGCGCTGATTTCGGCTCGGCGGTAATGGATGCCGGGGTACTATGGTTACGTGAAATGGCCCGCCCACTGCGGGATACTGGTGGGTCTTGGGGTCTCAGTCGAAGTGCGCCGCCGTAAGGTTGGCGGGTAGCCGAATCATTCGCATTCCCGGTTAGATTCCTCCCTACGAGACCATCGGTAGAATTGCGCTCCACAGAGGACTATATTGGCACGCACTCGCATCGTCATGATCGCCGCCGGTCTGTTGTGGCTGGCCCACATCGGTGTGGTTGCGGAGCTGGGAACCAAAGCGCCCGGGCCTTTCTTTTCGGACCTGATTCAGTTCACTCTGGGCGTCGTAATGATCTACGCGGCCGCCGAGGCCAGCCACCGCTCCGAGGGATTGGCACGTTCGTTCTGGCGGCTGACCGCCGTGGCCTACTCTCTGTGGCTCGTCGCGCAAGGCCTCAGCGTCTATAACGACCTGGCGGTATCGCCCTTCGTTTCCTGGGTCAACAATCTTCTGTTCTGCTTCTGGTTCGTTCCCCTGGCCATGGCTATGTTCCTGGACCCCGAGCACGAGGCCGGACACCTCGACGCCCTGATCACTCTCGACTTCGTGCAAGCCGTGCTGGTGTGCGTGGCGGCGTATTTGTATTTCTTTTACCTGCCTAAGGCGGAGTCGCCCACCGAACTGGCGCACTCGGTTTGGACCCCGTACTTCGCCGGCTACGCTTTTGTCGCGGGAGCTTTCGTGGTGCGCGCCGCCGTCACCCGCTCGCGGGACTCCCGCGCGCTGTTCGGGCGCATGGGAATCTTTCTGGCCGCGTCTGGCTGTGTGGATGCCTTGTACTTCTACGGACCAGGACGCGTTCTCACGACGGGCGCATGGTTCGATCTTCTGTGGAGCGCAGTGCTGGTCGCTCCCATCCTGATCGCAACCACGTGGAAGCAGGCGGAGGCACCCGAGCTGTCGTTCGATCCACCCCGGCGCGAGAAGCGTGTTTATACCGAAATCTTTTTTCTGCTGTACCCGTTGATGGTGTTGTTCATGTCGTTGCGCATTGCGCGCGAGCGGCTGGGATTGGCCGCCGCGGTCGTGCTTTTGTCGTTTGTGTGCTCGAGCGCGCGCCTGCTGATTACCCAGCACCGGCTGCTTCTGGCGAAAGAAGCCTTGCGCCGCGAAGCCTCCCGCGACGGCTTGACCAGCTTGTGGAACCGCAAAGCGATTCTGGCGATTCTGGAACGCGACTTGCTGCGCGCCGAACGTGACGGAGAACCCGTGGGCTTGATCATGATCGATGTGGATCACTTCAAAGCCATCAACGACAGCCGCGGACACGGCGCCGGGGATGCTGTGCTGCGCATCATTGCCAGCGGTATCGCGGCGGTGGTCCGTCCGTACGACTCAGTCGGACGCTGCGGCGGAGAAGAATTCCTGATCGTCGCTCCCGGCTGCGGCCTGGCCGAGACCTGGGAACTGGCCGAGCGGGTGCGCAGCCACGTCGCCGGGTGCAGCATTGTCGTTGGAGGGGCGAACGTGCAAGTCAGCTTGAGTCTCGGAGTAGCCACCGGCCTGGCTGCCTCCGAGATGGAAACCTTGCTCCATGCGGCGGACACCGCGCTTTATCAGGCCAAGAACGCCGGGCGCAACCGGGTGGAACCCAGCATGGGACGCGCTGCCGGCGCAGGTCCGAGTCCGTCAAACGCCCCAGTCCGCGACTTCTGGCTGTAAACGGCAGTCGTGTTGACTTACCCCACACGAATCCTACCCGTTACGAAGTAGCAGCCTGGGTTCGGATTCCCTTCCTGATTCTTGCAGGCGGGCCACAGGGCTGGACATTCACGAGTCGAATTCAATTGCTGCCGTCGAGTCCCCTGTGGAATTTACAAACTGTTACACACTATTACACAACGCAGCACAACCAATCCGTCTCTAACCGAGGTCTCAGCATGAGTAAGCGCGCAGCCCTACTGACTGGGCTCTCCCCGCCGATTGTCACTCTGAGAAGAAGAGATGGCTTGGGGGACGTTTGTAATTCGCGCCTCGAATTGTCCCAGTTCTGGGGCTTCGCCCTGCTGCGCCCTGCAGGGCAAAACAAAAACATTTCGTACCGCCATCCGGAGATGGCGATGGTTGCGGCCAGCGGTGATTCGAAGCGCGGAGGTAGTCCGCCTTTTGCTAGCGGCGATTCTCCTGGCATCCATCGCATCGTTCGCTCAGACATCCGTCGATCCCAGCCCAGAGTCCCAGGGCTATGTTGGAGACGGGGCTTGTGCGGCTTGCCATTTGCCTATCTACAATTCGTACGAGAAAACGTCCATGGCGCATGCCAGCGGTCCCGCGCTGGACAATTTGATCCCCGCTGATTTTGTGCACCAGAAGTCAGGCGTCCATTACCGGATTTATGCGGAGGATGGCAAGGTCTGGCTCAGTTTCGAGCGGCCGAACGATCCTGAGGTACGCGGCAAGCGCCAGTTGCAGTACTACATAGGCTCGGGGCGGCGCGGAACAAGTTATCTGTTCGCGGTGGACGGGTTTCTGTTTGAATCTCCCGTGAACTGGTACGCGGACCGCCGGATGTGGGATATGGCACCCGCCTATGGCAACACCCTTCAGGCCCCATTAAATCTCCCCGCGTTCACCAGTTGCTTACATTGCCACTTCAGCGGAATGCGGCCTCCGATCAAGGGAACGGAAAATCGTTACCCGAAACCCCCTTTCGTACACTCGGGCGTGACCTGCGAAGGATGTCACGGACCGGGAGCAGAGCACACGAAAGGCGGCGCTGTGGTCAATCCAGCCAAACTCGCTCCGCCGCTGCGCGACGCTGTCTGCATGCAATGCCATCTCGAAGGCCGGGCGTCGGTTGAACCGCCCGGGCGGCATGTTTATGAGTTCCGGCCCGGCCAACCACTCTCTGATTCCATCCGTCACTTTGTGTTTGCGGACGACCAACGTCCCGGCATGGGGGCCGTCGGCCAGTTTGAGGCGCTGGCGCAAAGTGCGTGCAAGAAGAAATCCGGCGCAGCCCTGTCGTGCACCAGTTGTCACGATCCGCATTACGAACCCTCATCCGCGGAGCGCAGTTCTTACTACCGGGGAAAGTGTCTGGCATGTCACGGCGTGAAGTTTGGGACCACGCATCACCCGGGCCAGATTGACTGCACAACCTGCCACATGCCTTCTTCCTTGAGCATCGACATCGCTCACACCGAAGTGACCGATCACCGCATTCTGCGCCGCCCAGCGGTCTCTCCTCAGTTGCTGCAGGATGCCAATCCCGAGCCTTCATCGCGGCTGATTCGCTTTCCGGAAGCACCGAAGAGCGACGAAGACGGGCGCGACCTCGCGCTCGCCTGGGTTTCGATCTCAGGTGGCACGACTGCCACCGCTCGCGAAACTGAGCGCTTGCTTCGCTCCGCCATCAAAACATCCCCGAACGATGCCGCGCTGCTTTCTGCACTGGGATATTCCGCACAGAAGAAAGGGAACATCGATACCGCCCTTGAGTTCTATCAGAAGGCGCTTGCCATCGATCCCGCAATGATCGAACCGGCAACGAATCTGGGCGTAATCGAAGCCCGCCGTGGACATTTGCGCGACGCCGTCGGCCTCTGGGAGGATGCATTCCGGCGCGCCCCCGGACAGAGCCGCATTGGGATGAACATCGCTCTGGTCCTTTGTGATGCTGGGCAGATCGATCGTGCTCGCGATTATGTCCTGCGGGTCCTGGAATTCAATCCTGATCTTCCGGAGGCAAAGAGCTTGCTGCAACAACTCAACAGAGGTACCCCAAAGTGCGACCTGCGGTTGCTCGCCGGGAGGTTCTGACAGGTGCAAGATCGGCCACTGCCTGGCGGCGGACCGACGCGGAGACTGACGCGCTGGCCGCAGCGTGGTAGTAGCGGTCAAGACCGGGTAGCCGGATGTGGCGAGAACCATCTCTTCTTGTTCGTTTTTCGTAACAAATTTCGTGGCACGCGTGATCACGCCGGGCTTCGGGTCTAACATTCGCCCGACTTCTTCCCCTCAGTAACTCCCGTTCGCGAGGACTTCGCTGCGAGTGGCCGGACCTTTTTTGCATTTACCGCAAATTTTGAGTGGAATGCTTGAACGCTGAAGGAGACTCCTATGGCTGTAAAGAAACTTGACCGTGCACCGGACGCGCGAATGGGCGTCACCATGCGATCGGACCCGACGAAGATCGATCCCCGCAAACTGAAACTGGGCAAGAGTGTGGCGCGACACGATCCGCGCACTCTGCTGCTGGCGTCTTACGTCACTCCAGCGTTGCCTACGCCGCCTGCAAGTTTCGACCTTACGTCGAAGGTCAAGTCCTGGGGAATGATGGACAACGACCAGATCGGCGACTGCACCTGCGCGGCCGCGGGGCACCTGCTCATGGAATGGACCGCAAACGCGGGGAAGAAAATGTTCACTCCCACCGACAAGCAGATCGTGGCAGCATACTCGGCTATCACCGGATACAACCCAACGACCGGAGCCAACGACAATGGCGCCAACGAGATTGATGTGCTGAATTACTGGCGGCAAAGCGGAATCGCCGGACACAAGATCGGGGCGTATGTCGCGCTCGAGCCCTCCAACCACAACCACGTCATGGATTCGGTTTACATTTTCGAAGGCTGCTACATCGGGGTGCAGCTGCCGATCAGCGCGCAGGCCCAGGTGCAGAATCACAAACCGTGGTCAGTGCCTCCGGGAGGCCCAACTGGCGACGGCAAGCCGGGGTCGTGGGGAGGACATGCTGTTCCGGTAGTGGCCTACGACTCCCGCGGCCTGATCGTCGTGACTTGGGGAGCATTGCAAGGAATGACATGGTCCTTCTGGGAAGCATACTGCGATGAAGGCTACGCGATCCTGAGTCCTGACTATCTGGATGGGAAGCAGCAAGCGCCGCAGGGATTCAGCCTACAGCAGTTGGAGGCGGATCTGGAAGATTTGAAATGAGGAGCGGGACCGAATGAAACGTCGGGGCGCACCCGAATGAGGACTAGTCATGAAGCAAGCACCGAAAGCAATGAATCCGAGGGTGGCCAAGCGAAGCGTTGCGCCGCTTCGATTTGCCCATCCATTTTTCACGACCACGCCGGTTGAGCAACGCAGGCCCGTGCCCGGAGTCGGAACATCGCTGATGGACCACATCCAGGGAAAGCTGGAGACCGTCCCGGCGCCCCGGCGAACGCCAGTCATGACCTTGCCCGACATTATCGGCGCGCAGGCCAGCCAGGAGATTCAGGCTTCCGGCTCGATTCGTTTCCATTCCGTGGGCGACACCGGCAAGAGCGCCAACTCCCCGCAAGGCGACGTCGCCGCGGCCATGGCGACTGATTACGATGTCAGCAAACCTCAAACTGCGTCACCAGCATTCTTCTTTCACCTGGGCGACGTGATCTACGGACCCGGCAAGGATAACGCCTACCGCGGCGAGTTCTATGAGCCTTACGTGCACTATCCGGGCAAGATCATTGCGATCCCCGGCAACCATGACGGCGAGGTTTTCCCCAAGACAGATCCCACGACGCTCGAAGCGTTCCAAAACAATTTCTGCGCGGCTTCGCAAACCGTGCCCCAGATTGCGGGAACCATTTTCCGCCAAACCATGAACCAGCCCGGCGTCTACTGGTGGTTAAACGCTCCGTTTGTGGACATCGTGGGCTTGTACTCCAATGCCGCTGAGAATCCTGGATTTATCTCCGGCACGATTCCAGGCCCCGCGCAGAAGAACTGGCTCATCCAGACTTTGAGGACCATCGCCACACAACGCCAGGCTGGGCCGCGCAAGGCGCTGGTGTTGGCGACTCACCACCCACCGTTTACTGCGGGCGGCCACTCGCCCAGCACGCAGATGCTGGCCGACATCGACGACGCGTGCACGCAAGCAAAGCTCATGCCCGATATGCACTTGTCCGGCCACGCCCACAGCTACCAGCGCTACACGCGCGAACTGAATTTCAATGGCAAGGCTTTGCAAATTGCCTACCTCGTGGCCGGAACCGGCGGCATCAATGACCAGGCCATCGTGGCGGGAAGTGGAGTGAAAACCGGCGATCATATCTTTGTGAAATCGCTACAAGGGTATGGCTATCTTCTGATCGAAGCTACGGCGGACGCCCGCGGCAACGCCGCAACCCTCATGGCGACCATGGTCCAGGTGAATACAACCACGAAGCAGAAATCGCGGTACGACCAGGTCACGGTCACTCTGGCCACCAACACGGTGCGTTAAAGAAAGTCACCTCGCCACGCAAGGAAGGGAGCCAATCCATGGGCGCTCTCACGATCGCGTTCGACACCATCATCGTGGGAGCGCTCGCGCTTCCCTGGGTGCTCTTAGCCATTCACCTGTTCTTTTTCGAAGGCGAGAATCTCCTTGGCGGTGTTCTGAGTTGGGTGACACAGAAAGGGCTGCAGACGGCGGCAGGGGTTCTTCTGTTTGCCATGACGTACACGCTGGGATCGGCAGTGTCGCGCATTGGGCAGGATTTTTTCAACGACGATGACCTCTACCTGCAGGTCGGTGGGCGTCTGTTCCGTGTGGGCGTGACCGAAGACCGTCTCCGTGCACGCGTGTATTGCGACATGGACGACAACCATCTGCTGCTGGCGGGGGCGCAGAATCCCACGCTCGCGGGAAAAATCTACACGTTTCAGACTTTAAAGACGAAGAAAGCGCTGTGCTGGCTGACCTTAAGATGGTCTGTGCGCTACACCTACATTCCGGAGGACGACAAGCTGAACGAAGCGGCGATCGATATTTTCGGCCTCCAAGAAAATGCTTTGATGGTCAAAGGCGCGGATTTCACGCTACGACTGCGGCAGATCCACGACCAGATCATGGTGCTGCGCGGCGCCGCTTTTAACGGGGTGATCGGATTCTCGTTGTGCGTGTTCGCCTGGGGCGCGGCGCTAAGGCGCGAGAAGCGCGGCTCCTGGCTGCGCCGGGCCGTCGCGGCGGTGCCCGTTCTTTACTTTGCGGTTGCGTCGATCGCCACGGTTCACCATTTTCGAGGACGCGAGCCCCTGAATTCACCCTACATGGAATTCACTTTGGTATTGTTGGCGCTGGTGGGGGCGTGGTTAGTCTGGAAACCTCCGTCGTCGACGAAGGCAGAAGAAGCTCGGGCGAAGGAAACAGGAACCGGAGAAAAGACAGAACCGAAATGCGACTGGCGGAGTGGGAACTGGGCGGGGCTTGCAGGTCTGACCGCGATTCTCACGATCGCCGCCGTGCTGGGATGGTGGTCAACCGAAGTTCTCTATGGCGAACAGGTCGTCTACTCGTACGCTTCCCAGGCGACGGCGGCCGCGCAAAAATGAAACATCTTCCGCGATGTAGCAACCTACGTCCTCACGACTCGTGTGGTTACGCTTCCAATCCTATGTAGCAGACGCGGCCGACGAGGTAGTCGGCGGCGATCTTGCCTTGTTCCAGGATCACAACTTCGATGGGAGACGACTGGTTGTGGGGGCGCAGGACGAGCTGATTTCCGGCCACTTCGACGGATCGCACCGTGCAAGTATCGTTTTTCAGAACAGCGTACATATTGAATTCGCCTTTGCGATACGGCTTGAGTGAGTTGTAATGGCGGTCGATCAAGAGCGTTGCCCCGGGCATGAGGCGTGGATACATACTCATGGCCTCCTTGGCATCGACCTTGATCAGCACGAAGCGCTGCCAGCTTGAGCGATCGCCCTCGGTTTCGGCTTTCAGCTTGCGCAGGAAGCTCTTCTTGAACTTGAGGATCTCGGTGACGTGCATGCTGGTGATGAGAGGCTGGGTGGCAGCGGTAGAGGCGTCGGTGAGCAGAACGTTTTCGAAATCGTCGCCGCTGGGAGGCAGGATGGAGGCGCGCTTGTTGACCTCGGCGGGATCGAGCAGGTCGAGGACCGAAAGATGCTGCACGGCCAGCACTTTGTCCATACCTTCCAGGCTCAGGCCGCGCTTCCGATTCAGGAAGTTCGAGATGTGGGCCTGTTTGAATCCGGTCTGTTGCGCGAGCCGGAGTCCGGTCAGCTCACCTGCTTCGATGCGCTCCCACAATACCTTGCGAAGGTTATCTTGCAGGATTTTGAACTTCATGGGCGGAGTATAGCACCGGTTTATAGCATGGTGCTAAGTCAGAAAAGATTTCCACAGCTCGTGTTGGTGTATCCAACCTTGACTGAAAAAAAACACAACGATAGGATCGCGACATCCTAGAGGCCACTATGCTCTAGGGTAGAAAGCAATGACGAGTCCCCCAGATAACTCAAATGAAGAGAAGAACTTCGGAGAGTTTCGCAGGAAAGTAAAGTCGGCCGAAGTGTTGCCGGCATCCATGGAGCGCCGGTTGATGTCGCTGCGCTTCACAGGACGGGTGAGCGTAGTGATGCAAAACGGACGCGTGCTCAAGTCGGGCTACGAGGAAGGCTACTTCCACCAGCGGCAGGCTGGGGGAGGGGACAAACTTTAGAAGCGGGGGATGGGTCGCGGCGAATCTCAGCGGATCGCCTCAGGATGCAGACATTTTCAAAGTGATCCATCGAAGAAACTAAATAGCTCAAGCAGGTCATCGTAAGGACAGGGTCATCTTCGTGCATGACATGGAGAAGTGCCTGGATCGGCTGGATGAATTTTCGCGGCAACTGATCGCGCGGCACATTCTGCAGGAGCATGACCAGCGGCAACCGGGAGACTGCTGCGCTGCACCCAGAGGACGGTGCGGACCTATATTCCTATCGTATTGGACCTATTCAGCGAAATTCTGCTGGACGTCGGACTGATGGAACCACTGGAGTCGGCTCGGGAAAATTCTTGTCAAGAGGGGGAAGACGCCCAAATCGCTGTAAGTGATTGGGAAGGCGGGGAAATAAATTGTAAATTTTTTCCGCTTGACCCTTTGCAATTTGATATTCTTGAAATAGAGAGTAAGAAAAAAGAAAACTCTGGCAGAGGGCGCGTCCTTGGGGCGCGCCCTCGGTATTTTAGGTGGACTTTTGAAAAGCCTACGCAATCCGAGTACGAGGCAATGATCAAGAAAAAGACAAAGAGCAAGACCACGACGAAAAAGAGCGGGAAGAAGAGGAATGCGAAAAAGGACAAGGAGCTTAACCCAGTCGAAGTGCGGAAGGATATTGCTCAGATAGTTAAATCGGCAGCCCCGAGCATGACGCAAGCCGTCATCGATGAGGGGGAAAAAGGACAGCTGGCCACGGTGAATTACTGGTTCGAGATGGCGTCGATCTATCCGCCGTTGACGGACGGAAGTTACGCGACCGCGGATGAAGACGGCCTGGCGCAAACCTTGCTGCACCGGTCGGACATTCCAGACAAGCCGATCGCGCTGGATGAAGAAGACGAACCGGCGATTTCGGGTAAGAACGCAGCCGAAACGAAACCCGACGAGAAGGAAGCCGACGGGCAAACCTCGGAGCAGGAACGTGTGGAGTCGGAGACGGCCGGACGGGCGAACAAGGTGGTGCCTGCTGTGGTGTGAGTGCGACGGGACCGAACTTGTGCTGGAGTCCCCACTTCTCGCAAAGAGCGCGAGAAATGGGGCACGCGGCGGTTTTGTGAGATGAGAAACTCAGAACCTGGCGATGCCGTAGAATGAGGCGGAGAGTGCGACGAGAGGAACTGTGGCGGTTTGGGTCGGGCCGAGGAAGATCAGAATCCCGACCTCTCCACAAGAACGGGAAGGGTTGGACACCGAAGTCCCAATCCCCACCCCTGTCGCCAAGAACGCGACCCAGGCGGGGCACTCACGGAAGACATAGGACGGGGATGGATATTACATGGTTGACCGACCGGATTGCGGTCGGAGGCGGGATTTGGACGGCGGAGAACATGGCGAAGGTGGCCAAGGCGGGCATCACGCACATCATCGACATGCAGATAGAGTTCGATGACACGCCGCTCGCAAGGGCGCACAGGATCGAAGTGCTGTGGAATCCGACGGACGACGATTTTGAGCCGAAACCGGCGGCGCTGTTCCGGCGCGGCGTGGATTTTGCGCTGGAGGCATTTGAAGGAACAGACGCGAAGCTGTTCATTCACTGCGCCGCGGGGGTACACCGGGCGCCGATGATGGCGCTGGCCGTTCTGGGATCGTTGGGATGGAACCTAGAGGACGCGATGCAGTTGATTGAAGGACGACGTCCGGTGGCGGATTTTGCCGAGGTGTATGTGCAGAGCGTGGAGGAGTTTCTGGAGATGGCGTAGGGGGACTCCAGACCTCGGACGTTTCGGGTTTTTTCTACTAGGCTTGGGCTGTCGGAGAAGAGCAGCGGGCAGGAGTGTCGTGCTGCAAAGCACGGGCGTGTACTGGATTCCGCAGCAAGATGTACTGGAGCGCGCCGGGTTGGAGGTAGCGGTGGTGGACGCGCGCGGTACCAAGAACCTTCCTGGGCGTAAGAGTGACGTGCAGGAATGCCAGTGGATTCGCAAACTCGATATCTACGGCCTGCTGCGGAACTGTTTCCAGCTGCCGGCGGCTATGCGTGCGATCCGGACGCTGTGGCGCTTGCGGCGAGGGCGCTGGATGACGGATGCGGGCCGGACCACCTGCAACACCGAGCTGCCGCCATCGGAATGCAACTGGTTGCTGCAAACTAAACAATACACACCCAAACCCCAAAAGCAGTTGTCGTTGGTCAAAACAAGTTACCGGAGAGAGAGTTACCGGAGAGTTACCGGAGAGAGGACACAGAGGAACACTGAGGTAGGACACTCCATCATCAGGCTTCCGCGGCTGCGTGACAGCGGTCTTGCTTTTAGCCGACCTCTTCGCTCCAGGTTTGCAGCGTCTTTTTCACCAGGTCCATGAACTGGTCAGCAACGGCACCGTCGATGAGACGATGATCGTAGCCAAGGGTCAGGTGGACGACCGAGCGAATCGCGATGGAATCGGTGCCGTCTTTGTCGGTGATGACCATGGGTTGCTTGGTGATGCCGCCGACCCCCATGATGGCGGAGTTTGGCTGGTTAATGATCGGAAGGCCAAAGACGGCGCCGAACTGGCCGGGGTTGGTGACAGTGAAGGTGGAACCCTCGACGTCTTCCGGCTTAAGTTTCTTGGTGCGGGCACGCTCGCCGAGGTCAGTGATGCCACGCTGCAAGCCGAGGAAGTTCAAGTCTCCCGCGTTCTTCAGGACGGGAACGATCAGGCCCCAGTCGAGAGCGACCGCGATGCCCATGTTGATCTGGCGGTGGTAACGGATGTTTTCGCCTTCGAGGGAAGCGTTGACGATGGGCCACTGCTGAAGGGCTATGACGGCCGCGCGCACGAAGAAGGGCATGAAGGTGAGGCGGGCACCGTGACGCTGCTCGAATCCTGCTTTGTGCTTGTTCCGTAGGTTGACGATGCGGGTGAAGTCCACTTCGTACATGCAGTGGACGTGAGCGCTGGTTCGGCGAGACTCGATCATGCGCTGGGCAATGATCTTGCGCATGTTCGTTAGGGGAACGAGGTCGCCGGGATACGGCGCTGGAGCAGGTGGTGCGGCAGGGCGAGAAGCAGGGGTGGTCTCCGTTGGGGCGGAGGCCGGAACGGCGGGACGGACGAATGTGTCCGTCCCCACGCGAGGGGCTTGTGATCCCTGGCTCTCGATGAATGTCAGGATGTCCTGCTTGGTGATGCGGCCTCCGAGTCCGGTGCCGGAGATCTGGGAGAGACTTACGCCGTGCTCGCGGGCGATCTTGCGGACCAGCGGCGAGGAGCGAGCCTCTTCTTCCTCTTCGTGTGCAACGGGGGTGGCGGGCGGTGGCGGGGCAGGAGCGGCTTTCTTCTCATCGACTTTCGCGACGGCGGGTTTCTCGGCGGCGGGTGCGGCGGGCTTGGCTGGAGGGGCGGCGGCTTCGCCATCGGCCACGATGGTTCCGACGACCGTGTTCACGCCAACGGTCGTGCCTTCGGTGACTTTGATTTCCCGTAAAACACCGGAAGCCGGAGCGGGAATCTCGGCGTCGACTTTATCGGTGGAGATTTCGAAAAGGGGTTCGTCGCGCTGAACTTTGTCGCCGGGCTTCTTCAACCACTTAGTAATAGTGCCCTCCACGATGGACTCGCCCATCTGGGGCATGATGATGTCAGTTGGCATGATTTCCTTCCACGTGGGCCCACAGTTTGGGACAGGGGCTGGACGCAAACGAATATTATAGCGTTTAGAAGAGTTGATGCGAACGGGGTGGCAGCGCTAGCGCCGATTTCGAGAGCCTAGAGTTCCCTTCGTGAGGAAACCGTTTGCTGAAAAACTGTGTTCAAACATTTCGGGGGCTAAAGAGCGTGGGTGAGAACTCGTGCCGTCCCTACGGGACTCGCCTCATCTTCCCACTTCTACCGGCACTCCCGTGCCGGGCTTTCACATACCGCCCCTTCGGGGCTGGAATTCTAAGGATTCCGTTCCACCCTTTCTCCCGAAAAGCAGTTCTCACGCAGTCTCTAAAGCCCGCACAAGGAGGAAGGCTTCATCGCAGCGCTGAAAGCACTGCGCTACCCAAAACTTCCCGTTTTCCAGACATTAGTGGTGGTCGTGCTTTTCTCCGCCTTCCTTCTTTTCGTCACCCACGGTGGGTTCGACGTTGAAGTTGGCCTTCCAGAATTCCTGCACGGCAGGTGGGAGTTTGTCGAGGTGGGAGAGCAGCATGGTGATTTTCCACATGTCCGGCACGCTGAGCGTCTTGTCCCAGGCAGGCATGCCAGTGTAACGAATGCCGGTGCGGATGGTGTAGAAAATGTGCCACTCGGGATCGTCAGGCGGGTCGGAGATGAGATTCGGCGGTGGTGGATAAAACGAAGCGGCGAGCAAGGAGGGCTTGTGGTCGAGGCCTCCGTGGCAGAGGGCGCAGTTCATGGTGTAGAGCTTCATGCCGTCTTCCAGATTCTGATCCGTCGGGGTCAGCGGGTTGGTGACGTGGGGAGCGTGGCGATCCATAGAGGCATCGACGGCGCCCATGGCCAAGCGGCGCTCGATCCGCGGAGGCTCGACGTTTGCGGCAGTCGGGAGAAGACCGAGCATGGCGACCCCGAGCGCGCCGAGGATGAGTACCAGGAGCGTGACGATTACACCGAGAGAGAACTTACCCATGAGGCCTCCGAAATTCTTATTGTGGCAGATGGAGCGGCTGACGCGCTAGCTTCGTGGGACTCATGCGGAGAGTCGAGCTTTGCTCGACGGACAGCCGAGGGCGGCTGTCCCCACATTCGGTCAAAGGCGGGCGGACGAAAGCGTCCGCTGCTACGCGAGTCAATATGCATGCAGGCGGCGGGATTCGCGGACTACGTCTTCTACCTTGGGCAGGTAGTGATGTTCCTGCGGGGGGGAGAAAGGGACAGCCGAGTCAAGGCCGGCTATGCGGACGATGGGGCCGTCGAGGTCGTCGAAGGCTTCTTCGTTGATGATGGCGGCAATTTCGCCGGCGAGGCCTCCGGTGCGGGAGTGTTCGTGCAGGATGATGACCTTGTTCGTCTTCTTCACGGTTTGCGCGATGGCTTCGCGGTCGAGCGGGGAAACGGTGCGCAGGTCGAGGATTTCGAGGTCGATTCCGTCTTTGCTCAGGATTTCGGCCGCTTCGAGCGCGGTGTGGACCATCGCAGCGTAGGTGATGACGCTCAGGTCGCGGCCTTCGCGGGCGATGTTGGCTTTGCCGATGGGGACGACATAATCGTCGGCGGGAACTTCGCCCTTGATCCGGCGGTAAAGGTATTTGTGCTCGAAGAAGATGCAGGGATTGTTGTCGCGGATGGCAGCTTTGATGAGGCCTTTGGCGTCGTAGGGCGTCGCCGGGCAGATGACTTTCAGGCCAGGATTGTGGACGAACCACATTTCGGGATTCTGCGAGTGGAAGGGGCCACCGTGGACGTATCCGCCGCTGGGTCCGCGGAGGACGAGCGGGGCCGGGGCACCCCAGAGATAGTGCGTTTTGGCGACCATGTTGCTGATCTGGTTGAAGGCGCAGCCGATGAAGTCCATGAACTGGAACTCGGCGACGGGGCGCATGCCGGTGAGCGACGCCCCAAAGGCCGCGCCCACGATGGCGGACTCCGCGATGGGCGTGTCGATAACACGTGCGGGGCCGAAGCGGTCGATGAAGCCGTCGGTGACTTTGAAGGCGCCGCCGTAAATGCCGATGTCTTCGCCGAGGCAGAAGACGGTGGGATCGCGGTCCATTTCTTCCCAGATTCCCTGTCGGATGGCTTCGAGGTAGGTAAGGAGCATAAAATCCTGGCCGCTGATTAGCCTGACTTAGACAGATTAGAAATTGTACAAGATGCGGTACGGCCGTTTCTTTTCAAGCCTTCCTGAAGGCGAAACGCAAGGTCCCTCGACGGCGCGAAACGACTCGCTGCGCTCATCGTTTTGCTCCGCTTGGGATGACAATGTTGGGAGCGTTTCACAATAACCCAATGCTTGTCTGTGACGCGTGAACATGAAATTCACAGTCCTTACACCCTTTATTTTCACTTCAGCTTAGGTGAGACGACCCTTGCCTATTTCAAATGCACGGCGGCTTCGGTTTGCTTGAAGCTGCCAGCACCCTTCTTTACCTTTGGCAAGCCGTATTTCGGTTTGATTTCGTGGCAGCCGTTCTCGCAGAACACGCCACCCTCTGCTGATTCTGGCGTTGGCATCGGGGAGCTTACGGCTATTTCGCGTTCTGTTTCGATTACCTCTTCTACTTCTGCGATCAGCGCTTCGTTTTCTTTCGGCGTCAGCCACTTCTTATCTTTTACTAGGTAATTTTCAAAGCGAGCGATGGGATCGCGCTTTTTCCAGAAGTCGAACATCGGTTTGGGTACATAGCTTGCGGCATCGTGGATGGCGTGGCCTTTCATGCGCATCATTTTGGCTTCGATCAGAGTGGGGCCTTCGCCGCGGTGGGCGCGCTCGACGGCTTCGTGGGCGGCGTCGTAGACCTGGCAGGCGTCGGTGCCGTCGACGATCACGCCGGGGATGCCGTATCCGATGGCGCGTTCGGCGAGGTCTTTGCAGCGGTATTGCATTTCGGACGGCGTGGAGTAAGCCCAAAGATTGCTCTCGACGAAGAGCACGAGCCCGAGATTCTGCACGGCGGCGAAGTTGATGCCTTCATAAGTCACGCCGGTGGACTGGCCACCGTCGCCGATGTAGGTCATGACGGCGAGGTTGCGCCCTTGGAGACGCGCGCCGAGAGCGACGCCGGAGAGCACGGGGATGAGATCGCCGAGCATCGAGATGGGCGAAACCATGTTGCGCTTTTCGATGTCGCCGAAGTGCGAGGTGCCGTCGCGGCCCTTGGTGGGTGAGTCGGCTTTGGCCATGTACTGCATCATGGTGTCGCTGGCCCGGAAGCCGCGGACCAGGAGCGATCCCTGGTTGCGGATCATGGGGGCAAACCAGTCGTCTTTGTCGAGGGCGTACGCAGAGGCGCAGGAGCAGGCTTCCTGGCCGAGTCCGAAGTAGACTCCGCCAACGACCTTGCCTTGCTTGTAGAGGTTTTCTAACGCGACCTCCATTTTGCGGTTGAGCAGCATGTAGCGGTAGATCTCGATGGCTTGCTTCTGGTCGAGATACTTGGAGTCGCGGATCGGCGGAACGGGGACGTCGAGATTGCCAGTGACTTCGTAGAGTACGTGTTCGGCACCGTGGCGGTCTTTTTCTACCTTCTGGCTTACCGTGAAGTCTGGGTGCTCGAGGCGGTAGTCGGGGATGGAATAGGTGCGGAGATCGGAGAGCGGGGAGTTGTTTCCCTTCGTCGAGCTGCGCTCGACGGGACGGGCGAATGCGCCCCTCCCCACACTAACGTTACGCGAACGATTGCCGTTGGAGTTGAGCTTGAGCTTAGTTTTCTTGTTCCCCATGTGAAAGCGGCGCGAGTGCGCGATGTATTGATGGTATCGCGAGAGGGGGGGATTGGGCTAGGTGGGGTGAGTTGGCGTTGGTGAATTTGGCACCGCCTCGCTGCGCTTTCGAGGCGGCTGTCCCAACGTGGTTTGTGCTGCGCCCAAAAGGGCGTCGAGGGTTTCGACCCAGAGCATCTGGCTTGAAAAAACTGTCCCGAAGTTGCGGGAGATGGACTCGGCGACGGTGTTCAGGTCGAGGAGCTTGCCTCGTTCTTGCTGCATCGAGGTGACGGGCTTCGACGTGATACCGCAAGGAATGATCAGATTGAAGTAGCTCAAATCGGTGTCGACGTTGAGGGCGAAGCCGTGCGAGGTCACGAAGCGGGAGATGTGAACGCCGATCGCCGCTAGCTTGGCTTCGACTCGGTTCTCGGGGCGCCTCGCTCCGCCGCGGCCGACAGCCGAGGCGGCTGTCTCCACATGAGCATCGCTGGGGTCCGTCCACACTCCGGTTAGGCCGGGCACTCGCTTGGCGGGGATGGCGAAGTCGGCGCATGTTCGGATCAAGACTTCTTCAAGGCGGCGGACGAACTCGATCACGCCTAGAGTTTTGCGCTTGCCATCGGGCGTGGCGTGGCCGCGCAGATCGAAGATGGGATAGCCGACGATTTGGCCGGGGCCGTGGAAGGTGACGTCGCCCCCGCGGTCGCATTCGAAGAGTTCAACCTCACGTTGGGCTAGGTATTCGGGAGAGGCGATTACGTTGGCGGCTTTGGCGTTGCGGCCCAGTGTGATCACCGGGAAATGTTCGAGCAGGAGCAGGACGTCGCCTATCTTTTCTTCTTTACGGAGCGCTACGAGTTGTTGCTGCAGGCGGAGGCCCGTGGCGTAGTCGACGGTGCCGAGTTGGATTAGCGAGATCACGGTAGTTTTCGAACAAGATCAAAATCATTCACCACCGAGGACCCGGAGGACACAGAGGAATTGCATAGGTCCTTCGCTTCGCTCAGGATGACAAGAGTCTTAGTTCTTTCCGTGTTCATCTGTGTAATCAGTGGCAAAGAAGTTCATGCGTTAATCGCGAGTCCGTAAACGCTGTTGGATGCATCCAGCATGGCTTCGGCCAATGTTGGATGGGCGTGAATTGTCCACATCAGGTCTTCCACCGTCGCTTCCCGCTCTATGGCGACCACGGCTTCGGCGATCAATTCCGTGGCCTGGGGGCCGATGATGTGCACGCCCAGGATCTCGCCGTAGTCGGCGTCGGAGACGATTTTGATGAAGCCTTCGTGCTGACCGACGATCGAAGCGCGCGAGTTGGCGGTGAAGGGGAACTTGCCGACCTTCACGTTGTATCCGGCTTCACGAGCCCTGGTTTCGGTAAGGCCGACACTACCGATTTCGGGATGGCAATAGGTGGCGCCGGGGATGTGTTCGGGATTGATCGGCTTGCCGGGCTTGCCGGCGATCTTGGCGACGGCGACGAGCGCTTCCATGGCGCCCACGTGGGCCAGTTGCGGCGTGCCGAGGACGATATCGCCGACAGCGTAAACGCCGGGTTCGGTGGTCTGCATCCAGGAATCGGTTTGGATGAAGCCGCGGTCCGGCTTGATCTTGGTGCGTTCGAGGCCGACGTTCTCGGTGCGCGGTTTGCGGCCGACAGCGATCAGTATCTTCTCGGCGTCGATCTTCTGCTGCTTGCCATCCACGGAAATGGTTACGGCGACGCCCGCCTTCGTTTTCTCGACACTGTCAACTTTCGCGCTGGTGTGGAAGTTGATGCCACGCTTGCGATAGACGCGCGCGAGTTCCTTCGACACTTCCTCGTCTTCCACCGGCACCAGACGCGGCAGCATTTCGATGATCGTCACTTCGCAGTCAAAGGACCGATAAATCGAGGCGAACTCGACCCCTACTGCTCCGGCTCCGACAATCACGATCGACTTCGGGAGCTCTTTCAGACTCAGAATCTCGATATTGGTCAGGATGCGGTCGTTGGCTTCGAGGCCAGGCAGCATGCGGGCTTCGGAGCCGGTCGCAAGAATTACATTCCTTGCCTTGAGATGTGTGGTTTTGCCGTCGTTCGTAATATCGACGGTGTGCACGCCGTTTTGCGCCGAGCCCGCAAGCTTGCCGTAACCTTTCACCGTCTCGACCTTATTCTTCTTCATCAGGAACTCGAGGCCCTTGGCGTGCTTGGCGACGATCTTTCCTTTGCGCTCCTGGATTGCGGCCCAGTTGAGCTTGCGCGCGTCCACGCCTTCGATGCCGAATTCCTTTGCCTGTTTCAGATGATCCCAGAGTTCCGCGTTGAAGAGCAGCGCCTTGGTCGGGATGCAACCGACATGAAGGCAGGTACCGCCGAGGAAGCCGTCTTTTTCGATCAAAGCGGTCTTCAGGCCGTACTGGCCGGCGCGAATCGCGGCCGTGTATCCGGCTGGGCCGCTACCGATGATAGCGACGTCGTAGATGGTTTCGGGCAATGGAGTAATCCTCGGTTCTCAATATGTAGAGATGACTCACGGCAAACGAATGATTCTAGAACAGCGGCATCGATGGGGCCAAACGATCGAAGGACCACACGAGCTTCACCACCGAGGACACGGAGGACACAGCGGACAAGCACGGAGCGAAACGCAGAAGAGAGCTGCGACATGCTTGCACCGCTGGTGCTTCTGCCGGCGAGCACGGGGTCCTTCGACTTCGTAGCAGCTTCGCATTCGCGAAGCTGCCACTACGCTCGGATGACAGGGGCGGAGAGTAGGACGACTCTCAGTTGTTTTCGTTGCTGGCGCGCTTCCAGGAGATCAGCTCACCGATGGTCGAACTGGTGCTGGAAACGGGCTGTTTGTAGGCTTCCACTTCCGAGCGCGAGGCTTCTTCGCCCACGGCGCGGATGCTGAGTCCGACCTTCTTTTCTTCCGGATTCATCTTGATGATCTTGAAGTCGTGCTCAAGACCCGGCTCCAGATGCAGAGGCTGGCCGTTTTCATCAGTTGCTTCAGATTTATGGCACAAGCCTTCCACGCCCTCGGCGATTTCGACGAACGCGCCGAACGCGGCTACGCGTAGCACCTTGCCATGAACCACGTCGCCGACGTGATGCGTCTGGAAGAACGACTCCCAAACATCGGGCTGAAGCTGTTTCACGCCCAGCGATAAGCGCCGCTTGTCGGGTTCGATCGCGAGAACCACCGCCTTCACGCGGTCGCCCTTCTTCAACACTTCCGAAGGATGCTTCACGCGCTTGGTCCAGCTCAGGTTGCTGACGTGGACCAGTCCATCAATGCCGTCTTCAATTTCTATGAAGGCGCCGAAGTCGGTCAGGTTGCGTACGCGTCCCTCCACGGTCATGCCGACGGGGAATTTCTCGTGCAATGAATCCCAGGGATTGGCTGCCAGTTGCCGCATTCCGAGCGAGATGCGGCGCTCAGTGGGATTTACGTTCAGAACTACGCACTCCACGTGATCGCCGACGTTTACGAGCTTCGACGGGTGTTTCATGCGCTTCGACCAGGTCATCTCGCTGACGTGAACCAGGCCTTCGATGCCCTGCTCCAGTTCGACGAACGCGCCGTAGTCGGTGACGCTGATCACGCGGCCCCCGACGTGTGCGCCCTCAGGATAGCGATGCTCGGCGTCGAGCCAGGGATCGGGCGTAAGTTGCTTGAAGCCCAGCGAAACGCGCTGCTTGTCTTTGTCGTACTTCAGGACCTTTACCTGAATCTGATCGCCGACGTTGACGAGATCTTTGGGGTGAGTGAGGCGTCCCCAGGACATATCGGTGATGTGCAGCAGGCCATCGAGCCCGCCGAG
>JBARBI010000017.1:0-30473 GCA_049792875.1 Candidatus Sulfotelmatobacter sp.
GGCTCGGAGGTTCTGGAGCCAGCTGACGTGACGGCGCGAAGGAACGCAGAAGGACTTGACGACATCATGACGAAGATCGAGGCGGTGATTCAAAATTCCAAGCTGGAAGCGGTGAAAACCGCGCTGCTGGAAGTTGGCGTCGAAGGCATGACGGTGATCGAGGTGCGAGGCCACGGCCGACAGAAGGGGCATACCGAGGTCTACCGCGGGCGTGAGTATAGCGTGGATCTGATTCCCAAGACCAAACTGGAGATGGTGCTGGCCGATGCGATCGTGGAGAAAGCGGTGCAGGCTATCCTGGGAGCGGCGCGCACGGGCAAGATCGGAGACGGGAAGATTTTTCTGTCGCGAGTGGATGAGGCGATCCGCATTCGCAATGATGAACGTGGCGAGGGAGCTTTGTAGACGCCTGGGGCGCCTCCTTTTGGAAGCCACGCTGAGCAAGTGTTTGTGTGGGGACAGCCGCCTCCGGCTGTCCGGGCGAGCGTTAGCTCGCCTGCGCGGCTGGTGAATTACTTTCATGATGGCAGCGTCCTCATTGATCAGCGAACTGCGGAGTTCTCTCAGCGACGAGTCAGCGCGGATTCAGCGGGAGTTCGAGGTCTCCGGCGACGGGCGCGCGGCCGTGGCGCAACGCACGCGGCTGGTGGAAGAGATTCTTGCACGTCTGTGGCGTGACATCGTCTCGCCCGATGCCGCCAAACCTCCAAACTTTACGCTGGTCGCCACGGGAGGATTCGGCCGGGGATGGCTGTTTCCGTATTCCGATATTGACTTGCTTTTTCTGTTTGGTGATCGCGAGGCCGAGGCGGCTTTTAGAGATCCCGTTCGCCGTTTATCGCAGGAATTGTGGGACCTGCGCCTGAAACTGAGTCCGGCGTCACGGATGCTGAGCGAGTGCGACCGCTACGACGCCAACAATACTGAATTCACCATCTCTCTTCTCGACTGCCGCTACCTGTCAGGCGATCACGATCTGTTTCGGCGTCTTCATGACAAGGTTATTCCAAAACTGGTAATGCGGGAGTCCAAAGCCCTGCTGCAGGGGCTGGCGGAGGTCACGCGGGAGCGGCATGCGAAGTATGGGATGACTCCTTATCACCTGGAGCCGAATTTGAAAGAGACGCCGGGAGGGTTGCGCGACTGCAACGTCGCCAACTGGCTCGCCCTGATCTCTGCCATGGACAAGCTGCACGACTGGCCGGAAGCGAGTTCGCTGCGGGCTCCGGTGCGCAAGCAACTGGAGTCGGCACTGGATTTCCTGATGTCGGCGCGATGTTTTCTACACTTCCGGCATGGGCGGGATGACAACACGCTCAGTTGGGAGGCGCAGGACAAAGCGGCGGCCCGGAAAATTGGGGCTGCGGACTCCGCAGAACTCTCGCCGGCGGACTGGATGCGGATTTACTTCGGACATGCGCGCGCGGTGCAGCGCACCGTCACCCAGCTGCAGGAGGAAATTCCGGAGGCGTGGTCGGCGCTTTACCGGCAGGTGCAGAGCTGGCGCTCACGGCTGACGACGCCGGATTTTTCCGTGGTGGATGGGCTCATTTTTCTGCAGCAGCCGTCGGCGCTGCAGGATCCCGAGGTGTTGCTGCGGTTGTTCCACTTCATGGCGCACCACGGCCTGAAGTTGAGCGCGACCACCGAGTACCGCATCGAGCAGGCACTACCGGCGTTGGCGTCGATGCCACCCCGGGGAGCGGAACTCTGGCTGTACCTGCAGGAGACGTTGCTGCAACCGTATGCTGCGGACGCGCTGCGCGCTATGCACTCGTTGCGCCTGCTGACATTGCTCTTGCCAGAACTCAAGCTCATTGATTCGCTGGTGGTGCGAGATTTCTATCATCGGTTCACGGTGGACGAGCATTCGTTTCTGGCGATCGAGAGCCTCCACCGGCTGAAGCAGTCAAAGTCGGAGTGGGACAAGCGCTATGCGGAACTGCTTGGCGAACTCGAGGATCCGGAATTGCTGTACCTGGCCTTGCTGCTGCACGACACGGGCAAGGGTGTGCCTGGCGCCAACCACGTGGAAGCCAGTCTGGACATAGCGAATCGCGCGATGGATCGACTGGACGTGGATCCGAAGGAGCGGTCGGAGGTGAGGTTCCTGATTGAAAGCCACCTGGAGATGTCGGCGGCGCTGCGGCGCGATATTTTCAATCCGGAGACGGTGGCGGCCTTTGCGGACAAGGTGGGAACGCCGGAGCGCCTGAAGATGCTTTGCCTGTTGACCTTTGCGGATATTAAGGCGGTGAATCCGGAGGCTTTGACCCCGTGGAAGGCGGAGAGCGTTTGGCAGCTCTACATGGGCGCCGAGAACTATTTGAACCGCAGCGCCGACCAGCGGGTGCATGCCGACGTGAATGATGAAAAGCTGGCGCGGCTGCGCTCGTTAGCGCCGGTGACCAGCAGCAAGTTCAAGGAATTTCTAGAAGGATTCCCGCAGAGGTATTTGCTGGTGCACACCGCCGAAGAGGTCATGCGGCACATGGGCATGGCGGACGAACTGGGGGAAGATCCGGTGCAGGTGGATTTAAAGCGCGGGCGGCACTGGTACGAGTTGACGCTGGTGACGCGGGACCGTCCGTTTCTGTTCGCCAAGATGGCGGGGGTTTTGGCGGCTTGGGGAATGAACATTGTGAAGGCCAATGCGTTCTCGAATGAGGCAGGGACGGTGGTCGATACGCTTCACTTCACGGACCGCTTCCGGACGCTGGAGTTGAATCTTTCGGAGTGGGAGCGGTTCAAGCGCAGTGTGGCCGATGTGCTGCTGGGAGAGGCGGATTTGGGGAAGTTGCTGCGGGACCGGCAGCGCTCGGAGAAGGGCGCAATTGCGAAAGTCAAAGTGGAGACGAAGATTGAATTTGACGATGCGTGCTCGTCGACCAGCACGCTGGTGCAGGTGATTACCCAGGATCGCCCACGGTTGCTGCACCGGATCGCGTCCTGCCTCTCGGATCAGGAATGCAATATTGAAATTGCACTCATTGATACTGAAGGGCAAATGGCGATTGATACGTTTTACCTGACCTCGGGCGGAAAGAAGCTGAGTGCGGAGCATTGCCGCCGGGTAGAAAAGACGCTGGTGGAGGAATTGCGGGGGGCGTGAGGGAAGCACGGGTCGGACCGAGACCGACCACAAATCCCGCTTGATTTTCACTCCGTGACCGGAAACGCTAGGTTGCGAAGGCCAGCCTGCAGCCAGCACTTCAGCGTCGTTGCCTTTAAAGAGTCTTACGAGTCTTAGACACGTCGCGACTTTGACCAGCGGCCTCGCACGCGGCGCGACTCCGCCACCGACTGCAACCCCGGACGAATGCGTCCCGGGGCTACGTATTTTGTTTCAGCCCAGCCGTACGAATCGTCATTGAGAAAGAAAGGGCTCATGAAGAACAGGAGCGGCGTATGCGAAAAAGTCACGAAGGCGGACCTTATCTCGTTCGAACCGTACGGGGCTGTCTCCTGATCGGAGTGATCCCGCAACCGGATTGGATCCACAAGAGGCCGCGCGGTGAAGGAGACCCGGTAGCCGCTTTGCTTTGAGCATTAGCAAACTACCATCTCGCGCAGTCTGCGGAAACGGGGCCGTGCTCAGCCGAGAGCACTAATCTCCGAGCCCCTCCTGGCCTGCGCCAGCTGAGTGGTGCACTGCTGCAGGCTATCGCATTCTACCCGTCCACGATCGCCAGCCGGTCTCTCGATCACGGCTACTCTCCGTTCTTTACCTCTGAAAAAGCACTCCCGCCGCGGGTGGCTCTGGATATTGGGTCCCGTCCCGGATCGCAGCCTTTATGAACATTTTATGCTCTCTTTATAAGACCCTTGCAATCTTTGGAGTCTAATTGCTGACATCCGCAATTGGAGGGTGAGGGGGCGGGCCAAACTGTGTCATGACAGACTGACGTTGTGCAACCCAAGAATTAAACAATCACACAGCCCACATCTATCAGGTATTCCTTTTAGCTAATCCGTTATCGACGCCAGAAGAATTATCGATTGGACGGTCGTAACTGATGCGTTTATTTTGTGGCCTCTTGATGGCCGATCCCCTCGGGACACCCGTAGAAGGCGCAATCGGAAGAGGGCTTGATGATCGAGAGGAGCCAACTTAAATGAAAAATGCTTCGGATGTCTGGCAATCATGCGGGAAATTAATGAACGAGTTTCAGCTTGGGAGGAATGAACACGTGAACACTATGAGGCGTCAGCGCTCGACTGCGGCCGTTGCAATGCTGTCGATGTTTGCCCTTTTCCTAGCGATGTCTCAGGTCCTGCGCTGTGATGCGCAGACTCAGACACAATCAGAATCTCAGACGAAAATTGCTGAGTTGCACGAGCCTTTGCCGGCGGGCACCGCCCCGACCAAGGGCACGGCGCCCGCGGCTGCCCAACCCGCAGCTACGCCCGATCCGGAATTCTCGCTGGAGGTTGCCAAGGAGTTGGCGGTCATGAAGGCGCGCATCGAACAACTCGAAGCGGAACTGAAGAGTCGCTCGGCGGGCGAACCCGCACCGTTGCCTGCCACGGGCTCGGCCAATCTGGCCGTCACCGTAGAGCAGCAGGCGGCGGTTCCGACCGCAGCACCCGGAAAGCCTGCGCCGACAGTGCCCTTTGCTTATGCCGATTGGACCTGGCTGAACGGCAATCCACGCAACAAAGACGCGGTCTGGGATTCACCATTCTTCACACCGGAGATCCGCGTGGATACCAATTACGTCGAGGATTTTAACCATCCGAGGGACGATACCATGGGCGGTTCGACAGAAATATTCCGCTCCAATGAATTTCAGGTCGAGCAGGTCAGCTTTGGCGGCAACTTCCACTGGCAAAATGTTCAGGCCCGGATCCTGACCATGAATGGAATGTTCGGCGTCACCACGCCGCGCAATGACGCCAGTGGTGGACGCGGTCAGTGGGATCTTCGGGGCGCGTACAAGTACGTTTCGGAAGCCAACGCCGGTTATCACTTCGATGTAAACCACGGCCTCAACGTCGACGCAGGAATCTTCGTTTCCTACATCGGTCTCTTTAGTTACTACAATTTTGACAATTGGGCTTACCAGCCGTCGTACGTCTCATCCAACACCCCCTGGTTCTTCAACGGATTGCGAATCCAATGGTTCCCCACGGACAAATTAAAAATTGAGCCTTGGATCATCAACGGATGGCAATCCTACGGCAGGATGGGTAGCAAGCCGGGTCTGGGCGGCCAAATCTTATATCGTCCAAAGCAATGGCTCTCTCTCGTGTTCAACAACTACGGCATGGGTGAAGACACGCTAGGTAGCGGGAACGGTCAGTTTGGCCGCTCGCGCATCCACACTGACGACAGCGTCGAAATCAAGTACTACGATAAGCCCCAAAACTACCTGGACAAAATGGCGTTCTCTTTTACCGCCGACTTGGGATGCGAGTACGGCGGAAGTGGATCGTTCGTCAGCGCACAGGGCCGAGTCATCAACAACAACGTGAATTGCCACCGGAACACGGCCACGAGCAGCAAGCAGACGTTCGCCGGCTGGATGCTCTACAACCGTTGGTGGTTCAAGAAGGACTTGTACGGCATCACCCTTGGCGGAGGCGTGATGGACAATCCGGGGCGCTACCTGACACTGCTTCCACCCATCAATGGAGCTGATGCCATCAGCGGCTCGCCATATTTCACGCAGAACCCTGGTGATCCTTACAAAGCCTGGGATGGTTCGCTCACCTTCGACTGGATGCCCAAACAGTACATCACTTTCCGGGCAGAGTACGGATATCGCCACGCAAACGTTCCTTACTGGACGGGTCGCGGTGGGATCACACCGGGAGACAACACCACCCCGAGCACGGTCCCCAATCCAGCTGCCGGGTCGGTGGTGGGAACCACTACGTTCGCGCCGGGTCCCTTTCTGTCTGCCACGCCGGGCTTCACCTGTGTGGCTGGAGGCGCGGGTTTCTGTCCCGATCTGCGGAAAGATGAACCGAGTATGAGGTACGCGATCATGGTCAAGTTCTAGTCCACACCACGAAGGAGATGAGACGGCCATGCCCGACATGAACCGGAGCAGCATTCAGCAGTCATTTCCAGCTGCGGCGTTGCTCCGTTTCTTGCTGGTTCTTGCTTTGCCTGCGCTGCTGGCGCTGGTCGGCTGCACCGCGCATGCCGACCCGGCAGCGGAGGCGCCGCCGCCGGCAAACATCGTGCCGGGAGCGGACTCCAGCCTGTTCACGGTCGACCATCCCGAGCAATTTCCGGTCACCGCCGCCGTGGAACGCCTCGCGACATCCGAACTGGTGGTCACAGGGGCAGTCACGCCTGATGTCGCACGCAATGTCCCAGTGGTTTCGCTCGCCTCCGGGCGCGTGGTAGCCATTCACGCTCGACTGGGCGACAGCGTGCAAAAAGGCCAGTTGTTGCTGACCATTCGAAGCGACGATGTGGCCGGCGGGTTCGACGCATATCGCAAGGCCGTCGCCGATGAACTTCTCGCGCGCAAACAGTTGAATCGAGCTGCAGACTTGTATGCTCACGGCGCCATCGCCCAGCAAGATCTCGAAGTCGCGCAAGACGCCGCGGAAGACGCGAAGGTTACTCTTGAGACCGCGACCGAACATCTGCGTCTCCTCGGCAACGATCCCGACAAGCCCATGGGCATCGTCGACATCGTTGCCCCCACGGCGGGCGTGATCACCGATCAGCAAGTGACCAACGCGGCGACCGTGCAGGCATATTCATCGCCGAGCCCGTTCACGATTTCCGATATTTCGTCCGTCTGGGTTGTCTGCGACGTGTACGAGAATGATCTGCCGGCGGTCCGGCTCGGCGACACCGCAGAGATCATCCTGAACGCCTATCCCGACCATGTGCTCAGGGGGAAAGTCAGCAACATTGGCGCTGTTCTTGATCCCAGTATTCGCACCGCCAAGGTTCGAATCGAAGTACAGAACCCCGGGATGATGAAGCTGGGAATGTTCGTGAAAGCCACGTTCCATGGGCAAACCCGGGAGATGCACACGATTGTTCCGGCATCCGCCGTGCTGCGCATGCACGATCGCGACTTTGTTTTCGTCTCTGCGCCTGACAAAAAGTTTCGACGCGTCGAAGTCGTCAGTGGAGACCTGCTGACCGACAACACGAATTTGCAGGAAATCAAGTCAGGCCTCAAGCCAGGGCAGCAGGTAGTCACGAACGCACTGGTTTTGGACCACGTGCTCGCTCAATAACGGATGGCGACGAAATCTCCGACCTCGCGGGCGCGATGCATAGGTGACATTCCAGAGCAGCGGCGGTCACATGCCGTTGAGCGGGCGCATCCGCCGGCAAAACAGGACAGGAAATGATTCGGGCCCTTGTAGACTTCGCTCTCAACAACAAATTTGTTGTGCTGGCCATTGCGGCATTGCTGGCCGGCTGGGGAGCGATCTCGTTCCACAACCTTCCAGTGGAAGCGTATCCCGATATCGCCGACAACTATGTGACGGTCATAACGCAATGGCCCGGCCGCTCTGCGGAGGAGGTGGAACAGCAAGTCACGATCCCCGTCGAGATTCAGATGTCGGGCATGCCGCATATGACATATTTGCGCTCCGAGTCGATTTTCGGCCTGTCGTTCGTGATCATGATCTTCGACGACAGTTCGGTCAACGACTGGAATCGGCAGAAGGTTCTGGAAAGACTCACCCAAGTCTCACTGCCGCCGGGCCTCCAACCTCAAATCGGCACGGACTGGAGCCTGACCGGCCAGATCTATTGGTACACGCTGAGGAGCACCAATCCCCGCTATGACCTGATGGAACTGAGGTCAATCGAAGACTTCACGCTGCTCAAGCAGTTCAAATCCGTTCCGAACGTGGTGGATGTCTCTGATTTCGGGGGCACGGTGCGCGAGTACCAGGTGCGGGTCGATCCGAATAAGCTCGTTTCGTACGGGTTGAGCATCGGCCAGGTGGAGCAGCAACTCGCCAGCAACAACATCAACGCCGGCGGCAGCTTTGTTGAGGTCGGGATGCAGCAGATGAACGTGCGCACCCTCGGGCTTTTCGGCGATGTGCATGACATCGAGCAGACCGTTCTAAAAACTCAAACCGGAACCGCATTGCGGGTAAAAGACATCGCGGAGGTGACACAGGGTCCGAAGATCCGATTGGGCCACATGGCCAGAGCCAATCACGTGGAAGACGGCCGCATCATCGACGAGCCTGATGTCATTCAAGGCGTAGTGCTGATGCGCAAGGGTGCCGAAGAACAGCCCACGCTCGATGCCATTCACAGGAAAGTGGATGAACTCAACAACGGCCTCCTGCCCCCCGGAGTGAAGGTCGTTTCCATGCTCGATCGCAGCGACCTGCTTCATTTCACGTTGCACACGGTGATGCACAACCTGGCCGAAGGCATGATTCTGGTCAGCGTGATCCTGTTTCTCTTCCTGCTGAATGTTCGTGCCGCGCTTATCGTCGCGCTAACGATTCCATTCTCTTTGCTCTTTGCTTCGATCTGGCTGGATTTGAGTCACATTCCAGCGAATCTCCTCTCCCTGGGCGCTCTCGATTTCGGAATGGTAGTGGATGGGGCCGTGGTCATGGTTGAAAACATCGTCCGACACATGAGCCGCCTGAACAAGAACTCCAGATCGACCCACTACAAATCACCAGCGCAGGCAATCCGTGAGGCGGCACATGAAGTGCAACGGCCCGTGTTTTACGCGATTGCCATCATCATCACCGCCTATATGCCAATCTTCACGCTGCAACGCGTGGAAGGCCGACTATTCAGACCCATGGCCTGGACGGTTGCGTTTGCCCTGCTCGGTGCCATGACGTTTTCGGTGGTCATCGCCCCTGTGCTTGCCAGCATATTTTTTCGCAACGGCGTCCAGGAGCGGCGCAACCGGGTGATGGACTATCTGACGGAGCGCTACCGCGAGCGCCTGAGGTGGGCTGTACAGCATCGCCGGGTGGTCGCCTGTATCGGTATGGTGGCCCTGGCTGGAACGATTTACCTGGGGTTTGGCGGCGTCATTGGCGCGGAGTTTCTGCCGCACCTGGATGAGGGCGCCATCTGGGCACGCGGAACTCTGGCGAATAGTACGAGTCTTTCGGAGGGCGAGAAGTTCACCACCAGCGAGCGCTATATCTTCGCGTCTTTTCCAGAGGTAAAGACAGTGGTGTCGGAAGTCGGCCGCCCGGACGACGGAACCGACACCGGCGGGTTCGGAAATACCGAGTATTTCGTCGATTTGAGACCCAAAGACCAATGGCGTTCAGTATTTCACCGGAATAAAGAAGAACTGATCGAGGCCATGAATCGAGCCGTGCAAAGGTATCCGGGCGCGATCTGGAACTTCTCGCAGCCCATCGAAGACAACGTCGGAGAGACGATGACGGGCACAAAAGGTGCGCTTGCGCTCAAGATTTTCGGGGATGACCTGAAGACTTTGGAACGAAAGGGCGAAGAAGTCACTGCCGTCATGGCGGGGATCTCCGGCATGCATGACATCAAACTGTTACGCGATTTCGGCCAGCCGAATCTCGACCTGACGATCGACCGCCGCCAAGCGGCTCGTTTTGGAATCAACGTCGCGGACATCCAGGACGCCATCCAGACCGCCGTCGGCGGCAATGCGGTGAGTCAGTTGTTGATTGGCGAGCAGCGCTACGACGTGGTGGTGCGCTACCTGGAACCATACCGTAACACCGCCAAGGCCATCGCCAACGTGCGCCTTCTCTCTCCGACGGGAGAGCGCGTTTCCCTTGCGCAGTTGACGAATGTAGAGGTCAGGGATGGCGCGTATGACATCTACCGCGAAGGCAATACCCGCTACGTAGCCGTGACCTTTAACGTCAGAGGCCGGGACTTGGGGACGACGGTTGGAGAAGCGGTGAAACAGATCAATGAAAAGGTAAAGATGCCACCCGGATATCACATCGGATGGTCCGGCGAATATGAGAGTGAAAAACGGGCCGAGGCGCGGCTGGCTCTGATTGTTCCGCTGACGATCCTGGTCATCTTCATTATTCTTTACACCATGTTCCGCTCGTACAAGTGGGCGCTCCTGATTTTATTGAACGTCGCACTGGCTCGCGTGGGAGGCTTCCTGGCCCTGCTCCTCACAGGAACGTACCTCAGCGTGTCCTCGGGCGTGGGCATGCTGGCGCTGTTCGGGGTGTCGGTACAAACCGGGGTCATCATGCTCGAATACATCAACCAATTGCGCGCGCGCGGGTACTCGATCGAGGATGCCGCGGTGGAAGGAGCAGTGCTGAGGCTTCGCCCCATCATGATGACGATGCTGGTGGCGACTCTCGGCCTACTGCCGGCGGCGCTGTCGCATGATATCGGATCCGATTCGCAGAGGCCGTTCGCAATCGTGATCGTGGGCGGACTGATTTCTGACTTGCTGCTGAGCATTGTCCTGTTGCCGACCTTTTATGTATGGATCGCGAGAGACGGTGATCAACTTCCAGAACCGGAGGGGGCCCTTGAATAGTCTTGCACTGCTCCGGGAGGTCCGCGGAAGGATCCGCGCCGGTGTGTTCCTGGGCGCCATGGCGTGTGCGCTGGCCCGTATGGCACTGGGCCAAGCCACCGGATCGACAAGGATCACCATCGACGAAGCCATTCAGTTGGCGGTCCAGCATAACCACAACGTCCTGGCGATGATGACCACGATCCAGCAGGCCGAAGCGGAAGAGACCACTGCAAACCTGCGGCCGAATCCGGCGCTCTTTGCGGATTGGGAATACTTACCTCTGGGCTCGCCGGCCCAGCAAAATCCGAGCGTATATGGAGGTCAGTCCCTAGGCGATTATCTGCACAACAATACCGAAGCCGACATCGGGCTCAGCTACCTGCTCGAGCGCGGCAGGAAGCGGCAGCACCGCTTGCAGGCAGCGAAGGACTTAACCGCGCAAACCCGGTCGCTCGTCACCGACAACGAACGCACCCTTACGTTTGGCGTGACCTCCTTGTTCGTGAATGTACAGCTTGCCGAGTCCACGCTGGAACTTGCTGAGAAAGATCTGAAGAGCTTTCAGCAAACGGTCGATCTCGGCGAGTTACGGTTCAATAAAGGCGCGATCAGCGAAGACGATTACCTAAAGATCAAACTGCAATTGCTGCTGTTTGAGACTGACTATCAGCAGGCGCAACTTGCCCGGGCCCAGGGACTATCGGACCTGAGGCAGTTGCTGGGCTACGAATCCGTTGCCGCGGATTACGATGTGGCCGGTGAGTTCGACTACCAGCCGCTGAAAGGAAATGTGGAAGACTTCCAGTTGAAGGCCTTGCAGAACCGGCCGGACCTGCGTGCGGCGCAACAAGGTGTAACCGCGGCCAAGAGCCAGTATGAGCTCCAGCGGGCGATCGGCAAGCCGGACGTCACCGTCCAAGGAAATTATTCCCACGTCAACGCAATCAACGCAGCCACTTTCTATGGGAGTATCCCGCTCCCGATCTTCAACCGCAATCAGGGTGAAATCGCGCGAACCCGCTTTGCGATCACGCAAGCGCAAGAGCAGGAAAAAGCCACCAACGGCCAGGCCTTGACGGATGTTCGCGACGCTTACGAGGGGCTACGCGTGAGCGACCGAGTCGTGCAGCTTTACCGATCGGGCTATCTCGATGTTGCACAAAAGGACCGGGACATCGCCGAGTACGCTTACCAACGTGGCGCAGTGAGCCTGCTTGACTTTCTGGATGCCGAGCGCGGCTATCGCGCCACCCAGCTTGCCTATCGTCAGGCGCTGGCTTCATACTTGCTCGCTTTGGAGCAGTTGCGCCAGGCAGTGGGTACAAGGGTGCTGCCCTGATTCAGCAGCAAGGTTTCGTGACTGAGTTTAGGTTGAAGTCCACAGGGCGAACATTGCATTCGTGCCCAAGGAGCCGGAACGTTGAACAAGCAGGAGGTACGGCGCCGGATCGAGGAACTCGGGATCATTCCGTCCATTCGTGTGTCAACGACCGAGGACGCGCTTTTTGCTGCCGAGGCGGTAGCCCGCGGCGGGATACCCATTATCGAAGTCGCATTGACTGTGCCCGAAGCGATCAAGGTAATCCATCACGTGGTGCAACATGCCCCTGAGGTGATTGTCGGCGCCGGGAGCGTGCACGATGTCGAGACGGCACGTCTCTGCCTGGATGCAGGAGCTAAGTTCCTTTCAAGCGATGGCCTTGATCCGGAGACGGTGAAGTTCGCCGTCCAGGAAGACGTCGTCGTGATCCCCGGAACACTGACTCCGACGGGCGTCATCACCGCATGGAAGCTGAGTCCAGATTTCGTCAAGATTGTGCCGTGCGGGCACATCGGCGGCGACAGCTACCTCCGCGATCTCAAGGCTATGTTTCCCAAGATTCCGATGATCGCCGCTGGAGGCGTGAATCAGCGGACAGCATTCAGCTTCATCGCCGCCGGGGCTGTCGCGCTTGGCGTTGGCGGGGAATTGATCCCCAGAGAAGCCATCCGCCGGCGGCAACCGGACCGAATTGCAGAACTTGCACGCAGGTTCCTGGAGTCTGTACGGAATGCTCGCGACCGTTGAGCACGTGGTGGAGAGATCGGCACAGCAACAGTCCCTTCAGGGAACGTCATTCTGATCGCAAAGTTGAAAGGAAGGCAAAATAGGATCCTTTGTGAATCATTATGTGGGGGTGCTGTCCGCGAGCCTCGCGACCTTTGCCGCGACGAATATCGATGATGTTTTTCTCCTGACTTTTTTCTTTGCTCGTCGGATTTCGACACGACGCATCGTTGCCGGTCAGTACATCGGCTTTGCGGCGATCATTGGACTGAGTCTGATCGGCGCCTGGGCCGCGCTCGCTATCCCGCAGCGGTGGCTTCATTTTCTCGGGATAGTGCCGCTCGTCATCGGCATCAGGCACTTGTTACGAAGGCGCCGAACGGAAATGGTGGACTCGCGCAGCAGCGACGGCAACATCGTATCGATCGCTGCGATTACGTTGTCGAACGGAGCCGACAACATCGGTGTTTATGTGCCGTTCTTTGTCAAGGGTCGGGCTTACTTGTGGCTGATCTTGATCGTGTACGCCGGGTTAGTGGCTCTATGGTGTCTTGCTGGAAGGTGGCTTGGGAACCATTCGTTCATCCTGCGTTCCGTTGATCGGTGGGGCCACTGGGCTGCGCCCCTGCTCTTCGTGGGGCTGGGAATTTATGTTCTGAATTCGTGAAGGCTCCCGCCTTACGGTCGCTGGAACCGAGCGGGAGGCTCCGATGTTTCGTTTGAACTACAAGGACGGTGCAGGCCCGGTGGGCTCGCCTGTTCTGTGCGATTGCTGGTGCCGCTGCTCGACGGAGGAGGCTCACATGAAGCTGGTTAGGTTTGAAGATATCAATGGCAGGGAAACTTTCGTGAATCCGGACCGTGTGAACCATGTCAGCGATTATGGAAGCGGAACAACCGAAATCAACTTCGGCGATAAGCAGGCGAGCGTCTTCGTCGCGATGGACATCGCAGCAGTAGCTTCGACGCTGCTGAAAGCGGCGACTCACAGTTGAACCGCGGTTCGATGTCTTGCAGCATCGATGGCGCCTTGGTTCTATCGGGACAGACGGCAAGCTGTGAGGTTCATTTGGTCGAGAACTTGAAAACTGTCTTCGACCGAAACGTTTCACCCGGCTTCAAGACGGTGGTCGGGAAGTCCGGGTGATTTGGCGAGTCGGGGAAGTGCTGTGTCTCCAGGCAGAAGCCGTAGCGCCGCTTATAGACGTGGGCCTGTTTTCCAGTGACGGTGCCGTCCAGGAAATTTCCAGTATAGAACTGGACGCCGGGCTGCGTAGTGAAGACTTCCAGCACACGACCACTGGTGGGTTCGTACATGCGCGCGGCCAGCGTGAGGCCGTCGCCTTTGCGGTTGATGACCCAGTTGTGGTCGTAGCCGTGCCCAAGAACCATCTGGTCGTAGCTGTCGTCGATGCGGGCACCCACTCGGGTGGACGTGGTGAAATCGAGCGGGGTTCCTTTTACTGGGCGAAGCTCGCCAGTGGGAATGAGATTCTTATCGACCGGAGTGAAGCGCTCTGCATTGAGCATCAGTTCGTGATTCAGAATGTCGCCAGTGCCTTCTCCGGCCAGATTGAAATAACTGTGCTGGCTGAGATTCAGCACTGTGGCCTTGTCGGTGGTGGCTTCGTAGTCAACGCGTAGCTCGTTGTCGTTGTTCAGAGTGTAAGTGACTTTCAGCTTCAGATTGCCGGGGAAGCCGTCGTCGCCATCTTTGCTGAGATAAGTGAAAGCCACGCCAGTCTTGCCTTTCAGGGCTTCGCCATCCCAGACTACCTTGTTGAGGGTCTTGTCGGTACCGCCGTGGAGCGTGTTGGGGCCGTCGTTCTTGGGCAACGTGTAGGTCTTGCCGTCGAGGGTAAAGGTGCCGTTGGCAATGCGGTTGGCATAGCGGCCGACAATGGCGCCGATGTACGGCGGATTCGGAATATAGCCGTCGAGGCTCTCATGACCGAGGACGATATCGGCGAACTGTCCTTTGCGGTCGGGGACGCGGATAGAAAGAATGATGCCGCCATAGTTCATGGCATCGACTTCGACACCGTTTGCGTTGGTGAGTGTGTACAAGTTGATGGGCCTCCCGTCCCGCGTGCCAAAAGGCTTCTGCTGAACTCCTGGCTTATGTTTTGTAGCGGCCTGTGCGAGGGCGACTCCGCCGATCGTCAGGCTGAGCAGGACGGTAACGCATACGGTCGTGAAGGGTCTTGGCATCATGCCGGAAGTGTACTACGAGAAGACGGCGTTCGGGGCGCGGGTGCCCCCACCCACACGTCATTCACTCTTGTACGGCCATTGCGCCCTCGTGAACAGGCCTCCATCAATCCAAATGGTCTGCCCACTGATGAACGATGCTCCTTTGCTCGCCAGAAAAACGACTGTGGGCGCGATGTCGGCGCCCAGGCCCACGCGCCCCAACGGCGTCAGCTTGGACCAGGTACCCGCGTAGTCCGGGTCCTCTGCTCGGGTGCGCTCGGACTCGATCGACCCGGGCGCGATGCAATTTACCCGGATCCCGTAGCGGCCCAGCTCGACGGCAGCCTCTTTGGTGAACATCTCAATGCCACCTTTGCTCGCCGTGTAAGCTACCAGCGACGGGAACGCGAGTTTGTTACAACCCGAGCCCAGATTTACGATCGAACCGCCTCCGTGGTCTTTCATGTATCTGGCGGCTTGTTGCGTGCACAGGAAACAACCTTTCAGGTTGGTATCGATGACCAGGTCCCATTCTTCCTCGGTCACATCGAGAAGCGGCCTCCAGGTCTGTACTCCGGCATTGTTAACCAAGAGATCGAGCCGCCCAAAGGTGCTGATCACGCGATCGAACATCGCTGTCACCTGGCCGCTGGATCGGACATCCGCCTCAATGGGCAGTACCCCATCTTGCGCTCCGCCCTGTAGGGTACGAATCTCAGACACGGTTGCATCCACCACAGGCAGTGGATCGTTGTAATAGTTCACCGCCACGCGGTACCCGTTCCGAGCTAACTCAAGGGCAATTTCCTTCCCGATTCCGCGGCTGGCCCCGGTTACCAGAGCTGTCTGGCCCTGCGACATAGTCACCTCGTTCGACGGTGTCATGGCGGAAGCTTACTACGGGAACCAGGTTTGTTGTTCGCGGCTGACAGGAAGTCAAAATCCCCATCCTAAACTCGCCAGTGCGGCGAGATTAGTAGGATGAAGCACCCTCGAATCATCTCGCCAGTGGGATGTTCGATTCCATCTGGGAGTGGCACGAGTCGCACAGGGTGCTTTCCCGCAGATCAATCCACTCCACGGAGTGAGATGAAGCCATGACGCAGCGGTAGTCCTGGCAGTGGCGGAGATTGAGGGTATGGCCCAACTCGTGAACAGATTCTTTGAGCAGTCGCTGGCTGAGCAGGGCATCGTCTCCGTCGAGTCCGTAGAACTCCTGGCGCAGTCGGTAAGCGGACACCACCGCACACGGTCCGGCCATCTGGGCTTCTCCGAACACGTACTTCAGGATCGGGATGTAGAGATCGACGTCGGCTACCGCGAGCAGTCGCCAGTCCTGCGGTCGCACCAGAGCCTGCATGCGCTCGAGGAGTTCGGAGGAATGATACTGCTGGCGCTCGGCGTGATGCGCTGTGGCGGGATCCAGCCCGCCCGGGAAAATCTCGCAGACAACCGGGAGGCACCGGGGAATGGCGGCGGCCAAGTCTCGCAGAAGTGCGGTTTCTACCTTACCGACCGGGAGCAGGTGCACCAGGTTCATTCAAGCCAGCTTCATCGTGCGTTATAGATCGAGCTGCGACATCGCACTTCAGCATCGAGATTCAGCCGGAGTCCGCGTCCAGCCGTAGCGCTTGAGTTTGTGATGAAGCGTGACGCGGTCAATGTCGAGCACTTCGGCAGCGCGGCTCTGGTTGCCGCCACACTCCTCCAGAACCCGCAGAATGTGGGCACGCTCAATGTCGTCCAGACTCTTGCCGGCGGCAGCCACGACCGGTTGCGACTTGAAAATAAAGTCCTGCTCACGCAGTTCGGGTTCCTGCGCCACAACCATGGCACGTTCGACAGCGTTTTCGAGTTCCCGCACGTTGCCCATCCAGGGCTGCTGCTGCAACTGGTTCATGGCGCCCGGTGAAATGCGGGTGACGTGCTTGTTCATGGCGAGCGCAAACTTCCGTACGAAATGTTCGACCAGCGGTGGAATGTCCTCCCGGCGCTCACGCAACGCCGGCAGCTCGATGCGGAACACGTTGAGTCGGTAGAACAGATCGGGACGGAACGTGCCCTCTTCGATCATGTTTTCGAGATTCTTGTTGGTGGCGGCCACGCAGCGGAAATCGACCTTGATGACCTGGTTCCCGCCGACGCGGGTGATCTCCCGCTCTTGCAACACGCGCAGCAGGTCGGTCTGCGTCTTCAGGCTGATGTCCCCGATTTCATCGAGGAACACGGTGCCTCCTTCGGCGATTTCGAATTTCCCCTTCTTGCGATATTGCGCGCCAGTGAAAGCGCCCTTCTCGTGGCCGAAGAGTTCGCTTTCGAGCAGAGTCTCGGTTAGGGCGCCACAATGGATGACGACCAGGGGATGGAAGCGGCGCAGGCTGGCGGCATGAATGGCGCGAACCACCAGCTCTTTGCCCGTTCCACTCTCGCCCGTGATCAAGACGTTGGCATCGGTCGGGCCTACGGTTTCGATGGCCTCAAAGACTTTACGCATGGCCGGACTCTGCCCTACGAGATCTCCGGGGCGAGTGGCTTCGGCGACGGTTTCACGCAACCGGACGTTTTCTTTTTCCGCGCGGCGATGAGCCAGTGCCTTCTTGACGAGATGCGCGATTTCGTCGGGATCGAGCGGCTTGCTCACGTAGTCGTAGGCGCCGTTTTTCAGGGCCGTCACAGCCGTTTCCACGGAGGCATAGCCGGTCATCATGATGACGATGAGGTCAGGATCCAACTCGTGGAGGCGGCGCTGCAGTTCAATGCCGTCGGTGCCGCGCATCTTGATGTCGAGCAAGGCCAGATCCCACTTGTTCTCGGCCATACGGGTGAGCGCGTCGCTGGCGCTTTCAGCGGTTCCGATTTCGTAACCTTCTTCGCGAAACCATTTTCCGAGCGAATCGCGCACGCTGAGTTCGTCGTCCACGATCAATAGCTTGCCTTGTATTTCCACGTTCGGTCACCTCCCGCTGGCAGCAGCGGCAATTTCATTGGCCGGGGCGTTCGCGATCTTGTCCCTGTCCTCATCCCACGGCAGGGTTACGGTAAAAGTGGTGCCCCGGCCCACCTCGGACTGCACTTCAATGTTTCCGTTATGGCGTTCGAGAATGCTGTGGCTGATGGCAAGACCCAGTCCCACACCGCGCCCGGTCTCTTTGGTGGTGAGGAAGGGCTCAAAAATGCGGGGCAGAATCTCGGCCGGTATGCCGGAGCCGTCGTCGCGCACGATGATCTGCACGTGGTTCCGTTCACGGCTCAGATGGGTTGTGATCCACAGATTGCCGCCTTGCGGCAGGGCGTCCAAGGCATTCATCACCAGCGCGACGAGCACCTGCTCGATCTGGGCCGCGTCGCACAGAACCAGGGGCAGATCAGCATCGAGTTGCGGCTGCACCTGAATTCCCGCGAGATCCAGCTGGTGTTGCACCAGGCGCAGAGAGCGGTCGACCACCCGGTTCAGGTTGGCGGGCTGCAGGTTCATGGGCGTGGTGCGGGAAAACGTGAGCAGATTCTTGACGAGATCGCCACAGCGGCGACTCTCGGAGGCAATGAGGTCGAGGGAGTCGCAGATATCCTGACGATGATTCCGGCCGCCGTCATCGCGATCAATCCACTTGCGCAGCAGCTTGGCGTAGGTGAGGATTCCGGAGAGCGGATTGTTGATCTCGTGCGCCAGCACGGCGGCCATCTTGCCGATCGAGGCCATCTTCTCGGTATGCAGAGCATGCTCGTGGGCCCGCTTCAGTTCCCGGGTCTTCTGCTCGACGCGTTCTTCCAGCGTGTGGGTCCAAGCGACGTTCTCGGTGTGCTCCGAGTGCAACTGCCGGCTCATCTCGTTAAAGGAGTGTGCGAGCTCGCCGATTTCGTCCTGGGACTGCACGTCAATCTGGTAGCCCAGGTCGCCCGCGGCGAGTCGATCTGTGCCGCGTTCCAGCGCCTGGACCGGGCGGCCCACGACTTGCCAGACAAAGAACCAGCTCAGGAGCGCGATCAACAGCAGAGCCCAGCCCGTGTAGGCAATCATGCGGCGGCTGCTTTCGGCGAGTTGGACGTCTGCCTTTGCCAGCGAAAGATTGGTATCAAGCACGCCGAGGATCTTCTGTTCCGCGGGATGCGCGTGGCAGGCGGCGTTGGTGCAGGCAGGCTGATTCTCGATGGGAGTGATGATGCCGAGGACGCGTCCCCCGGCCGGGTTCCGATAAATGCGGAAGCGGTCGGGGCGATTCAAGCGTGCCAGGGGCTGGGACTGGGCGTGGCAGGCGTAGCAGGCTTCGGCGGTCTTATCGACGACGTGGTTCTGTTCCGCCGAATCGGTGGTGTAGGTGATTCTGCCTTCCTGATCGAAGATGCGGATCTTTTCCACGCCGGGCTCGCCGGCCATGGTCTTGATGGAGTTGTAAAGACCTTCTTGATCGTTGCGCAGCATGTACTCCGTGGTGCTGTGCTTGATGACGTCGCTGACGCGTTCCGCGCTGAGGAGGGTGTTTTGTTCCAGATGCTGGCGGTGCAGGCGGACGTTGAGATATCCCAGCGCCGCGAAGATCACAATCATGGCGCCGAGCAAAAGTATGTTCAGCTTGGCGCTGAGAGTGAAGGTCAGGCGCAACCAGCGACTGCGAGTTGGTTCAGTCTCCTGCATTCTCCATGACCGGTGAAATGTCCGGCACCGCAGCCTTCTGCTCCGTAAGCCGCTCCTGCATCAGTTCCTCTTTGGGGAAGATGGGCAGATATTTCACCGCCAGGCCGAACAGCGCAAAGCCGACCGCGATGATCATGCCGGTGACGGCCAACTCCGTCCATTTGGGGAAGTAGCGGACTCCGGTCGATCCTTCGAATCCCGTGATGCTCACGTTCATGCGATTGGTGATGAAACCGAGAACGACCAGCACGGCGGAAAGGTAAAGCCCGTTGGGACTGGATCGAACTTTGGGTTGCACCAGGAGAGCCAGGGGCAGGATGATGCAGAGGGATATCTCCAGCCAGAACAGGTACATCTCGTATCCGGGTTGCAGTGCCAGCTTGAGCGCGCCACGATTGGCCAAGTCCTCGAAGCGGAGGATCCCATACACTCCCAGCACCACCACCAGAACCCGGCCGAGTTCCTGCAGGACCGGAAGTTCCAGTTGCAATCCGAAATGCCTGGAACTCAGGGACGACTCGAAGATGGTCATGGCCAATCCCACGGCAATGGCCGAGAGAAAGAAAAACACCGGCAGCAACGGGCTGTACCAGAAGGGGTGCAGCTTCTCGGGAACAATCAGATACAGCGTGCCCAGCGACGATTGATGCAGCGTAGAGAGGATCACGCCGCAGATCACCAGCGGAATCAGAATCGCGCGCACCACCTTCAAGGGTCTTTGCAGGTTGAAGCGCTCCAGCACGATCGGCGAAAACTCGAGCGCGAGCACGGTGGTGTACAGCATCACGCAATATGCCACTTCGAACATCACCGAGTGCGGATTCCGCATGATCAGCGGATGCCATATGTTGTAGGGCTTGCCCAGGTCGAACATCAGAGCAGCGCACACCAGGATGTAGCCGAGGAATGCTGTGAGAATCGTGGGCCGGATGATGGAGTGCAGCCGCTTGATGTTAAGAATGTGGACGGCGGCGGTGAGCGTGAAACCGCCTGCAGCCAGCATGACGCCGCACAGCACGTCAAAGCTGATCCAGATACCCCAGGGAAATTGATCGCTGAGGTGAGTCGAGGCGCCCAGACCCTGGGTGAAACGCACGAAGGTGGCGTAGAAGCCGCCGGCCATCAAGACCAGAAAGACCAGCTTCCAGAAGCTGAGCTTGAACGTCGAGGTGCGGGCCATCATGGCTTCCTCCCATTTTTCCTGTCGGCCGTAGGCTTCGGTCCTTCGGCCAGGGCAACTTCTTCCCGCCGGTGCGTGATCCACCAGATGCCGCCGAGCACCATTCCGCCCAGGGGAACGAAGTCGGGAATATGGGATAGGACTCGGTACGTCAGCATGGGGAGAGGATCTTTGGAAATGTTGGTGTGGTAGCCAAAGGTCTCGAACGGAACAGCGGAAAGCAGCAGGACCGACGTGCCGCCGACTTCCTCGATCCCATAAACGTGGTCTACGTAGTTGCCCGGGTTGTCGTGAATCCGTTTCTGAGCTTCGGCAATCAGTTCGTCGCGCTCGCCGAACTTAGTCGCGCCGGTGGGACAGATTTCCGCGCACGCGGTCGGCTTTCCCTGGCCCACGCGATCGGGGCACATGGTGCACTTTTGCACTTTGGGAATGAGCTTGCCCCATTCGTATTTGGGGACGCTGAACGGGCACGCCACCATGCAGTAGCGGCAGCCCATGCACTTCGAGGCGTCGTAGGTAACAGGTCCGAGGGCAGTTTTCTGAAGCGCACCGACCGGACAAACGGAAGCGCAGGACGGCTCGGCGCAGTTCATGCACAGGCGGCGCATAAACTTGTCGCCGCGCATGAGCACTACTGTCAGTTTATGGTCAGACTGTATCTGCTCGGCGGCGATCGCGTCGTCGTACGGAAGTTTGTTTTGCCCAGCGCAAGCCTGTTCGCATTGCTTGCAGCCGATACAGATCGTTGCATCGTATAAGAGTGCTTTGCTCATGAAGTTCTTCTCCGGACGTGGCTGTCCCGCTAGACAGAGTCGTCCGGAAATCCTTTCGACCTACGCCTGAGCTGAATGAGGAGGGTAGGAGCGATTACCGGCGTAACCGGAGACGGGAATCGGGCCCGCTCAAGCTGCTTACCTCATCCAATCAGAGGCTGTCGCGAAAATCAGCAGCTTCAGACAGCTAAGATTCTCAACAATGAAGCCTTTCTCAGCCGTGACCTGCATCACTTTTGCACGTGACGCTGATCAATAGGGTTTCGCATCGTCGGAATGCTCGGTTTCACGTTGTCTTTTGCAACAGCGTGGTGATGCGAATCACATCAGTCGATTGGTTTGGGTCAAGTCCTTGAGCGCGTGCTACTTCGGATGGGACGCGTGTCGCGAGTCAAGCCAACCACCACGATTCCTGTTGCGATCTTCATCGTGAGTCACTGATTTGCTTTTGCGCATGTTTCGCGTCGGTGCAGACGAGCTGTCCTCGATCTCATTCATTGTGTTCAGGATGCTTGTGTGGGTTGGCGCAGTCCGCAGCCGGTCTGAGTTTGGTCTGGCGATTGCCTTAGTAAAAACGTGAGTGACCCAGAAACAAACAAAGGGGAACTCCGGGCGAGGTGGGGTTATGACAGTCATCCTGGTGCTGCTTACATTCGCAATCTTTCTACTCATTGACTACGTGCGTGGACAGAAACAACTCACGAAGCAGCCTGTGCTCGAGACAGCAACTCGGGAATCGGCATCGCGCGTTGTTCCGGCGATGGTCGCAGGCTTTCAGGTTCCAGAGAACCTGCGCTATCACCCGGGACACGCCTGGGCGTTGAGCGAGAGCCGAGAGCTGGTGCGGGTGGGCATGGACGATTTCGCATCGAAACTGGTGGGAAAGATTGAGAGCATCGCCCTGCCGCAGCGCGGTCGCTGGGTTCGCCAGGGACAGAAGATCTGGACGATCTTCCGCGACGGCCATTCGGTGGACATGGTCTCGCCGATCGAAGGCACGGTGACCGACATCAACGAGGCAGTGATGAAAAATCCGGAGCTCGCGCGGAAGGATCCTTATGGAGACGGCTGGCTGTTGACCGTACAGGCCCCCGACGCGAAGATCAACTTCCGCAACCTGATGGGCGGCACCCTGGCGCGGTTGTGGACTGAATCGTCCGCGCTGCGGCTGCAAAGCCGAATGCCGATGGCGGTGGGCGCACTGGCACAGGATGGCGGCGTGGCGGTCGACGATATCACGGCACATCTGCCCGACGAAGACTGGGCCACGCTGACGAAAGAGTTCTTCTTGTCTTAGAGAGCGATCAAGGAACACAGTCGAGGCCAACCTCGCCCGACTTTCATGTACAGCTGCCCGGGGCTAATGCCGGGCGGCTTTTTTCTGAGGGAGGCTTCAGTCGGCCGCTGCGTTTTCCGCAACCGGGCGCGAGAAAGAACGGAAAATCCAGCTGCCTACCACTACCGCGGAAGTCAGCAGGATCACGCGCAAATACTGGGCGACCGGCAGGGCGGCGTCTCCGAAAATGCTCCGCACCAGGCCAAAGGTCGCACTGCCGGCGCACAGAGCGAAATATGCGCGTTCTCTCCCGCAGCGCGCGATACTCACCAGCCAAGCCAGGATCGACGCCACGGTCAGGTAGATGGCGATCAGAATGAGATCCGCGGTTGCGCCAACACCGTGGAATGGGACTCCGGCCTTGGGCGAAGCGAACCCGTGCAGCGCAATCCCCACGAAGACGAAGGAGTGGGCGAGGGCGATCAAGACACGCTTGCGATTGGTGAGGACCCCAAAGTCGTTCATAACCTGATTCAGTTTCGCCTGTCCGGCGTGAACCGCCCTGTGACCAGTCTTACTGCAACTTGTGATTCGCATCACAGGACTTTCGGCTCACCGCGATGTCAACAATCTTTGGGTGCCCCATTTTGGCCGCGTTCTTTGCGGCAAAAGTGGGTATCTCAAACGGCGTTCGTCGAAGGTTCTTGTTCTCAGCGCGGCTCGGAGAAGACGTGTTCCCCACAGTCGCCGGGACGGTGGCGCTACCTGCTGCTGCTTTCTGGCCATGGAACGATTCGGGGTGGTACCATCGCGGGCGATATGACTACCCGAAGCATGGTTTTCGCGTCACTATCGTTCTTAATTCTCATCGGCAACGCTGTGGCCCAGTCGCAGTCTGCCCCGGCTCACCCGATCGTGCTGCGAGCCGCGCGCCTGCTGGACGTCAAGACCGGAAAGGTCATTAAGCCGGGAGAAGTTCTGGTGCAGGGTGAACGCATCGTCGAAGCAGGGACCACGGTCAAGCATCCCGCTGCCGCAGAAGTGATTGACCTGGGCGATCGCACACTCCTTCCCGGTCTGATTGATGCGCACATCCATCTTTTCCTCCATCCCGGCGCGGAGGATCTGCAGACCGTGCAGGAATCGGTGCCGGAGCGAACGATCACCGCAACACTGGCGGCACGTGAAGACCTGATGGCGGGCTTCACCGCGGAACGTGACATGGGCACCGAAGGCGCAGGCTCGGCCGACACGGCTGTTCGCAACGCGATTGATGAAGGCCGCATTCCCGGCCCCCGACTGCGCATCAGCGGCAACGCCATCAACATCCTCGGCGGACACGAGGATGCCCTGGGGTTCAACCCGGAGCAGCGCGTTCTCCCCAACGCGAACTACGCCAACAGCGCGGATGAACTGGTTGCGGTCATGCGGCAGCAGTTCAAGGAAGGTGCCGATTTCATCAAGATCTATGAGACCGGGGCTGATTCGCTGCGGGATGGAAAACTCTCGACCCCGTATCAGTACACGGAACCGCAACTGGAAGCGGCCGTGAAAGAAGCGGCGCGGGTGGGCCGGCACGTAGCCGTACACGCCACCGGAGAACCGGGCACACTCTACGCCGCGCAGGCGGGCGTGGCGTCCATTGACCATGCCGATCAGCTGAGCGAAGAGACCATGCAACTGATGGAAGAGAAGCAGATTTTCGCCGTCCCGACGTTCGCGATCTTCGAATATTTTGCCGAGCACGCCGCCACGCCCGAACAGGGCGCGCGCCAGCATCGCATGCTAGATGTGAAAGTGCAGGAGTTCAAAAAGCAAATCGCCGCGGGAGTGCCGATGGCCGTGGGATCCGACGTAGGTCCGTTTCCTCATGGTACTCAGGCGCGCGAGCTTGTGCTGATGGTGAAGTACGGCATGTCCCCCCTCGCCGTGCTGCAAGCGGATCTGCTCAACGGGGCGAGACTGCTCGGCTGGGAGGGGCAGATCGGGCTGCTGGAGCCTGGCTATTTGGCGGATGTGATCGCTGTGTCAGGGGACCCGTTGCAGGATGTCAACGTCTTGCAAAACGTTTCGTTTGTGATGAAGGGCGGAGTTGTCTACAAGAAATGAGCGCCCCTGCTCCGAAGGTAAACCGCGGGCGAAGACATGCAAAAGAGTGCACAGCGCATACGACTCTCATTCGAAACACAAACTAAAAGGTTGATTGTGAGCAGCTTGCCGCGATTCTAATGTGGTGCGCGCGGTCTCCCGATTGCGCCGTCCTGGGTGCTGCGCCGATCGTGGTGGGCACTTATGACCTTCCGCAGATTCCTTGAAATCTTCCGCATGAGCGCTTTGGCGCTAGTGGTTGCCGTCGCCCTTGGTCAAGTCGTGCATGGCCAGGCTCCTCTAGACCATGCCTTGCTTGCTTCAGGACCGCTTCCGGAAGCCCCGACGCCGTCCGTGGAAGCTGCGCCGCCGGTGGTAGTCACGCCGTCACTCGTAGGCTCCGAGCACCAGTTCTGGGACAAGCAGAATCGCGTGTTGTTCATGGCGGCCGCCGCGATGAATGGCGCGGATTTCGTCGTTACTCGTGCCAACCTGCAAAGTGGCGGCCAGGAGTTGAATCCGGTGGTGCGCGGGTTCGGTCGCTCCACGGCAGGACTGGCCGTGAACTTTGTCGGCGAAACTGCCGGCGTGATCGGTCTGAGCTACTTCTTTCACAAGACCGGTCACCACAAGCTGGAGCGGGCCGTCTCCTTCATCAACATCGGAGGCTCTGCCGGCGCGGTCGGCTACGGGCTAGCGCACCGGTAGGCCGCTTTCGCGAGTCCGAGTGAAAAAGCGAGGCCCCCGGACCGAGTGCCCATTCCGCAAAGACTAAAGGCCGCCCCCCGTGGGAGCGGCCTTTTGACTGATGGGAGGCGTCAGACGGCAGCACCTCCGGTGGATGATTTAGAACCGTACGCGGGCGGCCAACTGAATCGTTCGGTTGCCGCCAATGACCCCCTGCGCCGAGCCACCTAAATTGCCGAAACTAGATCCGGAGAACAGACCCCAGGGCTGCGGAGGATCGAGCCACTGATTGTGATTCAAGAGATTCGTGAAGACAGCCTGGAACTCAAAGGCCACTTGTTCGGTAAGCTTTATGTTTTTCCGAACACTGAAATCCATGTTCCAATACGCCAGGCCGGTGAGATAGTTGGTATCTCTTGTGTCTATACCGAGAATCGGGTTGCGGTAGCTGTTGAACGCGGTTTCTGGGTTCTTGAATATATTGACCGGGAACCCCCCTGTGCCAACGCCGTTTGATCCCGGCGTACCGTATGCGTGGCCGCTTTGAATGGGTGCAATCGGGACAGCGGTTGCGAGGCTGTTGAAGTTGATTCCGTCCATCCCACCGAATTCCTGACCGGAGAAACCCGAGGTCCAGATCTGGAGCGGCTGGCCACTCCCCGTAGTGAATACCGTCGAAAACGTCCAACCGCCGAGGAGTCGTCCCTTCGCCCCCGTTTGGCCCTTGTAGAAGGGTGGGCTATACACGATGAACATGTTGTACACGAACTTGCGATCATAAAACTGCTTGCCGTACATTTCATTCAAATTGAAGGGATCATCCGGAGAGTACCCGCTGGTGGCCTGAACGAAGGCCCCGGTACCCAGGGCCTTGGACCAGGTGAAGTTCGACTGCATCGTCATGCCCTTCCAGTCGGCCATCTTGAGCGTAACAAAAGCAGCATTGTAGTTTCCATGGCCTACGCTGGCGTTGACTCCTACTCCCGATGTGAGCTGGCCTTGGCTCCCAAACGCAGAGCCGGCGATGGGAGTGTTCATCATGCTGCGCGGGAAATTGAAGGCATCTCCTCCCCCGCCAGACGAGGAGCAACCGACCGTGGGGCAACCCACACCGGCATCCAGATCGCTCCACAACGTCCAGACTTGCTGGCCCGCAAGGTTGTTGCCTTCATTGGCCACCATGGTAGCGGTACAGTTCCCCGGCGCGCAGTAACCCGTACCGGACAGAGCGGCTTCGAAGAAGGGCTGTGCTGTCACGGCGCCCGCGTTTTTGGCGCAGCCTCCACCGGCCATTCCCGCAAAGCCACCGCAATACTGCATCACCACGTTGGCGTACGCTTGATCGAATCTCTGCTTCGGCCCACCCGGCAGTCCCAGGGTCATCATGTAAGGCACTGCGTTGATATTGACGGGTTGGTACTCGTGGGTAATTCTGCGCCCGATGTAGCCGACCTCAAGAGTGAGCTTCCGCGAGAGCTGTCGCTGAATCGTGAAATCGAACGAGTCCACGACGTTGGGTCGGAAATGCGGATCCAAGGACTCACCCGCGCCCGCTGCGATGGCGTTGAATCCGGGAAAGTCGGGTTGTGGGAGAGTCGGGCTGGCCGCCGGAATGGGCGCGGTCAGACCGTCGACGCCAATTCGGAAGACATTGGCGGCACAAGTGGCGGCGCCACCCGGACAAGCGCTGCCGTTCGCCACGGGGACGAAATTTTGCACCGGCTGAATTAATCCAGTACCAAGAAGAGGTACCAGCACCAGATCTACTCCATTGAGCCGGCCGTAAACCCTGCCATAGCCGCCACGAATGACGGTATCCTCATGACCGAACACTTTACCCATCGTGGAATTGCCGTCAAAACGAGGACTCCACGCTGCGGCGATCCGCGGGCTGAATTCACCGTAGAAAGGATCGTAGGGGTATTTTCGTCCGTTCTCGGTATTCCCCACGAGGTTGAATCCGACCATGGGATTGTAGACTTCGCCTTGCAGGGCAGCCTGTTTGCGCGAGTTCAAGTAGGCCTGAAGATCAAGCAACTGGTTTGCCTGATCCACCAGCTCAACCTGCTTGCCGTTCTTCTCCACCGGCGGCATCTCCAGCGTCCAACCCAAGCCGTAGCTGAGGGTGAAGGTAGGCTTCATGTGCCAAGTGTCGCTGAAGTAGACGTTGTAGTAAGGAATCGTGCTCTGGTCAAAAGCTGGTGTCAGGGGTGGATTCAACGCTAGATTCGAGCCCGCGCGGGTGTATGCAATCTGCGCAATTGAAACGATACCCAGCGCGCCGGCGGCGAGAGCAGGGCAGTTTTGGATACTCGAAGTCGTACAAAATGGCAAATCCGAGTCCGTCGCCATCCCCGAGCCGTTGGCGCCGAGCCCAAGCTGATACACCGGTTGGTAATTGATGCCGCCGCCGTTGTCTGTGCGTTCGTGCCAGTTGAAGTTATGCTGGTACTGGCCACCGAACTGCAGCAGGTGATTGCCTTTCAGCATCGAAACGTCGTCGCGAAGCATCTGGTCGTGTCCATCCCAGAAGCGGGTTCGTGTCTGCTGGGTGTTCACGTTGTAGGGACCAAGGTTTTCGGTGTGAGACTCGCCGGAAAATATTTCCAGCGCCCCTCCCAGTCCCGGCAATTGAGGTGTGTCTCCTGCTCTGCCCCACTGCCACCAGTTACGAAGGAAGCTGTAATGAAAGTCATTCGTGACGTTGGGCGAGATGTTAGTCGTTAGACCCGCGACAAAATACCATGCCTGCTGCGGGTCACTGGACTGACTGACTGGGTTGCCCACTTTATCGCCGGAGAAAAAGCCGCCGATGTCAACCTGATCGGATGTGGCATTTAACCCGAACTTGAAATACCGATAACTGGACATGAAGTGCCACTTCTGCGAAAAGTCATGATCCAGTCGCCCCACCATAAAATTGGTCTTCTGGGGCAGCTTCACATTGGAGGTGAATCCGAGCACGTTGACGCTGTCGCAGAGAGTGTTGATGCAATTGAAATTAGAAGCGGGCTCATACTTTTGCCAAACCTGTTGAACGAGCGGATTAATGCCGATCCCACGCGGGTCGCAAGGACCTGCACAACCGCTGTTGGCCGCGATGGAGGTATTGGTAACAGGGTCCATCACCGCGGTAGGGTTGAGGTTGTAAATCGTGCCCGTCACCGGGTCGGTGAGCAGGCCGACCTGCAGGCGCGGCGACGGGACATCCCGATTAATGCTCACGGAGTTGTCGGGCCAGCGAAAACCCTCATAGTTGAAAAAGAAGTAGGTCTTTCCCCCCAAGAGGTCCTTTGGGATGAGCGGGCCGCCAATCGCTCCCCCAAACCGGTTGTAATGGAAACTCGGGAGGTTGCCGGCCGATTGCCACGAATTTGAGGACCAGTTGTTGTCGAGATAATAGTCGTACGCCGTGCCGTGCCAGGAACTGGTGCCGCGTTTGGTAACGACCTTGACTTCGGCGCCAGACGAGCTATTGAAGTCGGCAGTCTGCCCGGCAGTATTGACTTTGAACTCCTCAACGCTGTCTTGCGGCGTCGGCATTACGCCGGTCGGTTGACCGGTCAGGTAGAAAGTGTTCTGCGCAGCAATACCGCCGGTTGGGTCGCCGGCGTAGGTGCTGGTATAGGTGGACATGTTGCCGTCCATGTCGTTGCTGTTGTTGCCGCCGTCGAGCGAAAAATAGCTCTGATCGTTGACCGTCCCTCCGACGCTGCCCTCGGGGCTGACCCCGGGCTGCAGTTCAACGAAGGTGCTGACGTCACGGCCTATGCTGGGCAGCGCGTCCAGCGCGGCGCTAGTGATGGTGTTGCCCACGGTGGCGTTCATAGTCTGCAGTTCGGAACTGGCCGCCGTGACTTCGACCACAACATTGCTGGTACCCACGTGCAAGGCCATGTTCACCGTGGTCGCGCTCCCGACTTGCACCGTGGCTTGCGTCTTGGTGGTAGAAAAGCCTTGCTTGCTGATGCTCAGTGCGTATGTGCCTGGGGCAACATCGACGAAGACGTATCGTCCGGCCTCATTGGTTGCGACCGAATGCGAGGTCTTCGTGGAGGCATCGGTGAGGGTGACTGTCGCGCCATTCACAAGCGCGCCGCTTTGGTCGGTCACCGTTCCGGCGAGGGTGCCGGTCGAGGTTGATTGCGCCCAAGCGAGCGGAGAGTTGCTCAGCCAGAGCACGGCCGAACTGACAAGGAGAACAGCGAGCAGAGAGTAAGACATCTGGCCACGGATGCGCATTGCGAAGCCCTCCTGGATCGAAGACTGATCCCGCGACGACTAGCGGGAACTTCTGTCTTGCTACGGCTCTTTCCTGAGAAGCCACCGGGAATCGGGATCAGCACCGACGAAAGACATCACCGAAAACCAGGACGATGCGCCCGAAACCCCCAGATAGGCCGGGAACATTACCACCATTAAATGGCCAAAAACAAGTAGTAATTGCAAGGATTCAACATTCGAACTGGAATCCACGTAAAATATTGATAGCAAATAACATACCTTGATCTAAAGACGCGCAGCTGAATCTCCGCAAGATCACTATTTTGGGTTTGTCCTGCGGACAGAACACGGTTGTTGAGCATCCGGAAGAGTGCGAACTTCCGCTGCCGACACCGGTCACTCACATCTAACAAGGCGAGTGTATTTCGTCACTGACCGCATTCTCCATTCGCGGGCAGTCTTTCAGGCCGTCCACGATATACCAGCAGGTTGGTAGTATTGCTGGACATAAGGGAGCGCCGCGGAAAATCCGCCGTGCCGAGCCCTATGGAGGGAACCGACTATGAGAATCGCGAAAGATGTCACCGAACTGATTGGCCACACACCTCTGGTGCGACTGAACAAGGTCACCGAAGGTTGTGTCGCTGAAGTCGTGGCCAAACTCGAAAGCCAGAATCCCGTGGCCAGCGTCAAGGACCGCATTGGCGTCAGCATGATTGCCGAGGCCGAGCGGGAAGGAAAAATCCAGCCCGGCAAGACCGTGCTCATCGAGCCGACCAGCGGAAATACCGGCATCGGTCTCGCGTTTGTCGCCGCGGTTAAAGGTTACAAGCTGATTCTGACGATGCCCGAGACCATGAGCCTTGAGCGGCGCGTCCTGTTGCTTGCCTTCGGCGCGGAGATCGTGCTCAC
>JBARBI010000018.1:0-3472 GCA_049792875.1 Candidatus Sulfotelmatobacter sp.
AATCCACCCTCATCCTCCCGCGCCACCACCGCCGCCTCCAAAACCGCCGGATGCGCAATCAAAGCACTCTCCACTTCCGCAGGACTCAACCACCGCCCATTCACCTTAAACGTATCGTCCGACCGCCCCGCATACCAAAAATACCCATCCGCATCCTGATGATATTTATCCCCAGTCCGAAACCATCCATCCTCAAAAGCCGCCCGAGTCTTCTCCGGCTGCCCCCAATATCCAGCACAAATCGAATCCCCCTTAACCATCAAATTCCCAATCTCCCCGCGCGCCACCAACCCGCCATTCTCATCCACAATCTTCGCCTCATACCCAGGAATCACTTTCCCGCTAGATCCCGCCCGCACATCCCCAGGCGCATTCGCAATCACCATCTGCAAAGTTTCGGTAGATCCCAAAGAATCCAAAATCTCCACCCCAAATCGTTCCTTAAATCGCTCAAAAAGCGGCGCAGGCAAAGATTCCCCAGCCGAAACCGCCTGCCGCACGCTAGAAAAATCAAATTCCCGTCCATTTGCCGCATGATGTGCCAAGAGCGCCGCATAATTCGAAGGCACAGAAAAAAATAAGGTAGGCCGGTAGCGCTCCACATCCGCATAAATCCCCGCAGGCGAAGGCCGCGAAGGCGAAAGTATCGTCGTAGCCCCCATCGCCAAAGGAAAATACCCCGCATTCCCCAATCCATAAGCAAAGTAAAGCCGCGCCACGCTATAGCAACGATCGCTCTCATTCATCCGCAAGATATTTCGCGCATAAAGCTCCGCGCAAACCACCATATCCCGATGCAAATGCACGCAAGCCTTAGGCGAGCCGGTACTCCCGGAAGAATAAAGCCAAAAAGCCGGATCATCCCGCCGGGTAACTTCCGCGTCGAGCAAATCCGAAGCAGAATCCAACCCGTCGCTCAAAGAAACGAAACCAGCCCGCGCCCCTCCAGCCACGACAACGTCCTTCAATTCCGGCAACCCCTCGCGCGGATCCAATTCCAACTGCGCCAACAACTCCGCCTCCACCACCACGACCCGCGCCGCCGAATCTTTCAAAACATAAAAACAATCCTTAGCCTTCTGAAACGGATTCACCGGCACAGCCACCGCCCCAATCTTGATGGCCCCAAAGTAGCAATAAAAAAATTCCGGCGTATCCATCAAAAGCAACGCCACGCGTTCCCCGCGCCGCACTCCCAACCCCCGCAAAAAATTCCCCGCCCGGTTCACCCGCTCCAGCAATTCCCGGTAACTCACCCGCAAATCGCCGCACTCAATGGCAATCTTCTCCCCGCGCCCCTCCTGGACATTGCGGTCCACCAGGTGCCTTGCCACGTTGAACACTTCCGGCAACGAAATCACAGAAATTCTTTTCTTCCCGAGCCAACCGGGCATAGAATCTTGCAGTTTCCGGCAAATGCCGCGGGAGTATAACATGGGCGATTATCGCTCGGTGGAATGCGGGTCGCAGCGCTTCACACAGGCGCTCGCCAATCACAATTCCATCCCGAATATTTTCTCTCGCGGGCAATCCCAAATCTCTAGTGCCATAGAAACAATCCCAAGCCAGCAGCGCGGCATATCGTCCCGAGCCATCGCCGTCGTCACCGCGGGGCATCGACCAAGCCGAAACGCCCTGATACCTTCCAGGTATGATTTCCAGACCCAACATGTATTGGACACTTTTCCGGTTACAAACCATTCTCCGCTCACGGTGGGGTCACCAAAAACTGGGCGAGCTCTGGAAATTCACAATTCCACTTGTGAATCGTCTCTATTTTCATTTCGCGGCGCGGCCATCTTTTATCGAATGTCTTGAAAGGAGTGTCCTATGAGGGCACGCATCACTCTCTTGGCAATTCTGGTTCTCGCGTTCTGCTTCATCAGCGTTCATCCAGCAGCCGCGCAAATCACCGTCGCTCAGCTCAACGGCACCGTTCACGATGAAAGCGGCGGCGCCGTAGGCAAAGCCACCGTCTCTCTGCGCGAAATGGATACCAATCGTGTCTACACCACGGTCACAAATGACTCCGGCTTCTACGTACTGCCCAACCTCGCCCCGGGCCGCTACGAACTAAAAGTTTCTTTCACCGGCTTCTCCAACTACACGCAAACCGGCTTCGTCCTAACGGTAGGCCAAAGCGCCACCGTCGACGTCGTCCTCAAAGTCGCCACCAAAGGCGAGCAAGTAGTAGTAACCGGCGAAGCCCCGGTAATCGAACCCTCCCGCACCGAAGTCAGCCAGGTGATCGACACCAAGCAAATCGACTCTCTCCCCATCAGCGGCCGTCTCTTCACCGATTTCGCCCTGCTCACCCCAGGCGTAGCCACCGGCCGCACCAGCCTGCAATCCACCATCACAGAATTCGAAGTCACCCGCGTCTCCTTCGCCGGCATGCGCGACCTAAGCAATGAAGTCACCGTCGACGGCGCCGACAACATCAACACCGCCACAGGCTCGCAGCGTTCCACTCCGCCGCAAGAAGCCGTAAGCGAATTCCGCGTAGTCAACAACAGCTTCGGCGCCGAATACGGCCGCGCCCTCGGCGGCATCGTCAACATCGTCACCAAATCCGGCGGCAACGATTTCCACGGCTCTCTCTACGACTATCTCCAGAACAGCGCCACCGATGCCCGCTCGCTCCTGCAAGTCGCTCCGCAATCCGATGCCCTGCGCCAAAATCAATTCGGCGCCACCATCGGCGGCCCCATCCAAAAAGACAAAACCTTCTTCTTCACCAACTATGAAGGCCAGCGCCGCGGGGAAGCCCCCACATATCCCACCACGCTGCTCGAGCCCATCACCCTGCTCGACGGCTCGCCCTCCACCAACCTGGCCCTGATCAACCAGGCCAAAGAAGCTCTGGGAATCGCGCCCGAGAATCTGAACATTCTCAAGACCAAAGACAACGACTACGGCATCATCAAAATCGATCACGAATTCAATCAGAATAATCGTCTCTCCGTCCGCTACTCGATTGAGGATGCCCGCGATCTCAATCAGCTCGTCGGCAGCACTCTCGACGGCGGCGGCATCGGCGCTCCCAGCAGCGGTCACGACGTTTTCCTGCGTGACCAAGCGCTAGTCGGCACTTTGAACACGAATCTCTCGCCCAATCTTGTCAACAGCGTTCTCGTCCAATGGGCCCGCCGTCACTACAATTTCCCCGGCACCACCGGAGAGCCCAACCTCGACATCCCCAACACTCTCCTGTTCGGCCACAACTTCGGCGTTCTCGATGCCATCTACGAAAGCCGCGTCCAATTTTCCGATAACGTCGCCTGGGTAAAAGGAAACCACGTCGCCAAATTCGGCGTGGACGTAAACTATCTGAAGAACTTCGTCATCTGGCCGGGATTCACTCCCATGCGCATCGTCTTGCCGGGCATCAACTGCCTTGTAGACTTCGCCAACTTCGTCAATCCCACGGCCGGCATTCTTTCCTCGCCCAGCGATGGCCCGTGTCCAACCG
>JBARBI010000019.1:0-9621 GCA_049792875.1 Candidatus Sulfotelmatobacter sp.
CTCCAATCTTGGCGAGCTCCTCTTCCGCGTGCTTGCGTTCGGTGATATCCGCGGTCATGCCGATCAGGCGGACCATTTTGCCGGCTTCGTCGAAAGTCGCGTGGCCGCTCTCGCCCAGCCAGAGCATGCCGCCCTCCGGGCGAAACCTTCTATACTCCGTCCGATAGGAGGGGGAATCGGGAGTCAAGGAAGTGGCTAATTTCCATAGGCCGGCTTTATCATCCGGGTGGATTAAAGCGAAAAAATCTTTAGCAACGCTTTCTCCGGCGGGACCACTCACGCCAAGAATGGCCTCACATTCCGCGGAGCGCCGAACTGCGTCGGTTATGGGGTCCCATTCCCATGCGTACATCCTGCCGACTTCAGCGGCGATACGCAGGCGCTCTTCGCTCTCGCGCAAGGCCTTCTGAGAATTCAAAATATTGGTGATGTCGTGGGCCATCCCACGGACGAATGGAACCTGAACACCGGCGGTCCGCAGCGTGCTGGAATATTCCCAAATGCGAATCTCGCCGCTCTTGGTCCATAACTCTATGGTTCCGCAGGCGGACTGTTTTTCTCTCAGGTCGGCGAGATAAATATCTAGCTCCTTGTGAACCTTAGGGCTGAGGAGTTCGCGCAGATTGCGGTTCACGAGTTCGCTGACGTCATAGCCGAGGGCTCGTGCAGCGGCTTGATTGACGGTTAGCAGAGCGCCATTCAAGTCATGGGTACAAATCAAATCGCGACTGTTTTCAACCAGGTCACGATATAGATCGTCGTTGTCGTTCAATGGCAAGACCCCAATCTCGGAGTCAATCAGATGCAGATGAACCGGCATGCCGGCGGCGCACATCAACCTATAGGCGGACTACTACATAGACGGTGTGGCCCTGGTACATTTGCGGGCGGTAGTAAACGCCGCCCACGGTGTAGTAGCGGACGCCCGAAACATAAACCGCGTGATAACCACCAGGCAGCACAGCGATGTAGCCATGTGGCAAAGTGTTTCCAGTTGTGACGACCGTGGTTTTGGTGGCTGTGCCTCCGCCGGTGACGACCGTGGTTTTGCTAACGGCCGCAGTCCCATGCGGGGTGCTCACTACCGTCGTTTTCTTGGCGACACCGTAAACCTGCGCACGCGCGATAGACACACTGGTCAGTAACACGGCGGCAAGAATGGCAACCCTCACCAGGAATGTGCTCAGTTCACGGGCGGTTGTCGTCCCGCGGAATCGGCTAATTGTTGGTTTCATATCGTTATAGTCCTTTCGTCTCATTCTTTGTTGGAGACTGGTGCGCGTTATTTATGCTTCGCAGCCATTTTTGCCGCGGTTTCTTGCATTTGGGCCTCGGTTACCATTTCGACGCTCTCCGCGTCTTTCGGCGGCACAAAGGTGAAGAAGTTGTCGTCGAGCGTGGCAGCCAGATTCCAATCTGAAAAATCAGCCTGGAGTTGGGGACCGCCCTCGCGATTTTTGAACGTCGCCACCAGTTTGCGCGGCAGCAGATCAGCGACGCCGATCCAGAGCTCTGAGTCAGCCACGTCGCCGCCCAGACTCAGGTGATGACACTCGACGCCGCCAACAGTCTCTCTGCCCTTGTAAGCCTGGCTTTTGATTCGTGGCTTCAGCGCTCCATAAGGATCGCTGAGCATGAACTCGGCCAAAGGCGGTGTGAACCCGTATTTTTCGTTGATCTTCGCCACCACTTCATCAATCGTGCCCGGCTCGGGCACCGTGGCGTACAGGTTCATCGTCGCGTCGTAAACCGAAAGATTCTGGCCGTCAAAAACGAATTGGCGAACATTGTCCTGACTGTCCGCCTTCGCCAGAAACTTGCCGGGTCGAGAAACAGAGATTGTTATCTGCGCGCTCTCTGGAATGTTTCGTCCCTCAACCAAAGCCGCGTCCAGCTTGCGGTCGACTTTGAAGCTGAGCTTTTTTGCCTGAGCAAGCTTGTCGGACATTTGCCGGAGAAGTTGATCGGGATCATTGGTGATGGCGGTGGTTGGTTTGCTGGAACCGCAGCCACAGGCTAAACCGATCAACAAGAAACTGACGATAAAAGAGAAGAGCAGTGGACGGGAACTGCGGCAATGAACCGGCTGCTGTTCCGCTTGAGAGTATTCTTGCAGAAAGGTCTTTCTCACGTTTCCAGGCCGGACAATTAAGGCCAGACAGCGAAATGTTCTTCGAAGCATTTCAATCCCTCCCTTTGCAACAAACACAGCCGGATAATCGGTTAGACCGGCGCGGCGAAGAGTATAGTGGTGAGCTAGCCTTGTTTGAGGGGGCGCCACCAAGCCTCATCGTGACAGAAACCACGAGTTTTACCATTGGTACTTCTGACAATTCGTTCCGGAGCCCAAAAGTGGCAGTATCCGGAAGGAACTAGAGCGCGGAGAACTGTTCGGTGAGAAATTCACCATCTTGTAGTCGAGACTGCACAGTTGGCAGCGATTGCCATAGTTTCATCGCCATTTTATAGGAGGCAGTTGCACTTCATTCGGGGTTGGGAGTTTGGTCCTCGCTTTGCTTCAAAGAAATGCCGCAGAGGAGTTAAATGCAATCTTGGCGACCAAGTTTTTGTCCTTCCGAGACTATAGGCGCTAAAACCAAGGAGAGTTCAAATGAATTGGAAGAAGGAACGCATGATAATCATCGGTGCCTTAACGCTTCTGGCTGCTTTCCCAGCACTTCCTCAAAATCCTGAAATTCAGCAGAAGGTTGCGGCCGCGAAGCAGGCTGCCGCGGAAAACAAGCAGAAGATCCGGCAGTATCAATGGGTCGAAACAACCCAGCTCACGTTGAAGGGAGATGCGAAGCCCCCGACGCAGAACAGTTGCGTGTACGGCCCCGACGGAAAGGTCCAAAAGACGATGATTGGCCCTCCGCCGGAACAACCGAGCGGCGGCAGGATGAAACAGAAGATCATCGCGAAGAAGAAAGCGGAAATGAAAGATTACATGCAGGACGTGAAGGCGGTCCTCGCCATGTACGTGCCACCCGACCCACAGAAAATGCAGGCAGCGTACCAGGCGGGCAAAGTGTCGCTGAACCCGGTACCGGGCGCAGTGAATCTGATTTTCAGTGATTATGCGCAACCCGGCGACAAGATGACGCTCACGTTCGACACTGCCAGCAAGAAAATCACCGGCTTGAACATCAACACGTATATGGGTGAGGAAAAGGATGTTGTGACGTTGCAGGTGCAGATGGCAAGCCTGCCGGATGGAACGAACTACGAGTCGCAAACCGTTCTGAACGCGACCGCGAAGCAGTTGGTGGTCACTACGACAAATTCAAATTACCAAAAGATTGGCGCGTACTAGAAACGGGGGTTGACCCAAAGGAGAGAGCCATGAATTGGGATGCACGTTTGCGCAGCGCGGCCATCGCAGCTGTTGCGGCGGTCGGCCTCGGAGTGATTGGGAGTTATATGGCGGGGTGCGAGAAGCAGGCCGCGCCACCGCAGGAAACGGCCAAGGTGGCGGTGGTCAAGCCAGCACCGGCGGCGGTCGTCGGAGGCGGGCAGTTTTCCCCAAACGTGGGCCAGACTTTTCCTAACAGGGTGTATTGGGGAGTTGCCCACGTCCACACCTCCTTCTCCTTCGACGCTGGAATGTTTGGGACAACGCTGACACCCGATGACCTGTTCCGAGTCGCGACAGGCGGAGAAGTCGTAATGGACAATGGCGTGCGCTTCAAACAGGACCGGCCGCTGGACTGGGTCTCCATCACCGATCATGCGGAGTATATGGGCATCTCCGATCAACTTCGTACCGGAGACCCCGCGCTCCTCGCCATCCCACAGGGCAAACGGTGGTACGAGATGTCCAAGGCGGGCGTTCAGGAGGGTGCCCGGGCCGGGATCGAAGCGGTAGTTTCTACGCAGAGCGGCAAGCCTGTCTTCGACGCGAGCAAGCTCACGGCCGCGGCTTGGGAGCACGCCACTGCGGCATCCGAGAAGTGGAACCAGCCTGGTGTGTTCACCACGCTGCACGGCTTCGAGTGGACTTCCATGCCCGGCGGCGCCAACCTTCATCGCACCGTCATTTTCCGTGACAGCGCGGAGCGCGTGAACCAGGTCGTTCCCTTCTCGGCCTTCGACAGCCAGGATCCGGCCGAGCTCTGGAAGTACATGGACGCGTACACGAAGAAGACGGGCGGCCAGGTGCTCGCCATCCCGCACAACGGCAACCTGAGCGGTGGCTTGATGTATACGGCGGAGACCTACGACGGAAAACCCATGGACCAGGCCTACGCCGAGACTCGCGCGAGCCACGAACCGCTCCAGGAGGCGACGCAGATCAAGGGTGACAGCGAGACCCATCCCTCCATCGCGCCGAACGACGAGTTCGCCAATTTTGAGCGATGGAACATCAGTTTTGGCAAATTGGAGCCGCTGAATCTGAAGGATAAGAAGTTGCTTCAAGGGAGTTACCTTCGATCAGCGCTCGAGCTGGGACTGCAGATGGACGCCAAGATTGGAGCCAACCCTTACAAGTCCGGCCTGATCGGCGGCAACGATGCACATATCGGTGTGGTCACACAGCGGGAAGACAACTTCTTCGGTGAGCTTCCCAACGGATTGCCGTCGCCTGACCGTTGGAAAGCCCCGCTCGGCTTTATCCACAATGATCCGAAGCAGGGCGTGTTGATCTCGGTCTGGAGCGAACAAGCTGCGGGTTTGGGCGGTGTGTGGGCGCGGGAGAATACCCGCGAAGGAATCTGGGACGCGCTTAAGCGCAAGGAGGTTTACGCCACAACCGGCGACCGGCCCATCGTACGCGTGTTCGCGGGCTGGGACTTCGTGCCGGCGGACCTCGAACGCCACGACTTCGCAGAGAACGGCTACGCGCATGGCGTGCCGATGGGCGGAGACCTCAGCAAGGCACCAGCCGGGAAACAACCCGCATTCATGGTTTACGCGATGCGTGATCCAGACGGACCCAACCTGGACCGGATACAGATCATCAAGGGCTGGCTCGGTAAAGATGGCAAGACGCAAGAGCGAATCTTCGACGTGGCAGTCTCCGGCGGGCGGAAGATCGGCCCGGATGGGCGCTGCAAGACTTCGGTGGGCAGCACCGTGGACGTGCCGAACGCAAGCTATACCAACACCATCGGCGCGCCAACGCTTTCGGCGTACTGGAAGGACCCGGCGTTCGATGCGACGCAGCACGCGTTCTACTACGTGCGCGTGATCCAAATCCCGTCACCACGCTGGACGGCCTATGACCAGAAGCGCTACGGCGTGAAGATGCCCGACTACGTTCCGATGACGGTCACCGACCGAGCCTACACGTCGCCAATATGGTATACGCCGGCGAAATGAACTCCGACTCGAGCAGGGACCAGGTTTTGGCGGCGAGTGCAGTACTGAAAGGACAAAAGATGAAAAATATACGTGCTCGATATCTCATCGCCGCCGCGTTCATATGCGCGGTGGCGGTGACGGCATCCGGGCAGGACAACAAGAAGGAAAAGCAACAGCAAGACATCCGGGACACCGCCCAGAAGACGCTTCAGCAACTTTATAAAGCCGAGCCTCATGCCAAGACAGCGGTGAAGCACGCAGCGGGCTACGCGGTGTTCAGTAATACGGGAGTGAAGATACTGGTGGCCGGCTCCGGGATGGGCAAGGGCCTCGCCGTCAACAACAAGACCAAGAAAGAAACCTTCATGAAGATGATCGAGGTGCAGGCGGGACTGGGAATGGGCGTGAAGAAATTCAACGTGGTCTTCGTCTTTGACAACGACAAGGTCTTTGACAGTTTTATCAACTCCGGCTGGGAGTTTGGCGGACAAGCGAACGCGTCGGCCACGACCGGAACCAAGGGTGGACAGATGTCGGGAGCGGCGTCGGTCTCCGATGGAGTATGGATGTATCAGATAACGGAGAAGGGGTTAGCCGCCGAGATCACGGCGAAAAGCACGAAGTACTACAAAGACGACGACCTGAATTGAAGCGTAAACAGGGGGTCAATACAATAAATTCCGATTGCCTTGCAAGGGTGAGCATGGGGTCCTATATTGGACGTACTATGCGTCCGCCCAAAACGTCATCAGCTCTAGCTTTGGCCTGCCTCCTCAGCATTTTAACCGCAACGTCAGCGACTTTTGCCCAATCACCAGCATCGCAAGAGAAGTCGAACGTGGTCTCGGCACGCGTAAAACCTGTACAACGGACAGGTGACCTTGATGAGTTGTTGAAGTCTCGCGTGATCCGCATCGCGGTCGCTTATTCCAAAACTCAATACTACGTGGTTAAGGGTATACCGCGGGGTGGCACCTACGAGATGGGCAAGGCTTTCGAGGACTACGTCAACCTCAAGTTTCCTCAAAAAACGAAGAACATTCGCATCCACGTCATGTTCTTTGCCCAGCCACGCGATCAGTTGCTCCCTTCTGTGAACGGGGGCACAGCCGACATTGCAGCCGCAGCTTTCACCATCACTCCAGAGCGACAGAAGTTGGCGGACTTTTCCGAGCCGGTGGTCAAAGGGATCAGCCAGATCGTGGTTACGGGACCGCAGTCACCCAAACTCGTTACTTTGGACGACCTCGCAGGTCAGGACGTGTTCCTGCGGAAATCCTCCAGCGCCTGGGAACATGTGGAGCGCCTGAATGAGCGCTTTCAAAAGGAAGGAAAGCCTGCCGTAAAGCTTCGCGCAGTTCCTGACAACCTCGAAGACGAAGACCTTCTGGAAATGGTCAACGCCGGTTTACTGTCCACCACCATCGTCAACGACATGGCCGCCAAGCTTTGGAGCAAGCTGCTTACGAAGCTGCAACTCCATCCCGACATAGCTGTAAACACGGGTGGCGAGTTTGCTTGGGGCATGCGCAAAAATTCTCCCCAGCTTATGGCCGCAGTGAACGATTTTCTAAAAACCCATCGTCAAGGTACGGTTTTCGGAAACGCGCTCATCCGGAAATACAGCGCGTCCACTGTAATGCTCAAGGAAGCGACATCTGCCGCAGCGATGAAACACTTTCAAGAGACTTCGGAGATTTTTCGGAAGTATTCCGCAAAATACGGAATGGACTACCTGCTCATGATGGCGGAGGGTTACCAGGAGTCGGGCTTAAATCAAGAAGCTAAGAGCCAGGTCGGCGCGGTTGGCGTCATGCAGCTCATGCCTGCGACAGGCGAACAAATGAAGGTCGGCGATATCCACCAGGAGGATGCCAACATTCACGCAGGAGTCAAATACTTTCATTCCATGGTTGATAAGTACTACGGCAACGAGCCCATGGACGAGGTCAACAAAGTGCTCTTTACTTTCGCCGCCTACAATTGTGGCCCTGGGCGTGTGAAACAGTTGCGGGCGGAAGCTTCCCAGAAAGGGCTTGACCCGAATGTTTGGCTTGGCAATGTTGAAATGATTGCCGCAGCTCGCGTCGGAAGCGAGACGGTCAACTACGTTTCGAACATTTACAAGTATTACGTGGCGTACAAACTGATAGCCATCCAAGAAGAAGAGCGGCGGAAATCCAAAGAATCCCTACAACAGAAGCCATCGTGAGGATATGCGAACCATTTTCAAGCTCGCCTTAACGGCCTTGCTTGTGGCGTGCCCTCTGGAGGCACTTCATGCACAGGACCTCGCGCCGCGGGCCTATATCATCACGCCCGTCCATTGGAATGCGGTCACTGTGACCTATTCGTTTTCCGACGGTGGCGTTCTGTTCAACAACATCCTTCCGGTTACAGACGCCCATGCGACAATCCACGTACCGATCTTCAGTTACTACCATTCACTGAGTTTCTTTGGGCGTTCGGCCAACTTCGTTGCATCCTTGCCCTATGGTGTTGGGCACTTCCAGGGTGTCTTCCAGGACAGTGAAACCAAGATCTACCGTTCCGGCCTGCTGGATTCCAGTTTCCGATTTTCTGTGAATCTGAAGGGCGGCCCGGCGATGTCGCTAAAGGAGTACCAATCGTGGAGGCAGAAGATCATCCTCGGGGTGAGCCTGAGGGTTGTGGCTCCCACGGGTCAATACGACCCGACGAAGCTCGTGAACAACAGCGCCAACCGCTGGGGCTTCAGACCCGAATTTGGTTATTCCGAGCGTTGGGGCCATTGGGTGCTTGATGGGTACGGGGGCGTGTGGCTGTACACGACGAACCCTGAGTACTGGTCGCACAATGCGTTTTATCCCGGCACGCGGTCGCAATCGCAGGCGCCCATAGCGTCTATCGAGGCGCACTTGAGTTACGACGTGAGGCCCCGGTATTGGGTCTCGCTGGACGGGAATTTCTGGTATGGCGGACGTACCAGCCTGAATGGGGTGGAAAGTCCGGGCACGCTACAGGAAAACTCACGCATCGGAGCGACTGCGTCAGTCCCAATTAGCAAACACCAGAATCTGAAAGCCAGCTACAGCTATGGAGCCTATGCAACGTTTGGGGGCAACTTTCAAAATGTTTCGGTGGCCTGGCAGTATTCGTGGCTTGGAAGGCCGAACTAGAAATTCGTAAGGCGCGGGGTCTCGCTCGGCCCCTTACAGGCGAACATGTGGGCGGAGATGGCGGCGGGCAGGGGACGAACCCGTGCCGCCTCGGTCATGCCCGACGCAGCTCATCAATCCTTATTAATTGGAATCGTCCTTGTCGGTGTATTTCACCTTGCGAACGACGCCGCGAGTAGCCTGACACTGTTGTCCGTTCCTGATTGGAAGGATGTTGCAGGCAGTTGTGATAGGATCACAGAACTCAAAAGAGGTTCTGCCTGAACGAGTCGTCCTGTCTGACCAGATCCATACGTTAGTACCATCGAAAGATCAGTAAAGCAGGGGCCGAGATATTCGATGATCGTGACGCGGTGATGCTTCCGAGTAGCGCGTAAATTCATTGAAGAAAGTAAGTAAATTCGCGATGGGCGATTTCGTTTATTTCGGATAGTCCCGGAGGAACGATGTCTTCTGGCTCTGTGAAGAGTGAGCGTATCGGCCGAACGATCATTGCCATGGTCCTGCTCGCATTTGCGTTGCGCGTTGCGGCCATTCCATTCCAGATCGGAGAGAGGCTCGATCCGGCACGGGACCATTGGAATTTTGGTTGTGAAGAGGGAAGAATTGCCCGATCGATCGCCCTTCACGAAGGCTTTGCGTCTCCACTGTTCGGCAAGACGGGTCCGACATCGTGGAGTGTGCCTGTGTATCCCTACCTCCTGGCGGGTGTCTTCCGGATCTTTGGCATCTATACGACAACGTCGGCGTGGGTGATCCTCAGTTTGAACTGCCTCTTCTCTGCGCTCACTTGCGTCCCAATCTACTTTATTGCACGAAGAGGATTTGGTCCTGGCGCCGCCCTGTGGGCAGGATGGATATGGGTGTTCTTCCCCTATGCGATCTACCTTTCCAGTAATCGCATCTGGGGATACTGCCTGGATGCGTTCGTCATGACTCTGGTGCTCTGGGCCACTTTCGCCATAAGTTACGCGGAAGTGCGGAAATGGCAGTGGGCCGCATACGGGATTTTGTGGGGAGTGGCCGCGTTAACCAATCCGGAGATGTTGACGACCCTGCCGGTCTTGCTGGGGTGGGCGGTGTGGCGGCAGCGTCAACGAGGGTATACGTGGCGTCCTGCCGCGGTGGTCACGCTGGCGGCTGTTGTGTTGACGGTGACGCC
>JBARBI010000020.1:0-18538 GCA_049792875.1 Candidatus Sulfotelmatobacter sp.
GCCTTCGGCAACATCGACCTCTGGGCGCGCCTGGCGTCGACCGCTCCCGGTCTCGTCAATCTGACCACGCAGTTGCCCTTCCTGCGCGATATCGCCAAGTTGCTAGCCGGAATCCCGCATCCGCGCAGCATCCCCGCCTTCGCACCCGAGACATTCAGATCCTGGTTCCGCCGCACCCACGAGGTGAACTCGCGTAGGGACGGACGCATTCGTCCGCCCCGCGATGCGAAGCGAGCGTCGATGGAGTGTCGCGACTCACTGGGCTCTCCGGGGACGCCCGCGTCTCCGTGGAAGAGCGGCCCTTCAGGGCCGCGTCAACCGCGCCAAGAGAATCGAGCTTCAGCCCCTGAGGTCCTCCTCTGGCCCGACACCTTCAACAACTACTTCCATCCCGCCACCGCCAAAGCCGCCGTTGAAGTCCTCGAGGCCGCCGGGTACCAGGTTATCCTCCCGCAAGCCAACCTCTGCTGCGGACGCCCGCTCTACGACTTCGGCATGCTCGACCGCGCCGAATCCTTGCTCCTCGACATCCTCGATGAACTCTCGCCCGAGATCGAAGCGGGAATCCCCGTCGTCGGACTGGAACCAAGCTGCGTCGCCGTTTTCCGCGACGAACTCCTCAATCTGTTCCCTCACGACCAGCGCGCCCAGGCCCTCAGCAAACAAACTTTCTTGCTCAGCGAATTCCTCGACCGCAACTCCTACCAGGCACCGTTGCCACAACTCAAGCGCAAGGCTCTGCTCCACGGACACTGCCACCACAAGTCCATCATGAAGATGACCGCCGAGGAGTCTCTGCTCCACCGCATTGGCATCGACTTCCAGGCGCCCGCCCCCGGATGCTGTGGCATGGCGGGCTCCTTCGGCTTCGAGCACGACAAATATGACATCTCCGCCGCCATCGGCGAACTCGAACTGCTTCCGGCAGTCCGGAAAGCGCCCGCGGACTGGCTCATCATCGCCGATGGCTTCAGCTGCCGCGAGCAGATCGCGCAGGGAACCGGACGGCACGCGCTTCACTTGGCCGAAGTTCTGCAGCTGGCCCTCGACCCATCCGACCAAGTCAACGATCCCTACCCCGAATCAGCCCGAGTCCGCGAACACGAATCCGAGATCCGCTCCTCCATGAAACGCGCCGGACTCGGTCTGGGAGCCCTCGCGGCAGGCTCCCTGCTCCTCTGGCAATTGGCCCGAACTCGCTGACTTATCAGCTACTTACAGGACTTACAGAGGGACAGCCGCCCTCGGCTGTCCGGTCGAGCGAAGCTCGGCGGCTTCCGCCTATGGCCCCACGCCCAACTTTCTGGGACAATAGACAAGTCTCCGGCGCTTCATCCGGCGCCTCCCGCGGCTCGGTCTCAGTCCCCGCAAGCAGGTTCTTATGGATCGCGAACGCACAACCGAACTGGCCACCGGCCTCTCGACCCTGGCCACCGACGACCTCGCTCACGCGACCTCGGCGCCCGGCCCAGCGTTCAGCCCGTCGGCCCCCGCTCTCCTGCGCGGGTCCGTCCTGGTCCTGATCCAGTTTGATGTCTGCGAGGAGATTCGCCTCGACGAGTTGCGCAAGATCTTCGGGGCGCGCACGGCCGAGGCCAGCTTCAAGCATCAGGCTCCGGGATACGTGCGTTACCAGCGTCCTCCAGTGGAAGAGACGCTCGAGCCGCTGATCCTGGACAGCGGTGAGCGGCTCGAAGGGCAGATCAAGTACTACGATTACGGCGTTGTCAGCCTGGTCTTTGAGCTGCCATTTTCCGGCGCGTGGGACACGCTGGTGAAACTCTCCTGCCGCTGGACGTCCGACACCAACTTCGAGACGCTCGCCTCGCGCGTGGTGAAGCAGAAGCTCGAACATGCCGCGCCAGCCTTGGTCAAACCTTACGGCGGCGAGTGGCTGCAAGAGGACTACTTCATCTTCCACGTGCGCGAGATCGAAGGCGCGCCCTCGGCCAACGACCTGCTGGCTGCCGAGGGAGACCAGATTGCCCAGGTCGTGCGCGGCGAGATGGCGATGCTGTCCGAAGGCGAGCGCCAGGAAATCCTGCAGTCGCGGATTTCCTACTATCCCAACGACCTGGCCGTGATTGGCTGGAACGCGGCCTTCATCTATGACACCGACGCGGGCGCGGAGACTGCGATCCAGTTGCTGCAGTACGCGAACTCGCAGCTGCTCGAATTCCGTCATTACGATGAACTGCTGACCAAGGAATTGGAGAACGTCTACGACTTCCTCGAGGTCGGGGGGACCGGACTCTGGTCGCGCTGGCGGACGGCGCGGGCCGCGGCCAAGCTGCATACCGTGCTGCTCGACGTCAACGAACTGACCGAGCGCGCCGACAATGCCATCAAGTTCCTCAGCGACATGTTCTCCGCTCGCCTCTACAAACTCTGCGCCCAAAAAGTCGGCGTGCCCGACTACAAAGACCTGGTCAAAGAAAAACTGCAGACCGCCGAGGACCTCTACCGTTTCATGGTGGAGCAGTTCAACCAAAGCCGCGCCTTCGTGCTGGAACTGATGGTCGTGGTCATCCTCATCATCGAACTGGTCTACTTCTTCCGCGGCAAACCGATCTAGCGCGTCTGCACCGAAACCATCTAGAGACAGACCATGTGGGGACAGCCGCCCTCGGCTGTCCGGCGGCCCGGATGTATCGGGCCGCAGGTTTTTCTTTTGCCGTAGGAGCGCCGGGTGGGGATTTTGATTGTCATCCTGAGCGAGGATTGGTCTTTGCGCGCCTAGCGCGAAGAGCAACAGGCGAAGGATCTCTGCCCTCCTTCACCGGGCACCGACGCCTTCAGGGCGTTCTCTTCCGTTTCTTTCGCCCCCACGGGGCTTGTTTCCATCTTTGGTTGTGCCTACCCACCGCTTGCGCGGTGGGCTGGATTCTTACGCTCCTTCGGAGCTTCTTTTCTTGCGCTTGTTGGAGCTTGGGTTCTTGCGCTTGCGGGAGTTTCTTTCACGCTGAGTGGGGGCTTGCGCGGTGTGGGTCCGGCTGGCTTGGCGAAGCCAGCCCCACTCAATCCAGCCGAAGTCACGACGCACAAGCCACCCGCAAGCGTGAAAGCAGAAGCTCCGAAGGAGCGCAAGAATACAGCCCGCGGCGCAAGCCGTGGGTGAGCGCAACGAAGGAGGAACAAGCCCCGAAGGGGCGAAAGAAAACCCTGCGCCCGATACACCCGGGCCGCCCGGACGGACGAACGCGTCCGTCTCTACACGAGCTAAAGCCGAATGACAAATTCCGTTCCGCCGAATAGAGTCTTACCGAGGGAGACTCCATGCGAGGACTGAAAGACAAGCGCGTGCTGATCACGGGCGGCGCGAGCGGCATCGGCGCGGCCACGGCGGCGCGCTTTCTGGAAGAGGGATCGCGGGTGTGCGTGCTGGATCGCGACGAAAAGGCCTGTGGGCACATTCGGCACGAGCTTGCGGGACTCGGCGAGGCCGGCATTTCTTCGGCCATCATTGCCGACGTCACCGACCTGATGCAGGTCGAGGCCGCGTTTGCCGAGGCGATCCGGCTGATGGATGGCGTCGACGTGCTCATCAACAATGCGGGCATCAGCATCCGCCACAAGTTTCTCGACATCACTCCCGAGGAGTGGGACAGAGTCATCGCGGTGAATCTGACTGGGGTGTTCTACGTGGCGCAGACGGCGGCACGGCACATGTGGGAGAACGGCAGCGGGGTGATTCTGCAGACGGCCTCCACCAATGGTGTGATGGGATATCCGTTTTACGCCGATTACAACGCGACTAAGGCGGGAGTGATTGAGCTGACGCGGTCCATGGCGCTGGAGCTGGCGCCGAAAGTACGGGTGTGCGCCGTGGCTCCGGGTTACGTGCTGACACCCATGCAGCGCGCCGAGTATTCCGACGCGATGCTGCAGGAAGTGAACCGGAAGATTCCGCTGGGGCGGCATGCGACGCCGGAGGAGATTGCGGGGCTGTTTGCGTATCTGGCGTCGGACGATGCGGCGTTTGCCACGGGGCAGGTGTTCACCATGGATGGGGGGGAGACAGCGGGAGGGTTGGCGAGCCGGTAGTGGCGTCGCGGTTGTTGTTGGAAAGACGACCACAAGGGCTAAAGCCCGACGAATTTGGGACCGCTTATCGCGGCCCTGAAGGGCCTCTTCCACGCTTGCTGAGAGGAACGTTACATAGGTCCTTCGGCGCGCAAAGAGCGCACGCCTCAGGAGGACAGAGTTATTTGAGACTCGAACATGCGACTGAAAGACAAAGTTGCTCTCATCACGGGCGGGACTTCCGGCATCGGCGAGGCTACGGCGCTGCTGTTTGCCCGGGAAGGCGCGGAGGTTGCCATCACGGGCCGAAACAGAGGGCGCGGCGCGAGCGTGGTCGGCCGGATCAGGCAACTCGGCAGCGATGCGGTATTTCTTCGGGCTGACGTGAGTCTGGCGAAGGATTGCCGGCACGCAGTGGATGAGACGGTGCGCGCGTTCGGCCGGCTCGACATTCTATTCAACAATGCAGGAGTTTTCTATCCACAGACCGCGACGGAGTGTTCCGAAAAAGAATGGGACGAGCAGATTGACGTCAACCTGAAGGGAACGTTTCTGATGTCGAAGTTTGCCCTGCCGGGGATGATCGCGCAGGGCCGCGGAGTCATCATCAACAACAGTTCGGGATGGGGCATTGTGGGCGGCGATCATGCGGTGGCGTATTGTGCGTCGAAAGGCGGAGTCGTACTGATGACCAAGGCTATGGCGATTGATCACGGAGCGCAGGGCATTCGGGTGAATTGCATCTGTCCCGGGGATGTGGAGACTCCGATGCTTCCGGCGGACGCGAAGATGCGCGGGTTGAAGTGGGCCGACTACATTGCGGGCTGCGCCAGCCGTCCGCTCGGGCGAGTCGGAACGGCGGAGGAGATTGCCAAGGCGGTGCTGTTCCTGGCGTCGGATGACTCGTCGTTCATGACCGGCGCTGCGCTGGTGGTGGATGGCGGAGGGACCGCGGACTAGTTTCCGCAACGGCGAATGCGAACGAAAGCGACTGTGTTTCTCGGCGGAGGGCGGATCACCAGCGCGCTGGTGGCGGGATTGCGGCTGGCCGGAGATGAGCGGGAGATTGTTGTGTATGACCGTAATCCGGAGAAACTGCGGGCATTGCGGCGGGAAGCGCGAGTGCAGGCGGCGCGCGACCTAAAGTCGGCGGTCGAGCGGGCGGAGACGCTGATCGTGGCAGTGCGCCCGGCGGCGGTGGCGGACATGCTCGACGAGGTCGTAGCTTGCGGCATCCCGGCGCCGAGGGTATGCGTCAGTTTGGCGGCTGGGGTCCCGCTGCGGAAACTGCGCGGACGGCTGGGAGGTCCTACTCGATGGGTGCGCGCCATGCCGAGTCCGGTTTGCCGCATTGGGCGCGGGTTGACGGCGCTAAGCTTTGAGCGGAACTCTACTGGGAGCGAACGACGGCGCGTACGCGAGTTCTTTGAACGGGTGGGAACGGTGGTGGAGATTCCCGAAGAGAAGTTCGACGCGTTTACCGCGACGTATTCGTCGAGCCACGGGTATCATGCGCTGGTGACGTTGGCGAAGGCGGCGCAAAGTGCGGGACTGGATCACGGGAACGCGTTGACCGCGGCGGCACACGCGCTCTGCGATGGGATCTTGTACTTGCGGGAAAGCGGATTGGGTCTTGCCGATCTGCTGCACGAAGCGGTGACGCCGGGAGGCATTGCTGCGGCGACCATGTCGGCGATGGACAAGGCTGGTTATGCGCAGGTGGTCGCGAACGGGATTCGGGCAGGGGTGCAGCAGGCGCGGCGGAATGCCAGGCGGTGAGCACGGTCTTCACCTGCCGCTGTCTTTCAGCTCGCTTTATCGAAAATCCCCACTTTTGCGGCAAAGGACGCGGCAAAATTTGGGCACCCTACTGCGCGGTGGTTTTGGTTTGTGAGTTACCTTGGTCACCATCGAGTCGGGTGGCGAGTCTGTCACAATGATGAAGGTGCGAAGCTTGTTTTGTACGACACTACCATGGAAATTCTGACGCCCAAGGCGACTCGACGCAGTACGCGGCTCCGGGTGGAGATTCCGGTCAGCGTGATCAGTCTCGACCGGCAGCGGCCGTTTGGGGACCAGTGTATGGTTCTGATCGTGAGTGCACAGGGATGCGGGTTCAGGAGTTCCGAGGCGCTGGAGATCGGGACTCCCATCATGTTGAGCGGACTGCCGGGCGGAGGCAGTGTGACGGCGCGGGTGGCGAACTGTTTGCCTCTGGGAAACGACGGCAAGTATTTTCTGATTGGGGCTTCGCTCTATACCCAGGGGAATGTGTGGGGCATCGCCGATCCTCCGGGAGACTGGAACGTCATGGCGCAGACGGCGGCCGCCCCGCCATCCACCAGCGACGGCCCCGCGACCGCTGCGAAGCTGACTGTGAACAAGAAAGTCTGGCCCTACAATCTGTTCTCCGAAGGCGCCGAAGTTCATCGCGGGCGCAAGTAGGCGGCGCCACCCTCCCCGGTCTTGTTCTTTCGTAACTTCTTCAACTCCCCGCGCGCTGCCATACTTTGGCATATGGCCGAACAGCTCAATTCGACGGAGCCGGAAGTGTCGGGCAAAGGAAATAAATTGACCGACCGTCCGTTTCGTGTGAAGCTGCGCGGCTCAGTACTTGTGCTGGTGCGGTTGCCAAACCGGCGGGCGTTGCGAGCAGCGTTTCATCAGCTCTCCACGACGGGTGGGGTCATCCATCTGGAAAAGCCGCTGGACGAGAAACTGGAAGTCGAACTGATTTTCCACATTCGCGAGACCACGATTCGCAGCAAGGCGCAGATGCTGTTTCCCATGTGGGCGACGCAAGGGTGGATGCAGCCCTTCCGCTTTGTGGACCTCGCCGATGCCAGCCGGGAGACTCTGGACACCAGTCTGAAGTCGTTCTTGGGCGACACCGCGAAGACTGCCACCGCCGGCGCATAGCCTCCTCAACTTTCTTTTCCCTTCCGCTTCAACGCTGAATCTTCTTCGGAACCGCCCCATCACCGCTTAGTTACCCTGGTCACATTGGTTAGAGGAATTTAAGGACTATGATCCGAGCATAGGGGCCCATGTCATGAAACGACTCACCTTTCTGGTATCGCTCACCAACAACGATAACGACTATCAGCAGGAGCAGGCCGCGGCAGCGGAGAAAGCCGGGCGCCGCCTGGGTGTTGAGGTCAAGATTGTGCACGCGAACAATGACGCGCTGGCGCAAAGCCAGCAGTTGCTGCATTACGTGCAGGACTCTTCCGTGGCGCGTCCGGACGCAATCATGTTCGAACCCGCGGGCGGGACGGCATTTCCGCAGGTGGCGAGAGCCGCGGCGGCGGCGGGAATCGGGTGGGTGGTGCTGAATCATGAAGTGGACTACATTCACGAACTGCGGCGTGTGTATAAGGTTCCAGTCCTCGCCATCAGTTCGGATCATGAAGAGGTCGGCAAGATTCAGGGGCAGCAATTTGGAGCGCTGCTGCCGAATGGCGGATCGATTCTGTATATCGAGGGCCCGGCGAACAGTTCTGCGGCGAAAGACCGGACGGCGGGGATGCTGAAAACCAAGCCGGCGAACATTCAAGTAAAGACGATGCGGGCGAATTGGACAGAGGATAGTGCGTATCGCACGGTGAGCTCGTGGCTGCGTCTGCGGACCTCGCAGGAAAGTCATGTGGACCTGGTCGGGGCGCAGGATGACAGCATGGCGATGGGCGCGCGGAAAGCGTTCAGCGAGATCGCGGAGAACGAGCGGGCGCGCTGGATGAAGATTCCGATCACGGGCTGCGATGGAATGCCCAAGACGGGGCAGGCGTGGGTGCGCAACGGTACGCTGGCGGCGACGATCTTTATTCGTCCGAATACCGACCTGGCGATTGAGATGCTGGTGGAGGCGTTTAAGGGCGGGGCTTCGCTGCCGGAGAGCAAAGTGACGGAACCGGAGTCAGTGCCGTCGCTGGCCGAGCTGGCGGCGTTGGCGGGGAAGCGTCAGCGCGGCGCCGGGGCGTAGGGTTTCGGAGTCCGGTGAGGTTTCGGGCGTCCCTAGCGGGACGCCGTTTTTTTTGTGCTTCTTCTGCGCATCTTCCGAGCTGAATTAGGGAAAGTGGCATGAAAGGTGTGCCAAGGCATACGCGGAGAGCCGACGGGGATGGATTTGCTCCCAAAGAAGTTGAAACAAGAGTAATCTGTCCCCGGTCGTTTGTCACCCCCAACCGATTCAACCGTCCTGAGAGTGGCCGGTTCGACGCTGCGCCACGAGGAGAGACTATGGCAGATGCCGCACGAGACTTGGAGGTCGTTCAACCGAAACAGTATCAAGCATCGCAGTTGACCTGGGACAAGATTGCCGAGAGCAGAGAGTTCCAGGATTTGATGGCGACGAAGAAAACTTTCATCGTGCCGGCATTCATATTCTTCGTCGTGTACTACTTTGCCTTGCCGGTGCTGGTGGGGTACGCGCCGCAGTTCATGTCCACCAAGGTTGGGTATGTGAACCTGGCCTACCTGTTTGCCCTGTCGCAATTCTTTGTGGCATGGATCATCGCGGGGTTATACGTAAAAGCCGCCAACAACTTCGACCGTCTCGCCAAAGACATTCTCGAGAAAGCCGAAGATGCAAAGGGGGGCAAGTAAGCCATGAATATTCCACTGATCATGTTTCTGGTGTTCATCGCCATCACGCTGGGCATTACTTACTGGGCCTCGAGGCGGTCGGCGGGCGCGAGCGCGTATTTTGCGGCGAGCCGGCAGATCAAAGGCTGGCAGAACGGGATCGCAGTGGCGGGCGATTATATGAGCGCGGCGTCCTTTCTGGGGATCGCGGGCATCATCGCATTTCAGGGGTACGACGGTTTTATGTTCTCGGTGGGATGGCTGGTGGCGTACCTCACCGTGCTGCTGGTGATCGCCGAACCGCTGCGCAACGCGGGCAAGTACACCATGGCCGACGTGCTGGCTTACCGGCTGAAGCCGCGTCCGGTGCGGGCCATGGCGTCGCTGAGCACGCTGACGGTGAGCACGTTTTACATGATCGCGCAGATGGTGGGCGCGGGCACGCTGGTGAAACTGTTGCTGGGAGGAATGGTTACTTACAATCAGGCGGTGATCGGGGTCGGAATTCTGATGATCGTCTACGTGGTGTTCGGCGGCATGCTGGCGACCACCTGGGTGCAGATCGTCAAGGCGATCCTGTTGATGTCCGGGACGTTCCTGCTGAGCATTCTGGTCATGGCTCACTTCCACTTCAGCTTCAGTCAATTTTTTGCAGCGATCTCGCAGGTCACCTATCACGATGCGAAGGGGGCGGTGGTGGTAAAAGACTTTCTGCAGCCCGGGCTTCGTTATAAGCCGCCGTACGGGCCGCTGGATTTGATCTCGCTGGGGCTGGCGCTCATCTTCGGGACAGCGGGATTGCCGCACATCCTGGTCCGGTTCTATACGGTGCCTGACGCCAAGACGGCGCGGCACAGCGTGGTGTGGGCGATGGTGCTGATCGGCAGCTTTTACATCATGACGACCTTCCTGGGATTTGGAGCGGCGACGATTGTAGGCCCCGACTTCATCAAGTCGCACGGGGGCACGAACATGAGCGCGCCGCTGCTGGCGAATGCTCTGGCTGGGTCGGTATTCTTCGCGTTCATCTCGGCCATTGCGTTTGCCACGATTCTTGCGGTGGTGGCCGGGTTGACGATCAGCGCGACCACGTCGTTCTCGCACGACTTCTGGACGAACGTGATTCACAACGGCGTCGAGCGGAAACCGGGTGAAGAAGTGACGGTGGCGCGGATTTCGGCGTTCGTCGTGGGCGCGGTGGCGATCGCACTGGCCATTGTTTTGCAGACGTGGAATGTGGCGTTCCTGGTGGCCCTGGCGTTTGCTGTGGCGGCATCGGCGAACTTGCCCGTGATTGTGCTGTCGATTTTCTGGAGGCGCTTCAACACGGCGGGCGCGGTTTCGGGACTGACCGTTGGACTGCTGGCTTCGCTTGGGCTGATCCTGATCAGTCCGAGCGTGATGGGGGTCGATCCGCCTACAGTCACCGGCGCGGCGCGGCACTTGATCCAGGCGAAGGCGTGGTTTCCGCTGGAGAATCCCGGGATTCTGAGCATTCCGTTGGGATTCCTCGGGGCGATTCTCGGCACGCTCGTCAGTCATGAGCCATCGTCGCAAGATAAGTTCAACGAGTTGCTGGTTCGGTCGAACACGGGACTGGGGGCGGAGAAGGCTACAGCACATTGAGAGGTTATTGAGGGTCAGGGGTCAGGCTGGCGAGCGAAAGCCCCACTTCTCGCAAAGGACGCGAGAAATGGGGCACCCGGCGGTTGGGTCCGCGGGATATGCTAGATTGAGGGTTTGCGGGCCTATAGCTCAACGGTTAGAGCAGCAGACTCATAATCTGTTGGTTCCAGGTTCAAATCCTGGTGGGCCCACCACACTCCCTATCATCCCTCCGTCGCGGCGCTTCACGATCAATCCGCTTTCAGAGCTTCGCAAACAAACGCTCCGATCAGCGGTTATACCAGCGGACCGGTAGCCCGTTGGTCCAAGGTCCGATCCGTTCATCCTTCTGGTCCCACTCGTTGACACTCTCTGACGCGGGAATTACAGTTGCGTACGTTCTCAACTGGAAAACACCAAAAATTGGGGAGGCAGGCATGCGGTCGAAGCTATTCTGGGCGGGCGTATTGGTGTGTCTGGCGACGTCTTTCGCTCTGACACAAGACCCTACCAAGGTCGAACCCAAGCACTACACGAGAGCCTTCGAGAATGAACACGTTGATGTAATTTCGGTAACCTATGGACCGCACGAGAAGTCTGTGCTGCACGACCATCCGGGCGGGGTGGTGGTGAGTATTACTGAAGCCCATCTTCGTTTTACCGATGAGAACGGGAAAGTGCGTGAAGTCTTCGCCAAGCCCGGAGAAGCGCGCTGGTATCCCCCATTCAAGCACAAGGTGGAGAATCTGGGCGATACGACCTATCACGCGGTTTACATCGGGATGAAGGGTAAGGCCGGGACCGCGTCGAACGGCTCCGCGGATCCAGGGACCGCGATGGACGAAGAAACGAAAAAGATTGTTGCGGCATACCTTCTGGCGTCAGGGCAGCCGTGAGTTTGTGCTTCGGGAGCGGCGGCCAGGATGGCTCGGCTTCGGCACTCGGGGGCGCATCGTTCGAGGCCCGTAAAATCCCATGAGGCCCCTCCCAGAGAAATCTCCTCCCCATCGTAAGGCCGCGGTCCTGCTTGGTCTGGTCAGCTTTTTCTCGTTTCTCTACTTCTATGAAGGCGGTGGGTGGAATCAGAACTCCCGCTTCGATTTGCTACGCGCGATTGTGGAGCGACATACGCTGCAGATCGATGTCTACCAGGAGAACACGCAGGACAAGGCGCAATTCAGCGGACACTACTATTCCGACAAGGCACCGGGGTTGGTGTTTCTGGCCGTCCCCTTTGCCCTGGGGGCGAGGCCTTTGCTCCGGAGTGCAGGAATTGATCCGGCATCGCCGCGAGGCGAGCTGGCGCTGTCGTATGTGGTGAGCGCGGGTGCAGTGGCGTTGCCGACGGCGCTGGCGGGAGTGTGTCTGTTTTTTCTGGGGCTGCGATGTGGAGGTGGTTCCAGCGGGGCGGCGTTTGCGACGCTGGTGATGGGTCTTGGGACTCCGATCTGGGCCTATGCAAGCGTGTTCTGGGCGCACGCACTGGTGGGAGCATGCCTGGTGTTTGCGTTTGCATCGGCGTTGAAGGTGGGGGACAGTTCGAGCGCACGTGCTGATTTTCTTTGGGCGCTGGCGGCAGGGCTGGCGGCGGGATGGGCGACGGTTACGGAATATCCCGCGGCGCCGGCTTCGGCGATGCTGGCATTTCTGGCGCTGTCGCAGGCCTGGCCGCGCGGGACGGCGGCGCGCTGGCGCGTGGTGGCTGGCGTGAGCGTCGGGGCGGTGATTTGCCTGATTGTGCTGCTGAGCTATCTGCATGCGGCGTTTGGGGCGTTTCGTCCAAGCTATTCCTACTACGGTCCGAACTCTTTTTCGTTCATGCAGCAGCAGGGGTATATGGGTTTGACGTACCCTCATCCGGACCGGCTGCTGAAGCTGCTGTTCGGATGCTCGCGGGGGCTGTTCCTGGCTTCGCCGGTGCTGGTGGCTGCTCCCGTGGGGCTGTGGTGGTTGGGGAGAGAGAAGGGGTTTCGGGCTGCGGCGATGGTGGCGGGGGCGATTGCGGCGTATTACTTTCTGTTCAACGCGTCGTTCTACTGGTGGAAGTCGGGGCTGTCGTTCGGTCCGCGTTATGCGGGGGCATGCATTCCGTTGTTGTGCGTTGGTCTGGCTGCGGCGTGGGGGCATGCCACGCGGGATTGGCGTCAGGTACTGGTTGCACTGGCTCTGGGCAGCGTGTTCGTCGCGGGAATGGTGGTTTCGACGACGTCGCAATTGTCCATGCAGGATCGTTGTCCGGTGGTGCATTCGGCGTGGCCGGCGTTCTGGTCGGGGCAGGTGGCGCTCAATCGTCAGTCGATGCTGACGGCCGGCGAAGCGGGATCGAGTGCGGAGTATGGAGCATTCAACCTGGGTCAGTTGGTTGGGCTGCGTGGGCTGGCGAGTTTGTTGCCGTTGTTTGCGGTTTGGGGTGCGGCGGGGGTGGCCTGGTGGCGGATGAGCCCGGCGGACTGACGGATTTTGGGATCGGGTGGGGGGCGGGCGTCCCAGCCGTAGGCTGTGTTGCAGATGCTCTTTCACTTCTGGGGTTTGCTTCGTTCCTCTTCCATCTTCACGGCTTACGGCCCTTCGACAAGCTCTGGTGAAAATCCCCACTTTTGCCGCAAAGGACGCGGCAAAAATGGGGCACCCAGGAGTTTTGTCCTCTTCGGAATCCTCGCGGCGGCTGCAGGGGGCTGGTCTCCGTGTAAGATACTCGTTCCGGTGCTTTATGGGGGAACTGCAGGCGGAGTGGGCCGAGACGGAATTGCTGCGGAGGATGTACGCGGCGTTTAACCGGCGGGAGATCGAAAGCGTTTTAGAGCTGATGCATCACGATGTGGACTGGCCGAATGGGTGGGAGGGTGGCCGGGTGCTGGGGAAAGCCGCGGTGCGGGACTACTGGAAACGTCAGTTCGAAGTCCTTGACCCCACCGTCGAGCCGAAGAGGTTTACGAAGGAAGCGGATGGACGGATCACGATCGATGTGCACCAGGTCGTTCACGACAGAAGTGGAAAGCTGGTGGCGGATCAAATGGTGCAGCATGTGTACGAGATCCGAGACGGCCTGATTCGATGCATGGAAATTCGGTCTTAGGTCCTGAGGGGTTGATGAAAACTCGGTCTAGATACCTCAGGGGCTAAAGCTTCGTAGAATAGAAGACCTTTATCGCAGCGCTGAAAGCGCTGCGCTACCCAAAATCGCGTGTTTCAGACCAACATCGGGTGTTTCAGCAGACCGTTACGGGTGAATTCATTCTTGAGGGAAGTTATGGCGCACACTGTTTTTTGCGTGAAGTTTCAGAAGGAAATGCAGGGGCTGGATGAGCCGCCGTTCGACAACGAACTGGGGCAGAAGGTGTACGACAACGTGTCCCAGGAAGCGTGGAGGATGTGGGTGGAGCATTGCAAGATGTTGCTCAATGAGTACCGGCTGAACCCGGCGCGACGCGAGGATCAGGAAGTGATCGTCAAACAGATGGAGCAGTTTTTCTTCGGGGAAGGGTCGGCCAAGCCGAAGGAATACGTGCCGCCGTCTGGAACGTAGACGGCGCGGGCGCTGTGTTCCTGCTGGACGCCCGGCGAGTTAGGTTTGCTGTGACTTTGGCTCTTTGAGAAATGGTGCAACACCCAATAGCAAAGCAATCCCCGGCAACACGACCCAAGGAAAGATCCCCAGCGCGTAATAAAGCGGATGCTGGAGTACAAAGGTGTTGTGCTCGGCGAAGGCGCTGGCAGGGATCACCAGGGCCCACACTCCGAACATTACAAGTGCGGGAAATTCACCGGCGACGATACGCGCGGTGCGAGTTCCCCCGGCGCGGCGCGACAAGAATGCTCCCAACCCGCCGAATAAGACCTGTGCAAGGAGCCATCCGATGAAAAAGGAGCGCCCCAGGCCAGAGTTCAGGCGGACGAGGAACTGTGGTTGCAGGCTGACTTGGGTTAGAACGAGCAGGAACAGGCTGGCGGCTGCAAAGCTGGCGAGCCCTGGCAGCCACAGAGTCTTAGTACGGTAGTTCATCCCATCCTCCCTCGATGTTGCGCGGCGAATGTTCGCTGCTAGAACGCCCCAGTCGGTGACTTCTTGCAAAGCGAGTTCGGCCGCGGCTGAGCCGGTCAGGCCTCGTGAGCGCGCATCTTCATACGTTTCTTCCAGATGGTCAGCCAGTTCTGACACAACTTCCTCGTGAATTGCTGGAGGGAGTCCGCACGAGTCCAATCGTTCGCGGACTTTCTTCTGCCAGTCACGCATGGGAACCTTCTTCCATTATTGAACCTGAGCCCGTTGAACTGCCGAGTCCCGCAGGAAGGGCAGCGTGCCTACCAACAGTGGGAAGACTGGGAGAACGATCCATACCGCTGCGGAGAAGAAGAAGTAATCCAGCGGAAGCGGGAATCCGGAAAATTCCCACCGGTCAAGGACAAAGACCAGCGGCATCACGCAAAATACCGCCAGCGAGACCAAGCAAGGGGCCAACCCCGCGATCAGGCGCGCTGCCACGGGAGCTTGAGCGCGCTTCGCCAGAAGGGCTGCTGCCGCGCCGGATACGGGGAGCGCGAACAGCCAGGGAAAAGGAAGCGCCATCGCCATGTGACTGACCGAGAAGGTGCGAGGCTTCAGGCCCAGTATTTCAAGAGTTGCGAGCAGGGCCGCGGCGATCATCAGATTCGCCATCGCGGGCAACCATAAGTGTTTCGTCCGGTTGTTCATCGTTTCCTGCTTGCGTTTGGCGCGGCTGACTCCCAGTGCGAGACGATGCCAATCAATGTTGGCCAGGGCGCGCCTGCTGGCTTCCGATTCGACAAGCTGCTGCGTAAGCCCCTCCTCGTAAGCATCTTCAAGGTGCGCCGCCAATCGACAATCACGGCTTCTCTTGCATGGTGCGGCAGCCGGAGGTTGGCCACGCGCTCTCGGACCACATTCTTCCAATCAGGCATGGCTGACTCCGGCCAGGCTGTCGAGCGCCTGGAAGAACGAGCGCCATTCCTGGCGCAGGGGGGCGAGTTGCCGGCGGCCGTTGGGCGTGAGGCGATAGTAACGGCGGTCGCGGCCGGCGTGGTTGGCTTGCCAGCGGCCCTCGACCCAGCCCCGTTTTTCCATGTCGTAGAGCAGGGGATAGAGGGAGGCGAGCGTAAATTTGAGGGCGCCGCCGGTGCGTTCCCCGATCTGTTTGGCGATTTCGAAGCCGTACAAGGGTTGTTCGGCCAGCAAGGAAAGGATGGCCAACTCGCCGCTTCCCCGCGCGATTTTGGAACGGATGCGTTTGGTCATATCAGTCCGGACTCGCAGTATAGGAATCCTATGTTCGGAGTATAGGAATCCTATATAGCGAGGTCAACGTTACGGCGGTACTTGTCCGGGCGAGCAATTCCGGGTACTTGCGGTCGGCGCGAGGGCCGAGGCAGCCGAGCGTGGCTCGGCCTGTCCGGGTCAGAGACCCGGACCCACAGGAAGAGTTACTTCGGTAGTTACGATGCACCAATATTGATGCACATTTCATCAAGCCGTAACATTCGGCTGCTAGAAGAGGAGTATGGATCTGCACGGGTACAACACGCTGATCCTTTCCGACCTGCACCTGGGTGCAGAGACGAGTCATGCGCGCGAGGCCACGCGCGTGCTCAAGGGGAACCGCTTCCAGCGGTTGATTCTGCTGGGCGACATCTTTGCCGATCTTAATTTTGCCCGCCTGACCAAGGAGCATTGGAAGTTTCTGGGCTATATCCGCAAGCTTTCGAATCCCAAACGCAACGTTGAGGTGGTGTGGGTGGAGGGCAATCACGATCACGGGCTGACCAACATCATGTCGCACCTGGTAGGGGTTCGGGTGTACCAGGATTACAGGTGGGCATACCGTGGGTTGCGCCACATCGCAATTCACGGTCACCAGTTCGACGGATTTCAGGTGAACCGGGTGAGGCTCACCCGGTGGGGGACGTCGCTTTTGCTGCAACTGCAGAAACTGGATTTCAAGGGGAATCCCATCGCACGAATGATTGACCGGCTGAACACGCGGTGGATGCGCATGTCGCCGAAAGTGGCGTCGGGGGCGCTGACCTATGCTCGGCAGCATGGGGCAGACCGCATCTTCTGCGGGCACACGCACGAGGCCCTTTACGTGGAGCGGGACGGCGTCCAGTACTACAACTCGGGCGGGTGGGTTGATTCACGGCTGACTTATTTGACGGTCGACGAACAGGGGGTGCGGATCCATGAGTACGACAAGCATGAATTCAACGAGCATGAGTTCGACGAGCATAAATGCGGCGAGCGAACTGACGATCGTGATTCCGGCCAAGAACGAGGCGAAGCTGATTCCGCGCTTGCTGACGTCTCTGACGAATCAGGACTACTCGAAGATGTCGAGTACGAGAGTGTTGGTGGCTGACGCGAACTCGAAGGATGGAACGCCTGAGGTCGTGCTGGGCTTTCGCGACCGACTGAATGTGAGCGTGATTCGTGGGGGGATGCCGTCAGTGGGACGCAATCAGGGAGCCGCGCAGGCGGACACTCCATACCTGCTTTTTCTGGATGCGGACATTGAACTGGCGGACCGGTCACTGGTGCGGCGGTGCGTGGAGCGAGCGCAGAGCAAAAGACTGCACTGCCTGACCACCAACATTCTGTGTCGCGAAGGCACTTGGCTCGACAAGGCGTTCTATGCGGGCAACGACTTTTTTCAGTACCTGTCGTATTTACACCGGCCGTTTGCCACCGGAATGTTCATGTTTTTTGACCGGAAGAAATTCTGGGAACTCGGCGGATTTCATGAGCAGATTTTGTACGCGGAAGACTACCGGCTGAGCCAACAGGTCGAGCGCAGGCGCTTCGCGATCGTGCGCGGCGGGGTTTACACCACAAACCGGCGCTTCAAGAAGATGGGACACCTGCGCGTGGGATGGTTGTTCCTATGGACCGCGATGAACTACTGGAACGAAAAATACTTTCTGCGCGATCACAAATACTGGGCCGCGGAGCCGGACAGCGTGCCGCGTGCCTAGAGGTTCGGGTGCCCTTCTTCGAACGAGTTTTGTCGTGGCCACAAAAAACAGGATTCAGCCAACCAGCTGAATCCTGCTTTTGATTGGGATGAAAGATCCGCTTAGAAGCGGAGGACGATGCCGGTCGAAAGACGCACATTATTCTGCGAGGTGTTGAAAAAGCTCGTCCGCAGGTAGTCTCCTTCGAGACGAAAGGCAAGCGGACGAAAAACGCGATAGTCCGTGCCGCCGCCGATTGCGGTTGCGAACGAAGTATTGGACGGTGAGGGGACGGTTCCACCGGTGTTGATATGAGCGACGCCCGCCATGACTTCGCCAAAGGGAGTCAACTTGCCGACAGGAATGGAGAGTCGGGGACCGAACAGGACTTCCCATTCATGTCCGGTCACCTTCAGGTTGACGGGACCCGCCGGCGTGATGTCCACGAAGCTCTGCGAGCCATAATGTCCGCTGAAATCGGCCACGATCCCGAGCAGGGGCACCAACTTCCCTTCGAGGGAGGCTTCCCATCCCTGCAGGTTGGCGCGGTTCAAATTCAAGTCAAGGGTGGACGAATTGGTGTTCTCGAAGGAGTATCCGAAGAACACATTGCCGGAAGTCGGTACCTGGGCATTCGCCAACGCTGCGAAGAGAAATAGGGCAACACTGATGCAGGCAGATTTAAGCATGAAAAAGCACTCCTTTCCTGGCATGCATGAACCGGCACGAAGCGAGAAAGTTTTAGATGCAGTGAGGGATTCGGATTGCAGTCAATCAATGGATGTAGAACTGTCAGGAGGCTCAGAAGCGCCAGACAATTCCGGTGGAGGCGCGGTAGTCGTTCTGCGTGGCGCTCAGGTAGTGAGTGTGCATGTAGTCGCCTTGGAGGCGCCAAGAGAAATTCTTGAAAAAGAGTTTGTAGTCCACGCCTCCGCCGAAGTCCAAAGCGAGCGGGTTGTATACGAAGCCGCTCGAATTGAGGTGGCGCACGCCTACCATCGCGTGCGCGAAGGGGCGCCATTTTCCGTAATTGATGGACAGCCGGGGGCCGGCGACGAGGTTGTATTGCGTAACGCTCGTGCGATAAAAGCCGCTGCCATCGATCACGATCCCGACGTGGGGAAAGCGGCTGAAGGGCAAGTCTTCGACAGAAGCGTTCCACCCGCGGTAACTTTGTTTGTTGATGACGTTGGTGAGCTGGGCGTAGGAGACTCCACCGTAGACGTTGCCATTCGGAAGAAGTCCGCCAAATTGTGCCGACATCGGGATCGAGAACAGAATCAGAACAACAAACGCCAGCACAACGGTAGCAGACTTGGACACGAATTATTCCTCCCCGGCGGTTGGGCCGGCAAAAAGTGCA
>JBARBI010000021.1:0-2542 GCA_049792875.1 Candidatus Sulfotelmatobacter sp.
ACTCGGTGGCCTCCAGGCACGGCGGCAACTCTCTGCGCAATTCCGGCGAGAGCCCATTTTCGCGCAGTATTGGCCATTTCGCGCAAATTCCAGGGTGGCGGGGAGTTAACCGGAAGGCGGGGCGGTCGTCGTGAAAGGGTTTGGCTCCCCAGATGTGCCGACCTCGAGGCCGCTCTCCGGAGAAGCCAGACTCAAGCCACCGGCGCCAGGTGGCACAGGGTTTTGCGTTAAATAACGCGAGATTAACGCGAACTTCCGGTCACCAGAATCTGAAATCGCTGGCCAGGCTTCGCGAAGGTCACCCTACTTGCCTGATTCTAGGGGACTCAGGCGTAGTTTCGCCATGCTTGCCACTTTCGCTGGTGGCAAATCCGGGCCCGCCAGGTCTCGCGTTATTTTCGCGTTATTTCTCGCGTTTCTTTGCGTTTGATCCGCGTTTTGCGCCGCGTTTGTCGTGAAACCTCAGGGCTCGGAGATTTTGATTTTGTCGGGTCTATAAAAAAGGACGGGAGAATGACACAAAATCAGCTTTTTGAGGCCCCGCGCCAGAGCGATCAACCCCCAGGCTTCTCGGTCGGTGGCGTATAGACCACGGAATCGACGAGTCGCTCCTGGAGGCCCAAGCCATCGCCGCAGCAAGCCCGCAAAGCTGCTTTTCCGCGATGCTCGTGGGGACGAAGTCGACGCAAACGATTGCCCCCGCCTTCCCTGCCGGGGAGGATCCATTCCCCGCGTCGGCGAGCCACATCTTGATTTCCTTTGAAAAACGGTTGAAAAACCGTTGATTTCCGCCGTACTGACACCAGGAGTGTGGCTTCGGGCAGAAGAAGGTTCGAATAATCCAGTTCTCAGCGTTTGGCACCGAGCCAGCCAGAAGTCCGGTCGAACGTCATTCGGAGTCGTGACTTCCGCACGAGCGTTTGGCGAGTTTCTGAAACAGGCGGCGCTGCTGGTGCCAGTCGATCCGACGGACTATCGGCCGCAGGTTTCTCTCGTTGAGGTGCGACAGAGGTGGCAGGAACAGGATCTGCTCCTGAAGATCCGGTGCCAGATCGAGCAACATCATGATCTGCGTCATACGCGCCCGCGTCACGCGCCCCCGACGCGCCACCGCGGCGTAATTCGGTATGGTTTGCTCTCGGATCAGCCCTTCCAGGCGGATGGCCAGCGCCATCAGCCGGGCGATGCGCGGAACGGGACTGTCTTGGCCGGGCTCACGCGCGACTTGATTCTTCGGCCTACTCCGCTGCCGAACCTCAAAGTCCAGCGTGTAAGTGACCTCCTGTTGGCCGCTCATGCCCGTGCCTCCTGTGCCGTGACCGCCACTTCGGCCTCCCGGAACCGAATCGAGATCTGCCGCGTGCTGCCGTTGTAGCCCACCCGCTCGACCAGGGCTTGCATCACCCCGATCTGGCGTGAGCGATCCATTTCTTGCATTGGCGCGGCATCAGCCACTCCCTGCGCCTGACGGATCCGCCCCAACACCGATTCCTCGATCGCTTGTGCCGGAAGTGACTTGCTCGGGCACACGGACCAGCCGTTCCGCTGCGCGTTCCGGCACACGTAGTAGGGATACTTCCGTCCTCCCTTGGCCGCATACGAGTACACCATCGGTGCCGCGCAGCATTCGCAGTGCAGCAAACCCTGCAGCAGCGCCTGATGCTTGTTCCGCATTCCGCCGCGCGGCTGTCTCGATTGCCGGAGCAGGCTCTGCACCCGCTCCCACTCGTCCCGAGCCAGGATGGCGGCGTGTTCGCCCGGGTAGGTCTTCCCTTGATGGCGCATTGCCCCTGTATATAAGATGTTGCTCAGCAGCCGCCGCAGGGCACTGAGGGTGAACGGCCCTCCCGTGCGGAACTTCCCTGTCTTGCACGTCCAACTCTTCAGCCGCCAGCCCCGCCGATCGATCTCTGCCAGCGTGTGCCGGGCGGAACCAGTCTCCTCGAACAGCGCGAAGATCGCCCGCACCCGTTCCGCCTCTTCCTCATTCACCACCAGCCGCCCTCCGCCCGCGTCGACGTCGTAACCCAACACCGGGCATCCGCCCACCCATTTGCCCTTCTTCCGCGCCGCCGACATCTTGTCCCGTGTCCGCTCCCCGATCAGCTCCCGCTCGAACTGAGCGAATGAGAGCAGGATGTTGAGCGTCAGCCGACCGAGGGAGGTGCTGGTGTTGAACTGCTGGGTGACGGCCACAAAGCTGACATTGTGCTTCTCGAACTGGCTCAGGATGCGGGTGAAATCGAGTAGGGAGCGGCTCAACCGGTCGACCTTATACACCACCACACAATCCAACTCGCCCGCCTCGACTGCCGCCAGCAGGCGCTGCAGCGCTGGCCGCTCCATGTTGGCGCCGGTGAAGCCGCCGTCGTCATAGCGCTCTGGCAAGGCGATCCAGCCTTCGCGCCGCTGGCTCTGGATGAAGGCCTCGGCCGCCTCCCGCTGCGCATCGAGTGTGTTGAAGTCCTGTTCCAGCCCTTCTTCCGTGGACTTGCGCGTGTAGATGGCGCAGCGCAGGCGCGACGGGAGGACTTTCCCATCC
>JBARBI010000022.1:0-25219 GCA_049792875.1 Candidatus Sulfotelmatobacter sp.
CTGCTGGCGAGGCGAGCGCGAGGATTGCGACGGCACCATTCCACGCAGCTTCGATGAGCCACGCGACCGGGCTTGCCTCTGCTTTCTGCCACGAAGAGCGCGACGACTAGCGCAGACACAAAGGAACGACATGAACGTTAAGCACTCGGTGCGAGAGGTGGAGCATTGCGAACCTCGAACCCCCAACCGTGTAGCTGATCGGTTATAAAGTTCTCAGAGTACTCGATGAATAACTTGACGAAGGCAAGCGTCTTTTCCATCATTTCGGTAACCACCACCATGTCATCCAGCCTCGTACCTGCCATCATTTCCGCCGTGATGAAATCGGCAAATGTGTAATGAAGGTCGCCCCGCTTCTCGCCAACGCTAGAAGAAGCGAACACACACTCGGTCATCGGAGTCTTCGGGATCGCAGCGGCAAACCGATCAGGAAGAAAATGGAAGACCCCGCCATGCCGCACCGACTTCAAGTGCATCCGCTCTAACGCTTGACCGGAAGTATCCTTGAGGATAAGGCGGAGGCTCGTTTCGAAGCTTTGGTCACCGCCAAACACCTTGCTCATCGTGCGGATCAACTTCAAAGACTCATAGAGAATCCCTGAAACGAAGAAATGCGAATTCATTCGGTCCCGGAGCGCGGCCGGAGTCTGTCTCTTTTCCGTACTCATCATCAACGAATGCGCCGCATTCAAAGCATTTACGGCCCGTGCGAGAGCCACGACATACGGGAACTTCTTATCAGCTCGGCACTTCTTGAAGACTGTGGGATTGCCGTAAATCTGTCGTCCCTGTTCGTCTTCTTCCAAGTAACCTCCATCGAAAGACAAAAACGATCTAGGTCTTTCCTTGCGCACTTAGCAAATCGACGGCGCGACCAGAGCTGCCACCCCCACTCGCTCTTCAATGCCTTCAATGTGCTCTTGCAATCCTTCGGCTTGTAACAGGTCGCGCACCTCGCCGTGAACTTCCGCTAACTTTAGGTTGGCGCCCCGCGCTCCAAGTTCCCGGTGAAGATTGCGCAGCATCCGTCCTGCTGCGAGATCGATATTCGCCGAGGTGGAGAGGTCAAGAATCACCAGTTTCAGACCGGGATAGGCTCCGGCTTGACTCAAGATTTCAGCCTTCACGTTTTGCACGTTGAAGTAAAACAGCCCCGACTCTATGCGGAAGACCAGCACACCGGGAACTAGCTCGTGTTCTGGATATCGCGATACATCCACAAAGCTGTCGCTTCCCGGCAAGCGTCCTAGCAGCAACACGCGCGGGCGGGAACCGCGCCGGAGCAGGACCAATATTGAAAGCGCTGCGGCGATCAGTACGCCATGCAGAATTCCTAGGACCAACACTCCCAGCATAGCCACCATGGCTATTCGAAACTCCGATTTGCTGACCCACCGGATCTGTTTCAATTCCTTCGGCAGGATGAGTCCCTTGACTGCCATAAACACCACCGCTGCCAAAACCGGGTCGGGGAGATTTTTCATTAATCCCGTCAGAAACAGCAGGACGGCACAAACGCCGAGGGAAGCAAACACCAGGGCCAGGGGAGTTTTGGCACCGCCCTTCTCATTTACGGCGGATTGCGACATTCCTCCTGCTAATGGATATCCGTGTCCCAGACCCGAGGCAAGGTTCGCCGCCCCCAGGGCTAATAGTTCCTGGTCGGCGTCGATCTCGTAACCATGTTTCAGAGCAAAGGTGCGAGCTACGGAAATGCCTTCTACGTAGGCCAGCAGAAAGCACCCGAGCGCCAGCGCTAAAAGATCATCAACTTCATTCTTCGCTATGAGCGGCCAGCTCAGGTGTGGCAGCCCAGCTGGAATTGAGCCAATGGTCTTCACCCCAAGTCCGGCCATCGGAATCACCGACATGAACACGATGGACAGTACTACAACGAACAATGCAACCGGCCGACGCGGCAAGAGCCATTCGCCCAAGATCAAAAGAGCCAGTGCCCCTGCTCCTACGCCGAGACTCGGCAGATTCGTCTGACCCAGGTGTTGTGCTAAGTGCAGCATCCGGCTGAAGAAATTGCTGCCGCCGGTGCTCAATCCGAATAGTTTCGGGAGCTGCGTAGAAATAATCACGAGCCCGGCGCCCACTTTGAAGCCACTGAGAACAGTCTCAGAGATGAAATTGATGATGTTGCCCGCACGAAATAGCCACGCTAGGACGCTGATCACCGCGACTAATACCGCCGTTGCCATGGCCAACTGAATCTGTCGACTTGTATCGCCCGATGCCATGCTGCCCAAGGAGGCGCCGATCAGGATGGAGATCGCCGACGTCGGTCCCACTGCCATCTGCCGGGATGTGCCAAACGCCGCATACGCCACACCTCCCAGAAGGTAGCAATAGAGACCAGCCTGTCCCGGCAGGCCCGCGAGAGAGGCATAGGCCAGCGAAACAGGAATGGCGTAAGCCGCAAGGGTCAATCCTGCGACAAAATCCAACCGCAGCCACTGCTTTTGATACTGCGGTGCCCATTGCAGGATGGGCAGTGCCGAGCGCAATCGCTGGCCGAGATTTTGTATTTTTTGTGGGGATGTGACCATGAGTGGTGCGTCCTTGCTTCTGGAAGGTTCCGCAATCGCCCGATTCCAGGAGCAGTCCCTGACCACAGTCGGGGCGCGGGTCACATAGTCTCTTGCGCTATTACCTGAATCCAGTTGCCAGACGGGCGCGAACTCGACAAGGTACTCAATGCGGGCGCTATGGGGAACTGTCACTTTTATCAGTTGCCGAGCTCCTCCAGTTGTCGGTAGTATCGCTGCCCAGTTCCCGCCGCAGGCAGAAAACAAAGACTTTCAACGAAAAACGTACTCCCGAAGGTAGAACATTCGATGAGAGGTCGCAGATGAGCAATGCAGACAGTAAGGTTCGGCAGGCGGCTCCAGCTCAGCGCATCAGGCTGACGGAGGGCGACGTGCGACGGATGGAAGCCCTCTGGACCAGTCGCTGGCGCCGCGAACCCACGCCGCTGGAGTTGCAGGGTTTGCTCGAGGAAGAAGTCCGAGAGGAGATCCTTTACCGCGAAGCGCTGACGCTGGATCTCGACAAGAACGACATGGTCATCAAGCGTTTCCTCGCGCAAAAAGTGGGCATGATGGTGGCCGATCTCGCCGCCATGCGTAAGCAAGATCCGGCGGAGGTTCGGGCATGGTTCGAACGAAACCTCGAACGGTTCGCTCAGCCGCCGCGCGCGTCTTTTCGACACCTTTACTTTTCGTTCGACTTGAGGCCGGCCCACGCCCATGATGATGCCACTGCTGCGCTGGCGAATCTGACCGCCTCCACGACCGGACCTACGCCGGATGACCAACCGGGTGATCCGTTCGTGTTCCAGTCCTTCTATGGCGACCGCACAGAGGCTGAGGTCGGGCAGGTCTTTGGCAGGCCTTTCGCCGAGGCACTATTCCAGCTCGATCCCGGCACGTGGCAGGGGCCGGTCGAGTCGGCGTATGGGTGGCATCTGGTCTGGATCGACTCGTTGACTCCCGGGCGGACGCCAGCGTTCGAAGAGATTGAGCAAACAATCCACACTGAATGGCTCGCGGAACAGCGGGCTAACGCACGAAACAAGTTCTACGAATTCGCGCGCAAGAAGTATCAGGTCGAAGTCCCCGAGGGGATGCCGTCGTTGAGCCGATTCAAGCCCATGTCTTCGGCGCAGTTCGTGTATCGCGAGGACGGATCGCCTGATTGGGGGTCGATGTGGACCACATTCTGCGATCTCGCTCTCTACGGCGGTCCGCCCCACCGCGGCGAAGCCAACGCACTGACTGCCCCAGCCGAGCCCCAGCAATTAACCGCTGACATGAAAGCCGTCCAGGAGATTATCCGCGGTATCTATGAGACGACGGGACTTGAAGCTAAACCCGCGGAACCGGGCTGGATCGCCGTGACCTGCAACTCTCGAAAGATGGCGGCATGGCTCTGCGCGACGATCATCATTGAGAATGTGGACGCGCGCTGTGACGGCGACCGTCTCCTGCTTCCTGCCAGCCCCGACTTCACGCTTGAGAAGCAGATCAAGAGCGTGATCGTCGTTCTGGCAAAGACCAACCATTATTGGCAAGCTCACGTCAACGGCTCGTACTCGCCTCAACTCGACACGATCCAGTGGTCCCAGCCTTCTTAAGGACACACACCTCAGGTTTCGAAAAGGACAGAAAATGGATCCAAAACAAGCCGCGACTCGATCTTCCCAGCCGAACCCCCTCCGCGAAGCCTACTTTGGCGACACGCACATCCACACAAGCTGGTCCTCGGACGCCTTCCTGTGTGGCACGCGGGTGGGTCCCGAGGGGGCCTATCGTTTCGCCCGCGGTGAAGCCATCGACCACGTCAGTGGCGAGAAGGTCCAGCTCAAGAGCGGACCGATCGACTTCGCGATCGTGACCGAGCACTCCGAGTACCTCGGCGTGTTTCCGCTGATGATGGATCCCAACAACCCGCTCTTCAATCATCAGCTCGGCGTGAGACTGCGGTCCCCCGACCCAGCCGTTCAAGGGAAAGCGATGATGGAGTTCGGGAACAGCCTGCTGGGAGGAGCGCCGTTCAAGGAGCTCAACGACGAAAAGCTGATGGTAGACATCTGGAAGCAGATTCAGGAAGTGGCTCACCGGTTCTACGAGCCAGGCAAATTCACGACCTTCGTCGGCTATGAGTGGTCGTGCAACCCCGACGGCAACGGCCTGCACCGCAACGTCATCTTTCGGGGCACGCAGGTCCCGGATCGGCCTTTCACGACCTTCGATTCGATGATGGTGGAAGACCTCTGGTCGTTCATGGAAACCCAGCGCAAGAACGGCATGCAGGTCCTGGCCATTCCCCACAACCCCACCTATAGCGACGGCCTGATGTTCCAGGTCGTGGACTCGCACGGTCAGCCGATCGACCGGACCTACGCCCAGCGCCGTCAGCTCAACGAGCCGCTGGTGGAGATCACTCAGCTCAAGGGCCAGTCCGAGGCCCATCCTGCGCTCTCGCCTACTGACGAGATGGCGAACTACTTCATCTCGGATATTAAGATGACCGGGGATTTTGGCTCGCAACGCAGCCAACCCAAGGGCAGCTACGTACGCGATGCTCTGCGCACCGGCCTCGTGCTCGAAGAGCAGACCGGCGCGAACCCGTACAAGTTCGGGTTCGTCGGATCGAGCGACACGCACAACTCTGGCGCAGCTTACGAAGAGAACAACTACTTCGGGAAGATTGGCAACGAGGACGGGACGCCAGAGACGCGCCTGCGCGGCAAGCAGGTGATGTCAAAGATGGCCCGCACCTGGGGCTCCGCGGGACTGGCAGGAGTATGGGCCGAGGAGAACACGCGCGAGGCACTCTTCGACGCCATGCAGCGCAAGGAAACGTTCGGCACCTCCGGCCCTCGCATCAAGGTGCGCTTTTTTGGCGGATGGAATTTTTCCAAGGACGCTCCCTCCAAGAAGGACTGGATTGCGGATGCGTATAAACAAGGCGTACCGATGGGAAGCGATCTATCGAGTCCGCCGGCAGGCAAGGCGCCTACATTTATCTTCTGGGCAGCTAAAGACCCCAACAGCGGGAACCTAGACCGCATCCAGATCATCAAGGGTTGGTCCAGATTTGGGCAAAGCTTTGAAAAAGTTTATGACGCAGTCTGGTCGGCTGGCCGCACGCAGAACCCCAAGACCGGCAAGCTCTCGCCTGTGGGCAACACCGTGAATCTGGATACCGCGACCTATACCAACACCATCGGCGCAACGATCCTCTCGGGCGCGTGGACCGATCCCGAGTTCGATCCGAATCAGCGCGCATTTTATTATGCGCGCGTAATTGAGATCCCCACGCCGCACTGGAGCGTGTATGACGCCCTGACGCTCGGCATTTCCCAGCCGGACGGGTTCCCCCCCACCATTCAGGCGCGCGCCTATACCTCGCCAATTTGGTTTGTCCCGAGCGAGGAAGCGCTGGCCAAGGGACGCGAAGGCGCCATCACGGCCGCGAGTCTGAAGGCACAGGGAATCGCACCGCTCACGGACAACGAACTGCGTGCGCTGATCGTAGGCAAATCCGTGCGTATCCGCAACATCGTAACCGGGGACGAGATGACGGCGTACTATGGCGACGACGGCAAACGGACGCTGACGACGGAGATGAGCTTTGCCGCCTTCCACGGCGGACGCTCCGGGGTCACCAATCCTTATGAAATCAAAGATGGACGGCTGCATTCCTCCTTTGACGACGGCTCGAAATTCTCATCCCAGCTTTTCAAGGTGGGTAACCGCTATCTGGCAGCGAAGAGCGATGAAGCGGGTTATGTGAACTATGAGGCCTTCTTCTCCTGAGTTCAACGGCGGGTTGTCAGGAGGGCAACGACAAGGTTCGCCGCCCTCAGACTGAAAAAGGACCGGACACATGTGTGTAAACTGTATTCGTTTGCTGATCGCAAATCATACGGACCCTGTCACAGGCATCTTCAAGGGCATAGACCTGAGCGGACCTGCGTCTGGCCCGGTGATCCCGCAGCGACAGCCGGAGAGCGTCACGGCGAGAAACGAGAATCTGAACCTTTCGCCGAACGAATACAAACCCGGAACTTCGGTCCCCGACTAACTCAGCGATGGAAGTCCTACACACGGAAACCGCGGGCCGGGGCTGTGGGAAAGTGGGAATCCCGCGGGGTTTGCGGGATTTCCAAGCGGGGTGGGAAAGTCGGCTTTTTGACTTTTCCACCCCGCGCCTTTTCCACAGCCCGTCGCACCGTCATTTTTTCTGCTGCTCGTCACCACGGTGATTCTTTTCTCCAGCGCCCGCCAAGCGGACGCTCGCTGTGCTATCTCAATCGGACATTTCATGCATCAAAGACACGGGCGGTGTTCCGGGCTTGCTCCAGGGCATCTTGCGATAGTCCCGCCGCCAGGGATGATCCGCTTTGGGCGTGGGCGGCTTTTGTTTCTGGGCCGTGGCCTCCCCGGGGGTTGCAGCCTGAGCTGGAACTGGGCCAGGAATCTCCTCCCAGTTCACCGCCCGACCGCGATAGCGAATCTGCAAGCGCTCGTCTTCCCATTCGCACACCGTGACTTTGCCCTTGGCCGGCGCATACTGTCGGGATTGAGCTTGCACCTGGAAATAGCGGTTGTCGTGCCGCACCACCCAGTCGTTGCCCAGGATCCGCCCGGTTTCCAGATGAAAAGCGTCCTCCAACTCCGCTGCCCGCGGGGCCGTTCGATGATAGTCCTCGGGCTGCGCTGGGTTTCTCCGAAACCGCCGATTGTGTTCCGGCAGATATTCCTTCTCCAGAAACAGGTTCGCCTCCGCATGGGTCTTGATTTTCTTCAGCCGCATTTTCTTCACAAGGCGATCCTGGTGGGTGCCATGGTTTCTCTCTACCCGACCTTTTGCTTGTGGCGAATTGGCAATGATGCGAATCCCCAGCCGCTGGCACATCTGCCCAAATTGGGTCACCGGCACCACCCCCTGCAATTGCTCTTTCGAGCTCGCTTCTCGTACATATACATTCTTCCAATCCGTATACAGCGCCACCGGTATGCCGTATTTCTTGACCCAGGCGCGCAACACTCCCACCGCTGCCCAGATCGTCTCCTCACTCCCCATCCGTGCCAGCGTATCTCCGCTGGCATCGTCCACCATGTTCATCAAGCAGCCACGCGGCCCTCGGTCCTCCAACCAGTCGTGAAAACTTCCATCCATCTGCACCAGTTCCCCCACATGTTCTTTCCGCTCTCGCCGCTTGCGGTGCATGCGCCGCTTCCGCGCCCGACTCCACAGCCCTTCGGCCAACATCCAGCGCCGCAGGGTCTGCGCATTCACTTCCACATCATCGTCGCTCGCTAAGTGCTCCGCTGCTAGCGTCGGCCCGAACCGCTCTCCTTCCTCCCCGGAATACTTCTTGCCCACCAACCGCAACACGCGCTCTCGAAATTTCTTCGACTTCCTGCGGTTCGACTCCCGCCCCGCGCTACCGTGTTTCAGCCCTTGCGCTCCCCCTTCTCGATAGCGCTTGGCCAAGCGCTCGCTCTGCCGATAGCTCATCCCCATCAGCACTGCGGCATCTACCAGTTTCAGTTCTCCGCTTTCGACTCGGGCCAATACCCCGGCTCGTCGCAACTCCTTACAGCTCATAGCTGTCCTTCCCAATCTGGCCTCCTGTGGAGGCCTCCAGATTAGGGGACATTTCTATTGTCGTAACTTCGTCGCATGGGGACATTTCTAATGTCGCCGCATGGGGACATTATCAAAGTCGCGCGACACCGAGAAAGGGCATCTGGTCGTCAAGGTATTCAATAGCCTCGACGAAAGCCCGGAGGCATTCCTCACACAGCCAGACCCTGAACGAAGAAGCGGACGAAGAATTCACCAAGGCGCTTACCGAGGAAATTCGAATCCGCACACAGCCCGGCCTGATCACCGGCAAGGGTGACGGCACGGTAGATTCAGAGCTTTGCCCAAACCATCAGCAGTATTTCTCTCGACATTACGACAACCGTAGCATTGGCCCGGCAGTTTCAGTCACATGATGCGGGAAACGAGATGTCTCAACCTGGCTTTCCCGGCGGAAGGCAGACAGTCTATTCGTCTTCATCGCGAAGCGATGTAGTTAGACACACATTCAAACGGTGCGGCCAGCATGTACCAAAATCCTGTGGTTTGACGACTTCAGCAGGCACTGAAAACACGTCACTTAAAGCGCCGAAAAAGCCACGAAGGCTTCGTGCCGAAATCTACACTTTCAGGTACACAGCGTAGCGGCTTAACCGACGGCCAACGACTGGAGATCCTCACCCAACCTACCGCGCGAGGAATTCATGCTGACGGTGTGGTCGTAAAGCTGCTTTCGGATGCATCGTTGTGCTTTGAAACATGCGTGATCATGAGGGCCGATAACGACTCGCCGCTCGTAAACGAATATGTTCGCATGTTCCTCCGCAAGTATTCGCCCCAACACCTGCCACCAAGGCCAACGGAATTGTCGCTATCAGCCCGAGTTGTCCGCTTGAAGAGGGCAATCGGTGCGTCGCGGTTGACAGCACAACGTTGCCGGTGCACCACACAGCCCGCGCCGCTCACGGCGCACGGCAGAGCTAGGATGCGCGTGTCCTCTTCAGTCTGAGACTAAGTGCCGAACTTCTCACAAGCCTCGTCTCAATCCTACTCCTGGAGAGTCATTTCGTCGGCCGGTCCAGAATGCTGTTTGATTTTCGCCCACTGGCGACCGCGCGCTTGTTGCCGTGGCTGTTATTTCTGCCAGTAGCCGGAGCGACACGTTCGTCGTAATTCCCCCCAATCCTCGTCTGGAGGCTCTTGGGGCAATCGTTAGCGACGTACGGGCCAACGCATGTCCACAGGAAAGTGCGATGGCCACACAAACCTTTTCTTCCTTCGAGGCTTACTTCGCCGCGAACCAGCATTCGAATTTGAGGGGATGACTCCCGGGCGCGAGCATGACGACTGGGTACTCACCCACTTGCAGCTTGAAGGAAGGCGCTCGTCGTTGTGACGGACGCCGCTACGAAGCAAATTCAATGGGGGAAGACCAGGCAAGTCGGAATCTGCAGCTTTTCGCGAGGTGCGTGGCAATCCGGTGTGCCAGCTGTGTGACAGATTCTTGGGACATGGCGATGTTGGTCCCGCGGATATAAGGCATCAACCTTTGGGTTATGCGCCCAGACGGTCAATCTAACTTGTTGTTGATTCGACGATTCTTGCACCTCTCGACACATAGTTTTGACCCTGCAGCATCCTCTGGCGGAAAGTCGGAATCGGTCAACCTCGATACCGTTGTAAGGCCCATCGCTCCTTCGTGCGGCAAGATGGATAGAAAACCTGAAGCGCTTGATCTCGCTGTTTGCGATCATGTCCACGGCGTTGCTCGGGAATTGCTCACGAACGGCGAAATACTAAAAAAGGCTATTGAGGAGGGTAAGCAAACCATCATTGAAGCGTATTACTCGCTCGAAACCGGAGACGTGACGAAACTTCGTTAATTGAAAGGGCTCGATTGAATACAGTGGCGATGAGAGAAGGTGTGTGTGGTCGATTTTAGCCAACTCGGCGGGTTCTCTTATCGACAAGGGCGTTGCTGCCGGATGTAGGATGGGCACGTTCAAGAACGGAGGCACGAATCCGCCCTCTAGGGTGATGATCCCAAAAGAGGCGGCCAGAAACGTCAGTTAGATAATCGAAACGAAGTCAGGAAGTTTAAAAAAACCGACGACGAGGCTTGGCTAGGGTCAAGGGTGCGAGCGGATTTGCGAGGGACCGGCGACCGGTTGCCTGAACGACGAACTGCTTTCAACTAGCGACTTCAGCTTCTTGGTCCGCTGGTGTCGAACTGCCAAGAGTTGCAGTCCGTGCTCGAGGTAGTCGCCGAACTGACGAGCAGTGGATAGACGTGACGAGGTGCAGCGGTTCGTGGGCCGGCATCCGGGGACGAGGGCTCTCTTTGCATGACGGCCCGGACAGGCGTTTTGCACCGAAGAGTGCGAGAAGTAGGATGCTGACCAATGCTGAACCGACGATGGCGAGAGACTTGACCACTACTAGTGTGAGGGCGGTCTCGGCGGGTGAGGTCATGTTATCCTCCCGAATCCTTCCTTTGAAGCTGCGTTTCTTTATCAGGTGTCCAAGTCGGCAAACTCTTCAGTATCGGATTCCTACCGTGACTGCCATGAACTGCGTGCTGATGCCCTTGGTTGGGGCATAGTGATAGCGTGCCTCGGTATAGAGCCGGTAAGGAGCTTCGCCAACTCTTACAGTGAACCCAATGCCAGCGTTCACGCCCCAGGCGTCTGTGGTCGAAGTTGCCAGTGTCTGGTTGGCAGTTACGGTTCCAGACGAGCAAGTGAATCCCCACCAGAGCCAGGCTGGTGTGCAAATGGTTCCTGAGCCGGCAGTGACCTCCCTTGAGAGCCAGTTCTTACGGAAATACCAGCCGCCGCCGCCGATGAGATAAGTGCCGAGCATCCGGCCGCGTAGTTCGTACCGGTAATTTCCAGTGAGAGCATACAGGTTACTGTTCCCGCTGAGGCCGCTGGATTGTGAAGCTGCTGTTTGGAGAGGTTGCAACACTCCGCCGGAAGGATACATCCTGTTCCACAAGAACTCGCCGATAACTGCGTTGCGCGGGCTGAAGTTATAACCGACTCCGCCTACCGCACCCCAGCCGGTGCCGGCGACCTGCGCGGTCGAGCTGACCGGCACGATGAGGACCATGGCAAGGTTGCTGTTGATTCTAGATTCGCCACCGGCGTCGGCCTGTGCATGGAGAGGTTGCAACGGCGCCAGCGCCATGGCCAGAACAAGGGTTCTAGTGAACTTCAATTTGTGAACTTGCATTTTCCCCTCCAATCGGAGTCTTGCTCTTGATTTCCGAGAATGCACAGTTTGTACCCCGATCTGCAGAGCCTTTCGACCTCGATCCAAAGAGTCCGGTTGAATACATGACACCACGAATTTTAGGCGTCGCCGAACACTTGCCCTAGGTCACAGTCGAACGCCACGAAGGATTCCAACATCTCAGCTCCACAGAGCGGGCAATCGAGTTCGTGCACCACTCTTGAAGAGTGGAGGGAGATAAACGAACCGCATGTCTCACAAATCCAAAGCGTGCCCCTCAAGTTCGGACTGGTTGTCGGGCACTTGATCCCACCGCTGACGAACATAGAGGTGCTCCTTGCTATCACGTTGCTTTGCGGAACCACGAATGTCGCAGCGTTCCCATCACCGCGCTTGACTCCGGGCCTTGTCAACCTAAAACAAGTATGAGCACGAGGGAGTACGCCGTTGCGGCCAAGACAAAGGGCCAGAAACGTCCTCCATGCCCCTCGGGCAATTCGACCACAAGGGTGTTCATGATGACTCCTCCGCAGATAAACCCCGTGATCCTGGCCAGCCACTGCTCCGGTATCGAAATAAGGATTCCCGCGGACCAGCCGACCATGACAGAGAGGGCAAGGATCCATCGCCGAGGGCTCCCGTGCGGCCCATTGCGGTCGGAAAAAAGCGAGTGGCACACGAGCAGGAAATGAAACGCCATTGCCAGACAATAAAGTAGTAGCGCCGGAACATCTCTCCAGGGGTTGTGAATGAGAAGATAGGCGATAAGACTGCTGTATCCAGCAAAGGCCGTAATTCGGAGCGAGGAGAAAACGCCGCTGGTCTCTTTTTCCGCCGCCGATGCTGCCACCATACACTCAAGCCCGTAGAAGAGCATAAATCCCAGCATGGCAGCCAAGAAGATAGCCTGCTCCGGGAAGAGGGCCGTGCCACGGTGCGAGCCGGTTGAGAACCTCGCTTGGCTTTCGGCGATTTCCGGCAGGAGGTCGACAAAGACCCAGGAAACAGACACGCCGGCCGCAATGGAAATCCATCGCCGCTGCGATCTAGCACGCAGCTTATGACCAAAAACGTATACGCTGGCCAGCACTAGCGCCGCTGCGAAGGTGTATGGATAAGGCACAGATGTCACCTACCGTCACTTCACGTTCTTAGCAGCTGTGCTCAACGTTGGCCCAGCTTGGTTTTCGCAAACAACCCTAGGTCCGACGGGAGGCTTGCACAACTAGGGATATCCCTAAGAGTGCCAAAGCAAGCGCAAAGGACAGTGGAAGATTGGCGTCCTGACGCTCAGTAATTGCAAACCCGGAGGACAGCAAAGCGGTAGAACACATCGGCCCATCGTGCATTTTGCGATGGTGCATCGATACGCGGTCATTACGACGGCAGTGCAGGCAGTATTCAACCACAGATTGGTCGCGAATCAGGAGCGAGTGCTAGAGACTAGAACGCTTCGCCGACACCCATACTCCAAGTCCAACTGTTCTTGCCGCGGGCGAAGTCGGTGCGAAGATTCACATGGTACTTGGAACTGAGCACGAACCGCGGCCCTCCGCCGACTGCCGGCAGGAATTGATTGCTTCGGAGGATTTCACCCGCACCGGGATATACTTCGCCGATGCCTGCGAATCCGGCGAAGCCAAATCTCTTCGGCAACGAAAGACGATACTCCAGTTGTGTCGCGAACATCTGACGATCGATGTATCTTCCGGCCGTGTACCCCCGCAGCTCGGCGGACGTCCCATAAATGCAGTTCGCATAGAAAGGGGGCTCGCCACCTGTGTCACATACATACAGGTCGTAAGCGAGGACTTGGTTCTTGCTGAGACTGAGGAACTTGTCATACTGGAATTTGTAACGTTGGAACGAGTACTTGCTGCCCAGGGCTTCAGCGAAGAAATCAGGGTGAATTCCACCTTGCTCTCATTGAGGGGATAGAAATGGTTGGAACGAGTGTCCCGGACGATCCGGAAGCCCAGCGCTCTCAAAGTTGTATTTATCCCAAGATCGGGTGGAGGCGGAGGAACTTCACCGCCGCTGGGCCTCACCGTGAGAAACGAATCTCCCGCCAAGAATCGAGGGCCGACGAACACGCCCCATGCGATACGACGCAATGCTTCCGCAAAATATCCGTGGCCGGTTTGTTCCAGAGGCAATTTTAGTCCTGCTTTGCCCGCGACAATTCCGACGCCGTACAGGTCGTAGTTCAGGTTGCCTCTGACGTAGCCACCAGTGACCTCATAGGTATTCTGTTTCAGAAACAACTGTGCGCCCAAGGCGAACGCACGAGTCCCATTGTTCGTGATCAGACCAGCGGCTCCAACGGTCGATGGAGGAGATACCTCGTCGTTCTTGCTAAAGGGAAAGATGTACGCTACGACTGGAATGATTCCCGATCCGATGGCTGGGCTCACAAGCGGAAGGGGTGCAATCAGTATTGAGCCACGGGCGTCTTTTTCCTTTTTCCCCCCACCGCTCTTTACGGCTTGCTCTTCTGCTTTTGTTTGTGGCAAAGGAGTCGCGGTCGATTCCCGGGCGGGATTTTGTCGAGAGTTCGGCTCGGTAAGCGGCGAGGAATGGGGAGGCTGTGAATCTTGGGCGTGCACCGACTCTACCAGGCGCAAAGACAATCCTGCAGCCAGACAAAGCGCCAGAAGCAACAGTGGCACGCTTCCGAAATGCCTGGTTAGATCGCTGCTACCAGGACGAATTTCGATTCTTTGGCATTTTGGATGCTTTCGCCGGATCATTCTTGGCTGCCGTAGGTTTTGTGGGCGCAACACCGCTGGTGCCCCCTTCGTCGGAGCAGTGTGCTGCCTGGAGGCCGCCGTGAAAGTCGGGCCTGAAAATGACATTAGGTTACGGGCGGTCTCCGCACAACTAGGGAAATCCCTAAGACTGCCAGGAGCGGCGGACGCAAGGTTCGCTGCGTACGTGGCTAAATGAATTGGAATCGAGACAGCATGTCGGACCGACTCAGTGACGGGGCGTTTTGCACCGGCCGACGAATTCCAGCCGCCTGTTAGAAGTGACAGTTGTCCCGCAGCCCAAAGGCGATTGCACTATAGGCGTGCTGCGCTGGTTGCTCCAGACCGCTTCAGCGCTCGTCACCTCGGCACACAACCGCCAGCCTATGGAACGTATAGATATGCGTCGGCGCTTCGTCTCGACAATTTGTCTTCTTAGGCGATCGACACTCAGCCGACTGGTCGTGGCTGCTCTGGTGCTGGTCTGTTTCGCTCCCACCGCTCAGGGAAAGACGAGAAAAGACATTCTCATGATCAGCGAGGTCGGATACTCGTCTCCTGGTCCGGTGCTCGTAACAAATATGATTCTTATGGCGCTGCACTCAGACCCACGATTCGAGGCGGAGTTGCAGTGGGAGAATCTGGACGCCGCTGACATATCCGAAGATTCCCGGAACAACCTACGTGAATCTATTGCCCGGAAGTACCGCAACCGCAAACTGGACCTGATTGTGCTCGTGGGCCCGGACCCGCTCCAGTTTCTGGCGGAGCCGTCGAAGATGTTTTACCCCGGAGTCCCCGTTGTGTTCTGCTGCAGCATCCCGGGCCAGATTAACGCAAGGAACACCGAGCCCCGGTCTACCGGCTCTTGGTTACAGTTGGACCCGCCAAAGACCCTAGATGCGGCACTCCGCTTGCTGCCGGACACTCGTCATGTGTTCGTGGTTGCGGGTCAGTCCAAGTACGATCGAGGTCTCACAGATCTGGTAAAGGCAGGGCTTAGTTCTTACCAGACTCAGGTTGATGTCGCGTATTTGACCGACCTTTCCATGAGTGAATTACAAGAAAGACTCAGGCACCTTCCGAACCGCTCCATCGTTCTCTTTATTTCCTTCTTCAAGGACGCGCAGGGGCGAGAGTTCATGAATGCGAACGAGGCCCTGCCTCTGATCGTTGCGGCCTCGAAAGCGCCGGTGTTTGGTGTGTCCGATACCTATCTCGGCCGCGGTGTTGTCGGCGGGTTCACGGTCAGCTTCGAAGAACAAAGCAAGATTGTAGCCCGCAATGTCCTCGAGATCCTAGGAGGAAAGCGGCCGCAAGACATTGCGGTCGCATACGGTCACGGTACTTATTTGTTCGACTGGCGCGAGTTGCAGCGATGGAAACTGGATCCGAGGAAGCTCCCGGCCGGAAGCACCGTTTTGTTTCGCCAGCCTACTCTGTGGGAGCGGCACAGATGGACCGTGCTCACGGGATTGTTGATCCTTGTGAGCTTGACTTTGCTGGCCATTTATCTACTCTTTAAGCAAAAACAGCTGAAATCGGCCCGAATGGCTCAAGAGCAACTCAGCGGCATGCTGATCAACGCCCAGGAAGCGGAGCGTAGCCGGCTCGCCGTCGAAATTCACGATGACTTCAGCCAGAGGCTGGCAGTGCTGGCTCTCGGTCTGGGAACCGCCGCCCAGAATATTGCAGAGTCACCCCAGGAATCGAATCGTCAGTTGCAGGAGCTTTCCGATGAAGTCGGCAATATCAGCGGAGATCTGCACACTTTGTCGCATCGTTTGCACTCAGCCACGCTGGAAAGTCTGGGGCTCGTTGCGGGCGTGAGTGCATTTTGCAGAGAGTTCTCCGCTCAACACGACATCAAGATTGATTTCACTCCCGACGCTACTCCTAGGTCCGTCAACCCGGATGTCGCACTGTGCATTTTTCGGATCGTACAAGAATGCCTTCGGAACATAATCAAACATAGTGGCGCATCATCCGCTCACCTCAGCCTAAAGGTAGTCGACGGCACAATTCAATTGTTGGTCCGGGATGAAGGTGTGGGCTTCAATCCAAAGGACCTCAACAGGAGTGAAGGGCTGGGTGTCCGAAGCATGGCGGAACGTGCACATTTGCTGGGCGGGAGCTTCGAGATTCGATCAGAACCTCACAAGGGTACGACCATCGACGTGCGGATGCCGCTGCAACCAAAGTCATCCGCAATCAGTGCCTAGCGCGCAGGAAGAGAGGCGGTAAAGGTGCTGCCTCATGAAATCTTTCGCTCGGCGTAAAGGATATTGCGGTGGTTTCGAGATGAATCCTATCTTGACCGCGAACAAGACAAGGTCTGCATCCCCTTCAGATTGAACTCCACCTAATTGGATCGCCGCCAACTTGATCCGCCGCCCCTTCGGTGGCTTTTAGGGATTTCCCTAGTTGTACAAACATCGAGCCAGACCTAGGATTACTTCCGAAACTAGGCTGGAACCCAGTGGAGTTAGGCAGCGTTTCTATTGAGGCGGACCGTCGCTGCGGTGATGCGCGCACAAACTGGACGCAGCTGCGGCTACGACGTGGTGGCTAACAAACAACAAATAGAGAGATTCAGCACTGCGCCGTCGGGTCCGGCCGGGCCGCACCAGTTCTTCACCGTGATTGCACCAAGAACCTGCAAACGGAGAAAGATTATGACTCATAGCCAACCGATTAGAACCATATCCATCGCGATCCTGTTGCTCACGCTAGTTGCAATGTCCAGCACAATGGTGTCCGCTCAGACCAAGTTGGAGGGCGTGATCAAAGGACGCAGCGGCTCACAAATTGTTCTTCAAACAGCAGATTCACCGAAGGTAATCGTCCTGCTGACTGACAGCACTGATGTGGCCCAGGTCGTGGGCGCACTGAAAGCTCGCAAAAAGAGCATGTCAATGGCTGCGCTGGTTCCAGGGCTCCCCATTCAGGTCGAGGGGACGTACGACGCACAAAACCAGCTCGTTGCGAAAACAGTAAGGTTCAAGGGGAACGATTTGCAACAAGCAATCGCCATCCAGGCGGGTTTGGCAGAAACTCAGCAGCAGGCCCAGCAAAACACCGAGAAACTGGAAAAGGCCAACGCCGAACTTGCGGCGCAGAATGCCGCGTTAAAAGAACAGCAGGAGAAGGTCGCGGCCAATCAGGAGGCCATCGCTGCTGCTGTCGCGCGATTCGGCCAGCTCAACGATTACTATATCCTCGACGAAGTAACCGTATATTTTGGCAACGGCAAGGTGAAAGTTGATCCCAAGTACAGCCCACAAATATTGGCGTTAGCTGAAAAAGCAAAGACCATCAAGGGGTACATGATTCAGGTCAAAGGGTACGCTTCTGCATCCGGGAGCGCTTCCTTGAACCAGAAGCTCAGTGAAGATCGTGCCAATAATGTCACCAACATCCTGCTACAACAGGGTCGTGTCCCACTCACTAACATACTGGCTCCAGGCGCCATGGGCGAGAGTCGTCAGGTGGTGAAGGACAAGACAGCAGACAGTGAGGCAGAGAACCGTCGCGTGGTGGTTCGGGTCCTTCAGAATAAAGGCATCGCGGGAATATAGAAATTCATACCGTTTTCAACCTTTCAACCGCAGGAGCGAGAGACCTTGGCGCAGGAGACGTGGCGTCGGGCGAACGTGCGGATTTTGAACAGCGCGGGAAGAGAGGTACACCTGCTGCCTATGAAGCTTCTCGCTCGGCGTAAAGGATATCGCCGTCGATCGAGATGAGTCCCATCTTGACGGCGAACAAGACAAGGTCTGAATTTTGCTTCAGATTGAATTCGATCATGATTTGGTGCTTGTGAAATTCAATCGTTTTTGGACTCAGATTCAGACGTGCAGCGATCTCTTTCTGGCACCGACCTTCCGCGAACATTTGCACAATATCGCACTGTCGGGGCGTCAGTGGCTTGCAGAAGTGCTTGACCCGGTCCCGCTGCTCCACCCAATCTTGCGGCCGGAGCTTTGGGGAGACGTAGGACCGTCCACGCCAGACCTGTTCGATGGCGGTCACCAACTCGGCAGATGCTGAGTGCTTGAGCACGAACCCGGCATGCCCTAACTCTAGGGCGACAGCCGCCAGGTTCGCATCTTCTTGCATTGTCAGGAACACGAGTCGAACGTTTGGGAGTTGTTCACGAATGCGGCGGGCGGCGTCTAACCCATTAAGAAGGGGCATGCCGATGTCGACGATGATCAAGTCGGGCTTGAGCCTGATCGCCTCATTAACCAGTGAGCGGCCATCTGTTACAGTTCCGACGACCACATAGCTTTTCTCGAGAAGACACTTCAGCGCTTCTAGAAAAATGGCGTGGTCGTCCGCGATCAGAAGGTGGGGGCGAGATTTTTCGCAGAAACGTGCCATCCGATTGACCGATGAAGGAAGATGTGCCATTACAGGACAACAGGTCGTTCCGGTCGGCGCAGTGACTTGCGTCACATAGTTATGTGACTTTGGAGTCGTGCGAAGGCCTCCTCCGGCGGCCGAGAGGGCAGCGACCAAATCAAAAACTTGGTAGGTGACGGGCGTCGATCAGCGCACGCTGAGGTCTCCTTTTCTCATTCAAGCTCGGCGACAATCACCGGCGAGTATTCTTTGGCCTAATCACTCCTGCCCCATTTGTCTGAATGCGGTCCCCTTTGGCGGGAGCACATCCATATTGTCTGAATTAGGGATTCACCTAGTTGTTGCGTCCAGCCGCACTGCTTATTCTCAAATTGGACTTCCCTGAGGGCAGCCAATGAATCACCCACGTGTCCTGCTCGCTGACGACAACAAGATTCTTACGGAACGAGTCGCAGAGCATCTTGCTCCTGCTTTCGACATCGTGGGTATTGCACATGACGGACAAGAGCTGATTTCGAAGGCAGTACTTCTTGCTCCGGACGTGATTGTCGTAGACATCACCATGCCTATCCTTACGGGAGTCGAAGCGGTACATCAACTTCGGGAAGCTGGACTACAAGCAAAGGTCGTGTTTTTGACAATTCATAGCGAAGACGAATTCCTTCAGGCTTGCCTCGAAGAAGGGGCCGTGGGCTACGTTGTTAAGTCACACATGAACACTGATCTTATTCCCGCCCTCAATTCAGCCATGGCAGAGAAACTTTTTGTCTCTCCCTCTCTTTCAGTGTCGGAGAGGCATCCGTGAAATGTTGGCGCTCGACAAGATCGCTCCCAACGCCATATTGCGCAACTGCGGCAGCAAGGCTTTGTTCCACGCAGTGCCATTTGCAGTAAGTCCCGTAGGTCTCAAGGCCAACGCCGGATACAACAAGCCAATGGACACCAACATGAGTCACTCTGTATTCAACCGCTCGGGCGATAGCCACCCGGTGAAGCAGAAATGAAGACAACCTCAAGCGCGGCGCAGTCTGAATTCTCATTGGTCCAGGGAGGACTTCTGTTTCATGCCTGCCGGCGAGCGCATCTTTCCGGCGAGGGGCTGGAACTACTGAGACGCCGAGTCCTAGTTGTCACGCTGTTCGTATGGTTGCCGCTCTTGATCTTGTCAATCCTCGATGGGCACGCCTTCGGCGGAGCTATCAAGATTCCTTTCGCGCATGACGTCGAGGCGAACGGTCGATTCCTGATTGCCCTGCCGCTGCTTATCATCACGGAAGTCACCGTCCATCGTCGCCTTGGCGCTGCGGTTCGAAAGTTCGTGGAGCGGCGCATTGTGGCGAAGGAAGACATGCCGAGATTCGATGCCGCAATCATCTCGACGTTGCGGATGCGCGACTCGTTCGCCGTGGAAATGCTGCTTCTCGTGCTGGCCTATACGCTGGGCCTCTGGATCTGGCGGAGCCAGGTCGCCTTGGGAACGGCCACTTGGTACGCATCACCGCAAGCGGCGCACGTGCATCTCACGTTAGCCGGCTATTGGTACACCTACGTGAGTATCCCGATCTTTCAATTCGTTTTGCTGCGATGGTATATGCGCCTCGTGCTCTGGTTCCGGTTTCTGTGGCAGGTTTCGCGACTAAACCTGCGCTTGAGCGCTGCCCACCCCGACCTGGCTGGCGGGATCAGTTTTCTGGGCAGGAGTTCCTACAGCTTTGGGCCCTTCCTGTTCGCTCAGGGTGCATTGCTGTCGGGTGTGATCGCCAGTCGTGTCCTATATGACGGACAAAGCTTACAGTCTTTCAAGATGGAAGCCGCCGGATCCGTGGGCTTCTTCCTCCTGGTCATCTTGGGTCCCCTGGTGATGTTTACGCCGCACCTTGTACGTGCCCAACGGAAAGGGCGAAGCGAATACGGCCTGCTGGCGAATCGATACGTTTTCCGGTTTGAAGAGAAGTGGCTGCAAGATGAGGTTCCTGCAACGAGTGAACTGCTCGGCACCGGAGACCTCCAGTCGCTAGCCGATCTGGGGAACAGCTACGCGGTAGTGCGTCGTATGCGACTCGGTCCCTTCGGGCTGACTGACGTCACGCGACTGGCATACGTAACCGTCGCGCCTCTGTTACCGCTGGCGCTGACGATCGTTCCACTCGAAGAACTGTTGACCCGTCTGATCAAGATCCTGTTCTTATGAATAAGACCAAGGATGCATTCTGGTGAAACTGAACATCTATGTCGCCATCTTCTCCTGCATCCTGTTCCTAGGTGCGCCTCTCTTCGCTCGAGACAAGTCCGACGTGATTGTGATGAACAACGGCGATCGCTTTACCGGCGAGATCAAAGGCCTCGATTCCGGTGTGCTTTACGTCAGCTTCGACTACATCGACGGTACATGCTCGGTGCAATGGTCCAAGGTCCATCACCTGGAGAGCAAACAATTATTTCTCGTGAAGCCGAAGACGGGTCGGTGTACAGCGGGACGCTCAAAACAGCGGAAGGTCCCGTCGGTCGTCCGATGCAAATTCAGATCATGGGAAGTCCAGAGCGGGCAGAGATGGTCGAGCAATCACAGATCGTCCAGGTGAGCCAATCCTCGGACAGGTTCTGGCAGCGATTCAATGGGGAAATCAACTCCGGGATCATGTATTCCAAAGGCAACGAATCAACCCAGTACAGCCTGAGCTCATCCGTTGTGTATCCCCGGGAGCGCTGGGCGGCGGGAGCAAACATTAGTTCCTCGTTGGCCTCCAGTAACGGTTCCAGCGCGTCGACCCGAAATGCCTTGGCCATCGATGCTCTTCGTTTACTGCGCTGGAACAATTGGTATTATTCGGGCGTGGCCAACTTTCTGCAGAGCTCGGAACAGCAGATCCAACTTCAGACGAACCTCGGCGGTGGCCTCGGACGCTATTTCAAAAACAGCAACCATGCAAAGATCTCCGTACTCGCTGGCTTCGCTTGGCAGAACACCAAATATTCCCAATCCACCAATTCGCAAGACACTCAAAACCTCGCGGCCGCCATGGTGGGCACTGAAGTGAAGCTTTTCAAGTTCAACAAAACCAACTTGAACGTTTCCGGCACGGCATTTCCAGCGCTGTCCCAACCTGGGCGTGCCTTTTTCAATACGAACGTGACCTATTACGTAAAGCTCTCACGCCACCTGACTTGGAACATCTCGTTTTACGGCAATTGGGACAACCAGCCGCCAGCCCATTTATCAGGCAGCGATTATGGAACCAGTTCGGGGCTCGGCTGGACGTTTGGTAACAGATAAGGCACGGTCAGCGGACGGTACTGATGAAGTCTACTCGCGATTTTCGGCACTCATTCGCGACACATCTGCGGGAGGCGGGTTACAACATCAGTAGAACTGCCCGCAACCTTCGTCTACGACTGTTGTGGCTGGCGATATTTGTTGGGATGTTCATACATTCCTGCTGGGCGCAGGATCTCTTGCCGCGTGCGTACTTGATCACACCGTTACATTCCAACGCGATCAACCTGACGTATTCCGGCTTCAACGGCGGCCTGGATTTCAATGGAGTCATTCCCGTTAAGGGTGCAACTGGTACTTACAATCTGCCCAGCATCGCCTATTACCATTCCTTCAGCTTGTTTGGACGATCGGCCAACATCACAGCCGGGCTGCCCTACGGTGTAGGTACCTTTCAGGGATCTGTGCTCGGCACGAACCAGGAGATTTATCGCTCTGGCCTGCTGGATGTAGGACTTCGCTTTTCTGTGAACTTGAAGGGAGGTCCTGCGATGCCCTTTTCGCAGTTCGTAAAGTGGAAGCAAAAGTCGGTGTTAGGCGCCAGCTTGAAAGTGATCTTCCCCACCGGCCAGTATGATCCGGCGAAAGTAATCAACTGGGGGATTAACCGTTGGGCCTTCAAGCCGGAGCTTGGCTACTCGAAGCGCTTCGACAAGTGGTGGCTGGATGCCTACGTGGGCGTGTGGTTCTTCACCACGAATCAGAAGTTTTATTCGGTTCCCGGACCCCAGCCCCAAACGGAAAAACCGATCGCCTCCTTTGGAGGTCACCTGAGCTACGACGCGAAGAAATTCCGGGGGAAGGGGACCCCCCTCTGGTTCTCCCTCGATGGCAACTTCTGGTACGGGGGCACTACGACTCTGGGCGGCGTTTCGAACCCCGCTACCAGGCAGACCAGTTCGCGCATTGGATTCACTGCAGCCTTTCCGTTGAGCATGCATAATTCGGTCAAAACAAGCTTTAGCACTGGAAGCTATGTTCGCTTTGGTGGGGATTACCAGAACGTGTCGGTCTCGTGGCAGTATTCGTGGTTGGGCAGGCCAAACTAGCTTTAAGCAACAAGTCGGCCAGCGGCCGTCGAAGTTGCTTCCCTGCACATTTGTTTGGAAGTCGCCGGGCTCGCTGGCCCAGCGGTCTGCTGAGAGTTTTGGGCAGGCATTCATCCGAAAGGACATAGTACACGCCAATCAACGTCATTGCGGGAGCCATGGCACATCAGCAAAATACGGTCAGGCCGGCGGCCTTAGATCGGGCTACCGGCCTGTGCTAAAACCGTTCGCATCGAATCATCGAATGAAATCTCCCAGCTATTCAGCGTGATCTTCGAAGACCGCCCTCACCTTGCCTCCGCGGACCGCTCGATCCAGGGCTGCATAATCCCTCTCATTCTGGTCGGCATAGGCCATCGAGAAAGCTGCGATAGCGCGATCAAATGTGTCGCTCTTGCCCATGTATCCACTGAGCACGGTTGCGGGGCCAGATCTGGCGTGAGAAAGCGCGAGCGCCCTTCCGCACCACTCGGCGTAGAGATTCAGATCGGCGTGGACGAAGCTTTCTACGCGAACGCTAATCTTGATGTCCCTCAACTGGCGGATGAAGTAGTGGCGACGCGGGTCGCGGACGCCCTGGGTCCACCCGAGGAACATGTCGCTCGCGGGTTGCATGAGCCGGTAGCCGTTTACGACGCGTTGGCCGTGGTTGGGAAAAACACTCGCGCCCACGTATGGCTCCAACACCGATGCGCGTGCCTCTTTGACCTGGAGGAATAGCGGGTCGCCCTCGTCCGCTATGAGGAGGAGAACCGCGCACGAGGTCCCGACACTTCCGATTCCTACTACCTTAATGGCGCCGTCCTTAATTTCGTAGTGGTCGAGCAGGGACTGGTAAGAAGGTGCGAGGGTATTTCTATACCCGGTGAACGCATCCTTGAGTGCCTGCTGGACTTTGCCCGGAGGATGGCCCTCGGCGTGGAAGATCGTGGGAAGTTGGTCTTTAATGAACAGCCTCTTGCCTCTTGCTGCGACGAGCTTCGGAAAAATGTCCTCGGCGATGCTCTTCGCCCGCTCCTTCTGAAGGCGCTTAAGGCATCGATGGCGGAGTCCGGGGTCTTTGATGTTTCCCACCAATTCGTCCGCCTGCAACGCGTAGTACCAAAGCTCTAGCCTCTTCATACGGCTGAACTCGGCCATCGATTCGCGGTAGGTGCGAACGCACGTCGTAACTACATCTTTGGAAGCGGCATCTCTCAGGCCATCGTCCCGGCAAGCCACTGCGAAACTTGCGGCGAGACGCTTGACGTCCCACTCCCACGGCGCGGGGAGAGTCTCGTCTAGGTCATTGATGGAGAAAATTACCTTCCGCTCCGGGGTGGCGAATCCACCGAAATTACAGAGGTGGGCGTCCCCGCAGCATTGCACGTGAATTCCAGTGATTGGTGTGGACGACAAATCCGCAGCCATGGTGAGGGCCGCGCCGCGATAAAACGTGAACGCCGAGCGGACCATGCGCCCGTGACGCAGGGGCAGCAACTCGGGCAGCCGTCCCTTCTCTGCGCCCAAGACCTGTTGGACAGGGTCCCGGCGGTTGGAGGAAGCCTTCCAGGTGCCGTGTGCTGTACGGGGACACTTCTCGCGCAGGGCCTTGCCCTCGGAGTACCGCTCCGCGTAGGTCATGATGCTTGGCACCTTCGGCCGACGAGTTCACGGGTCGAATCCTACGGCTCGAAACTCGTCAGCTCAGTCATGGTTTTTCTTCTTATTTCCTTAGGATAGCGGATCCAATTCATTCCAGCTCCGACTGCAATGTTCACAGCAAAGCTTTGCCGAAAATACTGTCAAAAATGCCATTGTGGTTGATGGTGTGACTGTCTATGAGGTCGCATGAGCACGGCTGTTGGCGGGGTATGGCAAGCCCGTATCGATTTCATTCGAGGCCTCCGGCCATCAGGGGATCACCACCTGTCCGCGGCACCAGGCGAGGTGAGTACGCAGTCGCGCTCAACCGCACCATCAAGAAGGTTGAATGCCGCGCGTATCGTTTATGGAACATAGCGATGAGCTCACAAATTTAGAAATACAAGCTGAGCGCCAGTCCAAGCGCATTGACCTGGCGATTCGGAGGAGTTCCCGTGTCGTTCTGATGCTCGTAGTACGGTTCGATCTCGCTGCGCTTGCGAATAGGAAAGACCAGGCCAAAGGTCTCGGCCGTCCTGCTCCACTTGTGAAGGGTGCCGTCGTAGTAGACCTCCGCTCGGATGTAGGACGAGAAGTGGTAGGAACGTATGGCGAAGGTTCGTTCTGCCGTCAGTCGGTTACGATATCGCCAGGAGAATTCACCAGCGATAAACCTCAGATCCGCACGGTTTCGGTCAGACAGCAAGACGCCCCTTACAAGTGGGTACCGGCCTGTCGCCTCCAATATGCCGCGATTTTCGGTTGGCCCGTTGGTCGATGGCATATAACGGTATCCCAGTCGCAGCATCAAGGGTCGATCC
>JBARBI010000023.1:0-40311 GCA_049792875.1 Candidatus Sulfotelmatobacter sp.
GTTACCGTTGACACCGACGTTCCGACCTCGGGCTATCCTCCGGAGCAGGTGGAAGGGTTCAAGAACTTCTTGCGTTCCGAGGCATATTTCGCCTTAGGCACGATAGCCTTCAAGGCCAATAACTGGAAGGAAGCCGAGGTGAACCTGCGGAAGTCGATTGACGTGTTGCCGCAACAGCCTGATCCGGTGGCCGTCTTCCATTTGGCGGTTGCCCTCGACATGCAAGACAAACTTCCGGAGGCCATGAAATACGCCGACCAGGCAGTGGATCTCACCAAGGAGCGGCCCGACTCCGGAGTGGCCAAAGCCGCACGCGCGGAGAAGGATCGATTGGTGCAGCGCACTGGCGGGACAACGCCGGGTCAACCCGCGCCTGCGAAAAACTAAATCGCGATTGGCCCGGAGGCTGTTAAGGGCCACGCTCTTGGTATGAAAGAACGGGAAATCACCGCGCTGGAAGAGGGGCTGGGCTACCATTTCCGGCGGCGGGCAGTCATCGAGCAGGCGGTTACGCACAGCTCACAGGCGCGGGAACAGGAAGCGCAACAGGCGGGCGGCGACAGCAAGTACAAGGTCAGCGACAACGAGCAGTTGGAATTCCTGGGAGATGCGGTGCTGGCGCTGGTGACCAGTGAAGAACTCTTCCAGCGGTTCCCCCATTTTCGGGAAGGTGAACTTTCCAAGTTGCGGGCGCACCTGGTCAGCGAGAGGCATCTGATCCGGGTAGCGCAGCAACTGGAACTGGGCCACTACCTTCGGCTGGGGCGCGGCGAGGAAAAGAGCGGGGGACGGGGCAAGACGGCCTTGCTGGTGGATGCACTGGAGGCCATCCTGGCAGCAATTTACCTGGATGGCGGGCTTGAGGTAGCGCGGGAGTTTGTTTTGCGCAACGTGATTGCGCCCGAACTGGAGCATATGGAGCGCGGCGGCGGTGCGCTGCCGGTCACGGATTTCAAGTCTGCCCTGCAGGAAGCAGTGCAGAGTCTGGGTTTACCTCAGCCTGCCTATGTGCTGGTGGAGGAGGCGGGGCCGGAGCACAGCAAAACGTTTACTGTGGAGGCCCGTCTGAATATGAAGAACGGCAAGGATCCGGAGTTTGTGGGACGCGCGCAGGGTTCGACCAAGAAGACGGCGGAGCAGGACGCGGCCCGGCAACTGCTGACGTTCCTGGCTTCCCGGCCGAAAGTGCGGGAAGCGAAAGAAGCGGCGCGGGCATCTCATCCGGTGGATAAGTAGAGTTCATGGATTTACCAAACCAGCCGACTGCATCACAGTCTCCCGCTGTCGCCGCGCCGGAACTCCCTGTTGCTCCGGCGGACCTCCCGATTGCGCCGCTAGACTTCCCCGTGGTGTCACCCAAACGCCGCGTCGTAACTACTTTTGGCGCCGACGTAATCTCTTCGCTGCAGTCGTTGCTGGGCACGGTGGTGATTGCGATCTTCGTGATTACCTTCATTGTGCAGGCGTTCCAGATTCCCTCAGAGTCGATGGAGAATACGTTGTTGGTGGGCGATTACCTGCTGGTGAACAAGCTGTGCTATGGCGGGCAGGGGCTGGGTGATCATGTGATGCCGTACCAGAAAATCGAGCGCGGCGACATCATTGTGTTTCACTACCCGGTGGACCCACAGCAGCACTTTGTGAAGCGCGTGATTGGGGTACCGGGAGATCGCCTGCGGATGGTGAGCAAGAAGGTCTGGATCAACGGCAAACCCCTGGACGAATTCTACGTGCGGTACCTGGAACCGCCGAATAATATGTTCCGCGACAATTTTCCGCGAGTCGATATCCCGGCAATCGGACTGGAAGGGAAGTGGTGGCTGGAGATGCGGAAACTAGTCGAAGACGGCCAGCTGATTGTTCCGGAAGGGCATTACTTCGTGCTGGGCGACAACCGCGACAATAGCCAGGACAGCCGCTATTGGGGGTTTGTGCCGCGGGAGAATATTATCGGGAGGCCGCTGGTGATTTACTGGTCGGTGCGGGACTGGGACCGGAATCCATCCGCTTCGGTCATGGGCCGGCTTTATCACATGGCCTACGCGGTTACGCACATCTTTCAGATCACGCGCTGGAACCGTACGCTCCGACTGGTACACTGAATAGGCTGAAGCGGCGGAGAAACAGGTTGCCGCGCAGCGCCTGAAGACGACATTGAGCATGCGGCGCCTCCGGCACGCCTGAAGGCGTGCCCTGATACGAGTCGGGTGAACACGGAAGAAACCATAGTGGCGAAGAAAAGCAATTACGTGGAAGAAGCTCCCGAGAAGCCAAGGCCGAAGGAGACTGAGGGCAAGTCTCTCCCGTTGCCGGAAGAGGAAGAGAAGCCGAAGGAAACTACGGTCGAGTTTCTCGCGTCGCTGGCCGCGGTGCTGGTGACGGGGTTGTTCATTATCACGTTTGTGGTGCAGGCGTTTGAGATTCCTTCGAGTTCGATGGAGAACACCCTGCTGATCGGCGACCACGTTTTCGTGAACCGCATCCAGTTCGCGCCGAAGAGTTCGTGGGTTGGTCCGCTGCTGCCGTATCGCGATGTGCGTTTCCGGGACATCGTGGTGTTCCTGTCGCCCGCGGAGCCGGGACTCTACGTGGTGAAGAGAATTATCGGGCTGCCAGGAGACCGCATCCATCTGCGCAACGGCGTAGTGTACCGCAACGGTGAGGCTCTCGACGAACCTTATGTGGACCACGACCGGGATACGGACGATCCTTACCGCAACAATTTCCCGTCCGTGCCGCCCACCGACGATCCCAATGTGTATCCCAACTGGATGGTGGATTCGCAATCCTACATCCATGGCGACGACATCGTGGTTCCGCCAGGCCACTACTTCGCCATGGGCGACCATCGCGGCGTCAGCCTGGACAGCCGCTACTGGGGATTCATTCCCAGGGAAAACGTCATCGGGCGTCCCATGTTCATCTACTGGTCGTTTGAAACGCCGGATAATCAGTACCGGAAGACGGCGTGGAGTGATCGCATTCTATTTCTCGGCAAGGTTGTCCTGCACTTTTTCGATGAGACACGATGGAAGCGCACGCTGCAGTTTGTAAGATGAGTCCCCTCGAAGCTCCAGTAAGGGCGCGGTGAAGCTCCTCTCCTCCAATCGGCGAATTGTGGTGGCGGCAGCCTTACTCCTGCTGCTGCTGTTTCTTCTTCGACCCGGCGCTTCGCGTTTGCAATCTCGAATCATTTCCTCCATCAGTTCCGCAGTCGGCCGCCCCGTCGAGATCGGATCGGTTCACCTGAGGCTGTTGCCGCGGCCCGGATTCGATCTGGAAAATCTGGTGGTCTACGACGATCCGGCGTTCGGCGCCGAGCCTATGCTGCGGGCGAGTGAAGTCACGGCGACTCTTCGTCTGATGTCTCTGCTACGCGGAAGGCTGGAAATCGCGCGACTGGAACTGACCGAGCCCAGTCTGAATCTGGTACAGGCCGAGGGCGGGCGCTGGAACCTGGAAGCTCTGCTCGAGCGCACGGCGCACATCCCGCTGGCGCCGACGGGCAAAGCGAAGTCGGAACCGCGGCCCGCGTTTCCTTACATCCAGGCTACCTCGGCACGGATCAATTTCAAGAGCGGACCCGAGAAAAAGCCGTACGCGCTGACCAATGCCGATTTTTCCTTATGGCAGGATTCGGAAAATAGCTGGGGCGTCCGTTTGAAGGCGCAACCGTTCCGCACCGATTTGAACTTGAACGACACGGGATTGCTCCAGGTAAGCGGAACCTGGCAGCGCGCCGCGGCTTTGCGCGACACTCCGCTGCAGTTCAACCTGGAGTGGAAGCGCGCGCAACTCGGGCAGTTCACCAAGTTCTTCACGGGGAACGATCAAGGCTGGCGGGGCGAGGTTCTGCTCGATGTGATTCTGGCGGGAACGCCCGCGAAACTGCAGATCGCGAGCAATGCCACGATTCAGGATTTTCGGCGTTACGACATTACCAGTGGCCGGGCGCTGCGCCTGGCCGGCCACTGCGACGGGGAATACAGTTCGCTCAATCATGTGTTTCACGGGATCCTCTGTGTTGCTCCGGTGGGGACCGGGATGATCACACTGAAGGGAGACGCCGGTCTTCCGGGCAGTCAGAACTATGGGCTCGTGCTGACGGCTGAAAATGTGCCGGCGAGTGCGGCAGCAGTGCTGGTTGAGCGGGCGAAGAAGAATCTTCCGGAGGATCTGGTCGCAGGCGGCACGCTCCACGGAAGCTTCTCGATCGCTGAAGAGGTTGCGAGTGCGTCGAAACTTCAACTTGAAGGACGCGGGGAGATCGTCGACTTTCGTCTTTCTTCTGCCGCGAATAAAGCAGAGATTGGACCAGAGACCGTTCCCTTTCTGCTGACCTCCGGTGGTTCATCCGGGAGCGCTCACGCGCAAAAGGGGGCCACTCATACGATCGTGCCACCCATCCGGTTTCCAGATGGTCCGCATGTGGAGTTCGGGCCCTTCCCGGTCGCAATCGGGCGTGCGGGGGCGACTGCGGCTCGGGGATGGGTCAACCGCGGCGGGTACAGTCTCGCGGTGGTGGGGGAGGCCGAGATTCCCAAGGCTTTGCGTGTGGCGCGAATCTTCGGGTTGGCGGCGTTGCAACCCGCGACGGAAGGCACGGCACAGATTGACCTGCAGATTGCGGGATCGTGGGTGGGGCGCAGCCATGGCACGGCCGCCAGCTTCACGGGACCGCAAGTGACGGGGACGGCGAAGTTGCGGAACCTTCGGATCGCGGTTCGTGGCGCGGGCGGACCAGTCGAGATCACTTCGGCAGACCTGCAGCTTTCGTGGGATGAGGTCCTTGTGGAAAAGTTGAGCGCCAAGGCGGCAGACACATCCTGGACTGGCTCGCTCAAGATGCCGCGCGGTTGCGGCACTCCTGGCGCATGTCAGGTGGACTTCAGCCTGAACGCGAATCAGATCGCGCTCGGCCCGTTGAGTGACTGGGCCAGCCCGAGTTCGAAAGAGCGGCCGTGGTACCGGGTTCTGGAGTCAAACCCACAGGCCGGGCCGTCGTTCCTGACAAGTGTGCGCGCATCCGGACAAGTCACCACCGATCGTCTGCAGCTGCGGAGTCTGGCGGCGACGCGGGTCTCCGCGACGGTAAGCCTCGACAGCGGGAAACTCCAGATCTCGGGGTTGAAAGCGGATTTCCTTGGGGGCAAACATCGTGGCGCATGGCAGGCAGACTTCAGCTTGAAGCCGGCAATCTGCAGTGGCAGCGGGAGCCTGACTGGAGTGTCCCTGGCAGGCCTCGCCGATGCGATGGAGGACCAGGGCATCGTTGGCACCGCCAACACTATCTACGACGTAAAGGGATCATGCCCCGCGGAGTTCTGGACCACGGCCGAAGGCACGCTGCAGTTTGACGTGAGAGATGGAACTCTGCCGCGCTTCTCGCTCGGCGAGGATGCCGAGCCGTTGAAGGTCGCGCGGCTGGCAGGCCAGGCGCGCCTGCAGGCAGGCAAGATCGAGATGAAAGACGCCACACTGGATTCCGCGAGTGGAAAGTTTCATTTGAGCGGCACCGCGTCTTTAAAGGGCGACCTCGATCTCAAGCTGGGCAAAACTCCGACTGGCGCTGCAGGCTTGGCGTATACGGTCACCGGCACACTGGCCGAGCCGCGGGTGAGTCGATCATCCAGTCCAGAGACGCAGGCACGACTCAAGGCTGACCCCGCCAAATAGAGCTACGGCACGTATCCGGCTCCGCGCAGCACCTTGCCGGGCAGTGCGCCCGTCATCTTTCCTTGGTCGATCACCGGGACACCGTTGACCAGCACGTACTCCATCCCTTCGGAGAGCTGATTGGGATTGTCGAACGTGGCGCGGTCGTGCACAGTCGCTGGATCGAAGATCACCACGTCGGCCCACATGCCCGCCTTGAGAACGCCGCGATCGGTCAGACGCATACGCTGCGCGGGCAATGCGGAGAACTTGCGGATGGCATCTTCCAGGGTCAGAACTTTTTCTTCGCGGACATACTTCGCCAGGATGCGCGGAAACGTACCGTAGGCCCGCGGGTGAGGATGCGCCTGGCCCAGCAGTCCCTCGGGCGATGTGCCTTCGGAATCGTTGTCAATCGCGACCCACGGCTGTTGCAGCGCCAAGGTCACGTCGGGCTGCGACATGCCGAAGACCGCGACTTCGGTGGACGGATCTTCGATGAGGATGTCGAAGAGTGTGTCCATGGGATCTTTGTTCGATGACTGGGCAATCTCTGAGAGGCGTTTCCCCAGCAGGGGCGCCAGACCAGGAGTCTCGACAGCGCCAATCATGACGGTGTCAGCGCCGGAGATCTCCTGCCACTCGTTGTCCCAGTCTTTGGATGGAGTAAGCATGTCTTTGCGAATGCGGGCGCGAGTAACGGGATCCTTCAGGCGTTCGATGAGCTTGGCGTCGCCCCCATCGTGCGCCCAAGGCGGGATGAAAGCGGAGAAGCCGTTGTACCACGCGGTATAGGCATACGTATCGGCGCTGACGTCGGCACCGGCGGCGCGGGCGGCGTTGATCTTGGCGACGACGTCCGGCATGCGTCCCCAGTTGTCTTTGCCCGCGACTTTAATGTGCCAAATCTCCACGGGAATGTGGGCTTCGCGTCCGATGCGTAGGGCTTCGTCGATGGCCTCGAGAACGGAGGCGCTCTCGTCGCGCATGTGGGTCGCGTAGATTCCGCCGTATTTGGAAGCCTCGGTAGCGAGGGCGATCAGTTCTTCAGTCTTGGCGTAGGGAGCAGGCGCATACTCGAGTGAGGTCGAGACCCCGACGGTGCCGTCTTCCATGGCCTTGCGCACCAGGGCCTGCATCTGCTCGAGTTGCCCGGGTGTAGGTTGCTTGTCGTCATCGCCGAGCACCATGCGGCGGACTTGGGTCGCGCCGACATAGCTCGCGAGGTTGATGCCCATGCCCTGCTTTTCGAGGCGCGCGAAATACTCGCGGAAGGTACGCCAGTCGGGGGTGATCTTGAAGTGCTCGAAGCCGCGGCGGTCGGACTGGATGATCGCCTCGTCGAGCGGAGCGATGGAGCCGCCTTCGCCGGTGATTTCGGAAGTGATTCCCTGGAAGATTTTCGAGGGCAGGCGCGGATCGACGAGAATCGTCATTTCCGACTGGCCGAGCATGTCGATGAACCCGGGTGCGACGACCTTGCCGGCCGCGTCAATCGTGCGCTTGCGCGGTGCGGTAGCCAGATTGCCGATGGCAGCAATCTTTCCGTCGCGGATGCCCAGCTCGCCCGAGTACCAAGGGGAACCGGTGCCGTCGACGATGTGGCCGTGGGTGATGACGATGTCGAAGGATGGGGTTTGGGCGAGGGCAAGTGAAGTAAGCAGCAGAGATGGGATGACGATCGGAATGCGGATTGTTGCCGACAACCTCAGCAAAATGTTTTTCTTCATCTCTCGTACCCTCAGGGGCCAAAGCCCTAAATCTGCTTCACGCTTTACGCGGCCCTCAAGGGCCGCTCTTCCACGCTCCGGAACTGGCGGCCGCTCCCAGCGCGGTCCAGATCCCCAGCGCCAGCCATTCGTAAATCGTGAAATGGCCAGGGACGAACGGAACTACTTTCATCAGAGCCATGGCGATGCCGACCGCAAAGCCGAACCATGCGACGGCACGCTCGGCGGCCGACAGCGACATCACGGCGGGCTTGGTGCGCGCAAGGGCAAGACATGCGGCGCACGCGGCGGACCATCCTATTGCGCAGGCGACGGATCCCACTTCGGTGACGGGAACCAGGATCGCGTCGCCCAAAAGCATGCAGGCAGCGGTGGCCAGTCCAATGCAGAGAACCGCGGCCGACGGGGTATGAAAATGCGCGTGAACGGTTCCCGCACGCGCGTCGACCATGCCACGGCGTCCCAGGGCAAAGAGAAGGCGGCTGGCGGCTACAAAATTTCCGTTGAAGCATTTGAAGAGCGACAGCAAGGCGGCAGCGAGAATAATGTTCACGATCCAGCGCGAACCCAGCGCTTGCTGGAACGCCACCGCCGTCATGAATTTCTCACCCGTCAGTTGACGCCAGGGAGCGACGAATGCGACCGCCGCCACGATGCTCGCGTAGAAGAGAATGCCAATGAAGATGGCCATCCAGATTGCCCGAAAGAAGCCCCGGGTGCGGAAATCTGGGCTCGCCTCTTCCGCCGCTTTGCCCACAGATTCGAATCCGGTCATGAAGTAGGGAACGATCTGAATCACCAGCAGAATCGAGATCAGCGGCGTGTGCGTAAACAGCGGCTGGATATTGGCGGTAGAGCCGTGGCTCACCCCCAGCGCCACAAAGACGACAAACAGAGCGAGCGTGCCGAAGCTGGTCCAGTTCTGGAATGTGGCGCTCAGGCGGATGCCGCGATAGTTCAGGAGCGTGAGCAGCGCAGTCAGGGCGAGTCCGATGATTAGGTGCGGGAGAAATACGGGCCGCCCGGCGATGCGGTAGAGTTCCATCGAATCGAGCCGGGGAACCATGTATCCAGCGATGCGGCCGACCGCCACGGCCTCCCACGGGCACACGATGAAATACGCCAGGGTCATCATCCAGCCGGTGGCGAAGCTTACCGGGCGCGAAAAGACCGCGGAAGTGTAGGCGATCTCTCCCGCCGCGTCGGGCATGGCGATCACCAGCCTGCCGTATACCCATCCGATGGGAAGCAGGAGGGCGCCCCCGATCACGAACCCGAGCAGAGCGCCGAGCGCACCACCACGGAGCAGCCAGTCATCCATGATGACCAGCCAGCCCACGCCCACCATCGTTCCCCAACCCAGAGTGAAGTAATCAATGGCGCGGAGTTGGCGGGCGAGAGTGTTCACGTGGTCCAAGTATCGAGTGAGAAGGGCGGCGCGAATTATAAAGCATTTGCGGTGTGCTATGGTTGACACCCGGCGGCCCACCAGCATTTTCAAAAGAGAGATTGTTTATGCCTCGTTATGACTATCGCGTTCTGAATCCCACTCCCGCGGCGGAAAAGGCGTTTCTGGAGTGGATCGACAGGCTTGATCAGGAATTCATGAACCGTGATCCGGATCATCGCAGTGACGTGGTCGGTGAGGCCCTGCATCAGCTTTATTTGGGACGGCCGCATGCCACTCCCGAAGGATCACCGGCGGCGCAGGTGTTGGTCCATTCCTTCGATCCGCGCAATGCAACCCTCGAGCCGGAATATTACGGCGACGTGGACGCGGTGAAATATGCCGAGCGCAAGCCGCTGATCTGGTTCTGGATGATGTATGACCGGTCTCCGGTCGGGCTGAATCACTGGCTGGGCTACCGCGTACGCGCCATGCTGGCGAGACACATCTTCAAACACTGTGGCCAGAACGTCAAAATCTTCCACAACGTGGAATTTTCTTTTGGCTACAACCTCACCGTAGAAGACAACTGCACCATCCACAAATATGTGCTGCTCGATGATCGCGGAGAGATCATCATCCACGAGGGCTGCTCCATTTCCGACTATGCCAACGTGTATTCACATGGGCACGACCTGAACGACGGAATGATCGTCGACAATCATAAGACCGAGATCGGGCCAAGGGCTCGAATTACCTACCACGCGACGGTGCTCAGCGGAGTCAAAGTCGGAGAGCACGGCATCGTCGGTTCGGTTGGTGTGGCGTCGAAGGATGTTGCGCCTTATCACATTGTCGGCGGAATTCCCGCCAAACCGATCAAAGTGAAATCGATTGCACCGGAAGAACTGCAGCGTGCTGGGGAGAAGAAATAGGATCAGCCGCAGGAACTTTGCCGGACAGCGCCCGGCGGACAGCCGGGGGCGGCTGTCCCCACATTTGGAATGCTTGTTCCCCGCGCGGGATGGCCTTTTCGCGTGTTACTATCGAATTCAGCCCTGCATGAACCTTCAACATTCCTCCAAGTCCCGCAAACGCGTGCTCAGCGGCATGCGCTCGACCGGAAAACTGCACCTGGGTAACTATGTGGGCGCCCTGCAGAACTGGGTCGGCATGCAGGACGAGTACGAATGCTTTTTCTGCGTGGCAGACTGGCATGCGCTCACCACCGACTACGCCGATACTTCGCGCGTAAAGGAGAATTCTCTCGAGGTCGTGCTCGACTGGCTCGCCGCGGGGCTTGATCCAGAGAGGTCCGTGATCTTCATCCAGTCGCATGTCCCGGCGCATGCGGAATTACACCTGCTGTTTTCCATGATCACACCGCTGGGATGGCTGGAACGTGTCCCCACGTACAAAGAGCAGCGCGACAACATCAAGGACAAGGACCTGGGGACCTACGGATTCCTGGGATATCCCGTGCTGCAATCGGCCGACATCCTGATTTACAAGGCAGACTTTGTTCCGGTGGGGGAAGACCAGGTCGCTCACGTCGAGTTGACGCGCGAAATTGCGCGGCGCTTCAATGGATTTTACGGCGCACCGAAGGAAGTGTTCCCGGAGCCGAAGGCGCTGCTAACGCCTGCAGCCAAGTTGCCGGGAACCGACGGGCGCAAAATGTCGAAGTCGTACGGGAACACCGTGATGCTGACCGATCCGGAACCCGTGGTACGACAGAAGTTGAAGACGATGGTGACAGACCCGGCGCGGGTGCGGAGGTCTGACCCCGGAAATCCCGATGTGTGCCCGGTGGGCGATCTGCACAAGATTTTCAGCGATAAGGGCATTTTGGCCAAAGTGAATGTTGGCTGCCGGTCGGCCGGGATTGGATGCATTGAGTGCAAAGGATGGGCTGCCGATGCTCTAGTCAAACTGCTGAATCCCATGCAGGAGCGGCGCAAGAAATTTGAGGAGAATCCTCGGCTCGCCTGGGATATTCTGGAGGCTGGCACGGAGCAGGCGCGCAAGGCTGCCGGTCAGACGATGGACGATGTGCGAGCGGCTATGGGGATGTCGCTGGGGTATGAAGGGTTGAGGAAGTAGTGGTAGATCCCCACTTCTCGCGCAAAAAACGCGCGAGAAATGGGGCACCCGGCGCAAACGGACGATGACAAGATAAAAAGTGATGACGGAAGAAATAAAAGTCGTTTCCAACAAAGAGGCGTCCAGCATGGTCTCGCCGGTCATCATCGCGGGTTCGCCTGCCGCAAGACCGGCGGCGAAGAAAGAAGAGAGCGATTCGCCTTTTGCTGTCGCCGTGGGCAACGTTTACGAAGGGCCCCTCGACCTGCTGCTGGATCTGATCCGCAAGCAGGATATCGATATCTACGACATTCCCATCGCTCGTATCACCGCCCAGTATCTGTCGTACGTGGAGAAGATTCGCGAACTCGACGTGAACGTAGCCGCCGAATTTATCTACATGGCGGCGGTGCTGATTCACATCAAGTCGAAGATGCTGCTGCCCCGCGATCCGGATGCGGCAGCCGAAGAGCAGGAAGATCCGCGCAGCGAACTGGTCAACCGTCTGCTGGAGCATGAGAAGTTCAAGTCGGCTGCGCAGATGCTGTTACAGAAGCAGCAGATCGAAGATGCGGTGCTGTCGAATCCGTCCCTGAAGGAGTTCATGGAGGCGGAAGGCGCCGAGCCGGAAATCGCCGCCGACGTGATCGATCTGGTCAAAACGTTTCAGCAGGTGCTCGAGCGCGTGCGGACACGTCCCGTGCTCGACGTCGACGAGGAAACCGTCACCGTGGGCCAGATGATCGACTACTTGCGGCGTCGGCTCTCGCTGGAGGAGCGGCCGATCCGGCTCAAGCAGTTGCTCATGCGGATTCCGTCGCGGCAAGCCCTAGTGTGCATGTTCCTGGCATTACTGGAGATGGTGCGCTTGCAGGCGATCCAGGTGCGGCAGGAGAAATTATTCGGCGAAATTGCCGTCCGCAAGCACACGCACTTCGATGAAATTATGAACCAGCAGTCGGCCGTGCGCGACGACTGGAGGTAAGGCAGTTGCTGGCAGTCAGTAGGACCCGGTGTCTGCTGACTCCGGACTATGGATTCTATGTCTCTTAAAGCTGAACTCGAAGCCATCATTTATGCGGCGGAGACGCCGATCACGCTGGAGCAGATGACCCAGCTCGTCAAGGAGACGGTCATCGCCGACGGAGCGGCAGACGAGGCTGAGATGAAGTCGCGGGTCCGTTCCTGTCTCGAAGAACTGGTCACGGAATTCGGCGCGCCCGATCACGGCATCGAGATCCGCCAGGTCGCCGGCGGGTACCGCATGTCGACCAAGCCGGAGCAGCACGAAGTCGTGCGCACGTTCGCCAAGAGCCTGAAGCCGCCGATCCGCCTGTCGCTGCCGGCGCTGGAAACCCTGGCCGTGATTGCCTACAAGCAACCGGTTACTGTGCCGGAGATCAACGACATTCGCGGGGTCGATTCGGGCGGCGTGATTGGGACTCTGCTCGATCGCAAGCTGATTACAACCGCCGGGCGCAAACAAGTCATCGGGCGGCCGATTCTTTACAAGACAACGAAAGAATTCCTGATGCGATTTGGACTGAAGGATGTGAACGAATTGCCCAGCATGGAGGAGTTCGAGAAGTTGGTGGCGGAGTCGTTTCAGGCGGAGCTGATTCCGGCGGAAAGTACACCGACAACGGCCGAGACTACAGCGCCGGCCGAAGCGGATGAGGCGCCCGACGCGGAACCAGCAACCCAGAGCGTGTCCGATACGGAAAAGGCCGGCTGACTTACTTGTTGGTTGTGCCGTCCCTCCGGGAATCAGTCTTCTTTAGGTTGTCCACCCAGCGCCGGGCGCTGGGCTAAATTGTTTTCGCCCGTGCGGGGTCCTCAATTATGCCGTTGGAACGCCTGCAAAAGATCATCGCTGCTGCCGGAGTTGCCTCCCGCCGGAAGGCGGAGGAACTCATTTCGTCGGGCCACGTGCAGGTCAACGGGACGGTGGTTACCGAACTCGGCACCAAGGCTGATCCGGAGGCCGACCACGTTCGGGTCAACGGGAAACTTCTGCACGGGGCGCAGCGCCACGTTTATCTCCTGCTGAACAAGCCTAAGGGCTATGTCACCACGATGAGCGATCCGGAAAAGCGGCCGACCGTGATGGACCTGATCCGCGGCGTGAAGGGCCGCGTATATCCCGTGGGGCGCCTTGACTATGCCAGCGAAGGCCTCCTGCTCTTGACCAACGACGGTGAACTGGCACATCGGTTGATGAAAGCAGCCTCGCACGTTGCCAAAACGTACGTTGTGAAAGTTGCGGGTACGCCCAAGGAAGAAGCCATCGCCAAGCTGCGCGCGGGTGTTTCCATCGCCACCGATGACGGGAAGCGGGTGAAGACCGGACCGGCGTTGGTGCGCATCGTTAAAGAAGCCGCCAATCCGTGGTACGAGATCACACTGGTGGAAGGGCGCAACCGGCAGATCCGGCGCATGTTTGAGGCGGTCGGGCACCACGTGGAAAAGATCAAACGCGTTCGCTACGGGCCGCTTACGCTCGATGTGCCGCCGGGCAAATTTCGATCGCTCACGTTGAAGGAAGTGGAACGGCTGAGTTCCGCCAGCAAAACCAGCGTGACCGGCAGCAAGAAATCCATGTCATGATGTGCGGCGAGCATGAGCCGATTCTTTGATCTGGTTTCGAAGCCGGCGCGCGAAATGGGCCGCTACTCTCCGGCCTCGGTTGCAAAGCAGGCTTCCGCGGATGTAGGGCCGCGGCCTATTAAGCTCGACTCCAACGAAAATCCCTTTGGTCCGTCACCGCATGCGATCGAAGCCATGCGGTCGGCGCTGGCGGCTGCGCACTCCTATCCCGACGACCACTGCGGCGGGTTGCTTCAAAAGCTGGCTGTCTACCACGCTGTGCCGGCGGAGCAAGTTCTGGTAACAGCGGGATCGACCGCGTTGCTGAGTCTGCTCTGCCATACCATGCTCGCACCGGGGCTAAACGCGGTGACCAGCGAACGGTCGTTCATCGTGTATTCGATGGCGGTTCACGCCACTGGAGCCCAGCTGATCGAGGCTCCCATGCGCGACGATGGATTCGACCTGGACGCAATCTTGGATGCGATCAACGAACAAACGCGCCTGGTGTTTCTGGCCAATCCCAACAACCCAACCGGAACAGTGCTAGAGGCCTCGGCGGTCGACCAGTTTCTCCATCAAGTTCCTGAGCATGTCGTGGTGGTTCTGGACGAGGCGTATTACGACTTCGCCGTGCATTTTGCCGGGCTCCGTAAGGTTGAATATTCGAGGGCGCTCGATTACCTGCGGCGGGACGCCAGCGTGGTCGTGTTGCGAACCTTTTCCAAGGCTCACGGTCTGGCAGGGCTGCGCGTGGGATACGGGTTGGGGCCGGCAGAGCTTCTGACTTATTGCGCGAGCTTGCGCGATACCTTCTCCGTCTCGTCCGTGGCCCAGGCCGGTGCCATGGCGGCGCTCGACGATCATGCTCACATCGCGCGAGCCGTCTCGAGCAATGCCGCACAGGCGCGAATCCTGACGGAAGGATTGTCGGAAATGGGGTATCGCGTGGTGCCGACTGCCGCGAACTTCATTTATTGTGACTTGGGAGAGGACGCCTTCGGCGTCGCGGCCCGGTTGCTGGGCGAAGGACTCAGCGTGCGACCGTTAAGCGCGTGGGGCGCGCCGAACTGCATCCGCGTGAGCATCGGGACGCCAGCCCAGAACCAGATTTTGCTGCACGCTTTGCGGACCGGCTGAGCTCGCTCGTGTGGCGCGGGTGTCCCTGCCCACGGCTTTTAATCTTGATTCGTCCACTACCCTCTCACGCTGATCTTCGAAAACGACAGCACAGCCCGGCTTGAAGTGGGCCGTCCCATCGACAGCGCTGGACGAAACGTCGTGAAAATCAGCATCCGTTTCACTTGCGGCAACACTTCTTTCGACTTTTCCGTGTCCGACAGAATCCGGTAGTCCTGGACACGCCCGTTTGCGTCCACGTAAGCCTCGATCACCAACGAATCCGCGTCGATCGTGTCCAGGGTCATGCCAAACGCGCTCTGCTGCAACTCCGGCGCGGTATTGACCATCACCAGCGGGACATCATTGTCGGCGCGCAACGCCGATGGCACCACGAAATACACCATCGCGATTCCGAAGATAATCAGCGCGCTCAAAAAACCCGCCGTGGCCGGAACCATGAACGCGTTGAGAGCATTTTCCAGGCGCACCCTGAGTCCCTCGAACCGGGCTCGCTTCGCCGGCGCGGCTTCCCGCGAAATTGCTAGCCGCAACTTCAGTCCCAGATCTGCCGGAACCTTCGGACGTCCCAGGTTCACCAGCAACTGCTGGGTCCGCCGCAGTTCCATATACTCGTTGTTGCATGCCCCGCAATCCGACAAGTGTTGCTGAAGTGCGAGCATCTCCGTGCCCGTCACTGCTCCATCAAGATATGGCGAGAACAACCGCGTCGCCGCAGGGCACTGCAGTACAGTCATTTTCTCTGTGCCCGTCACCCTCATGGCATCACCTCGACCCTTCTACCCCCTCCAGCCACCTGCGACCGCAAACTCCGCACTCCTTTACTATCTGATGTCGGAGCGGTCAACCCCAGTTCAGTTCCAACCTCGCGCACGTACGGCGCCAGCCGTTGCCGCAATGCGTCTCGGCCGCGGGTCAGCCGCGACTTCACCGTTCCCAGGGAAATCTCCAGCACCTCGGCAATTTCGTCGTAGGACATGTCTTCCAGGTCGCGCAAAATCAGCGTCGTCCGGTACGGCTCCGGCACCTTCCTCAACTCCTCATCCACTCGCTGCTGCACTTCGCGATGCGCCACGCTGTCAAACGGAGAATCCGCATGATCAGTCAGCGCCACCTGCATCGCATTATCTCCCGCCCCCGGCCCCTCGGACTCCACCGGCTCAATCGAAGTCTCTTTCGCCTTGTGCCGGAACCACCACCGCCGCCGGTTTGCAGCCTCGTGCAGCGCGATTCGGTAGATCCATGTCTTTAGGCTCGACTCGCCGTGAAAGTGGTTCATCCCGCGGAACACTTTCAGAAAGACGTCCTGCGTCGTATCGGCCGCGTCCGCCGGATCATTCACGATCCGGTACACCAACCCATACACCGGCTGCTGAAACTCGCCGATCAGCCAGGCATAGGCCGCTTCCGAGCCCGCCTTCAGCTCCGCGACGATCGCTGCTTCTTCCTGCGACCGGATTCCGATTGCGCTTGCCAGATCACCCAAGGTGGTTGCTCCCGCCATGATGGCGTCCCCTGATTATAGGATTTTCCACCCTACCGCGCCTTAAAAATTCCTGACCACCTGGTCCCGTAAAGTCCGGCAAACTGTGAGCGGAGCCGTGACTCTCACTCAACATAGACTCCACCCGGGTGTCTAGGGTTCCCGCCTGTAAGTGATTTATTTTCAGTGAATCAGGAACTTCCTGCGAACAGGGACGCAACCAAATAGTGCTTGCTTGGGGGCCGTCAGGAGCCGAAGGGTCACTGGGTCCTAGGTTACCAGCGACTTTCGCTACAGTCGCTGCTCGCAACTTGTCAGTCTCGCCGCCTGGCGTGCGACGTGGCCCCGGCGGGACCACCGACTTTAGCCCGTCAGGTCTACCGGTGGGAACGGCTTACCGGTGGGCAGCGTTCTTAGCTAATCCGGGCAACAAGAGTTGGAACTCCTCGACCGGCACGGGCGCGCTGAACAGGAAGCCCTGGAACGAATGGCATCCGAGACGAGCCAGGAAGTCTCGCTGTCCTTCCGTTTCCACGCCTTCGGCAATCACTGACAAGCCCATGGCCTTGCTCAGGGAAATGATGCTCTGTGCGATGGCGCTGCTACTGGCATCCACCAGAATGTCCCGGACAAACTCCTGGTCGATCTTCAATTGGTCCAGGGGCAGACGCCGCAGGTACCCCAGAGAGGAGTATCCCATGCCAAAGTCGTCCAGAGAGAATCTCAAACCGTGAGCCTTGAGCTCTGTCATTTTGCCGACGACATCCTCAAGATCGTCCACGAACATACTCTCGGTGAGTTCCAGTTTTAAATTTTGCGGATTGGCTCCGGTGCGCTGCAACGTCATGAGCACATTTTTCACGAAGTCCGGATTGAGCAACTGCCGCGCGCTGATATTCACGGCAATCGTCAGATGAGCCGTACTCGTCCTGGCGGCCCATGCTGCAATCTGTTTGCAGGCAGTTTCCAGCACCCAGTCTCCCAGCGACAGGATCAGCCCCGTTTGCTCGGCCAAAGGAATGAAATCGTCGGGTGGCAAATAGCCGCGCTTGGGGTGCTTCCAGCGGATGAGAGCCTCGGCGCCGACCAGGGTGCCGCGATCCATTTGCGCCTGATAGTAGAGCCGGAAATCGTTTGCCTGAATCGCCTGGCGGAGATCTTCCTCCATCTCAGCGCGGGCGTTGACAGCTGTCTGCAGCGCCGGAGCGAAGAAATGCAGCGTGTTGCGGCCCGCTGCCTTCGCCTGGTACATCGCAATATCCGCCTGCTGCAAAACTTCATTGGTGCTGTCTTGCGAAGTACCAAATACCGTGATTCCGATGCTCGAACTGCTGCGACATTCACGGCCATCGAGCCGGTAGGGCTGATGAATGGTGGCCAGAATCTTCTGCGCGACAATCTTTGCCTGCGCCCCCGCATCCTCCGGTAGTTCGCTCAGGTCTTGCAGCAGAACCACAAACTCGTCTCCGCCCAATCGCGCGACCGTGTCGGTTTCGCGGATGCTGGCGAGAATCCTCCGGGCCACCTCTTGCAGCAGAAGGTCGCCGATGTGATGGCCTAAAGTGTCGTTCAAGGTCTTGAAATCGTCGAGATCGACGAACAGCAGCGCGCGCTTCCGCTTGCTTCTGACGCCCACTGCCAATGTTTGCTGCAAGCGATCCAACAGCAGGCGACGATTGGGCAGACCGGTCAGCGGGTCAAAGAATGCGAGATTCCTGATCTCGTCATGGGCCGCCTGAAGCTGCTGCAGTTCGCGCTCCCTCCGCCGTCCGCTTAGGACTCGCAATCGCACCACGACACCGGCAGCCAGCAAGGGCGTGACTACGCAGAGCCCAATAAACCACCACGACGAATACCACGGAGTGAGGATCCGGAAAGCGAACTCCGCCTTGTGCTCGCTCCAGCTGCCATCCTCGTCCTGCCCTTCGATCTCCAGGCGGTAAGCGCCGGGCGCCAGTTCTGCAAGCTGCAGCTCTCTTTGCGTGGTCTCGGTCCAGGTTGAATTCGAGCCCTCGAGCTGGTAGCGAAACAGAATGCGTTCGTCGTTGGAAACGTTGAGTGCGGAGTATCGTGCGATCAGTGAGTTGGCATGCACGCTGAAAGAGGGATTGCTCTCTCCGGAAACATCCGCCCCGCCCATCACAAGCTTGGTGAATACAACTTCGATCGGCTCTTCGGGTGTAACGCGCTGTCGCGGCTTGAATTCAGAGAGTCCCCCGCTGGTTCCGATCCAGACGGTGCCGTCAGCCTCTTGAGCGAACCCGTTAAGATCGCAGTCATTCCAGGCCAGACCGTCGCTCGTATCGTAGTGGCTCCAGCGGGAACCATTCCACATATCCACGCCGCGCTCCGTGCCTGCCCACAATCGTCCCGACGCGTCGAATTGCAGAAAGTACACCAGTCCATCGCTGCCCGGTCTCTGCACGCCTTTTTCAACTGCCAATCCTTCCGCCTGCAGATGCACTCGGTCAATACCGCCCCCGAAGCGATACCCGATCCACATCTCCCCGTTGCGACCGGCTCCCAACGCGAGTACTTCCTGATTGCTGAGCCCGTTGTTGCGGGTGAAATTTTTCCAGTGCCCGTTCGCATACGCGAAAAGCCCGGCGGCGCCTCCGGCCCACATGTTGCCATCGCTGCCCTCGGCGACTGCCCAAATCTGGGTGGCCGGCAATTCAGTGACCCGCGAAAACCTTTGATACGGCGCCATGGCTACGAAGAGCCCAGCATCGGTCGCCGCCCAGAGCCTGTGCTCGCGATCGAAGCGCAAGGTGTATGCGGATTTACCCAGAAGACCTTGTGCCGCACCAAACCACTCCACCGTGCCGGTTCGTATGTGAAAGCGGGCCGCGCCATGCGACTCGGTGCCGATCCAGAGATCCCCGCCTGGAGCCGTTCGGACCCCGTGAACCGGGAACCCGTCGAGTCCTGTAACCTTCTTCCACTGAATGCCAGACTGTAGCCGCTCCCCTCGCAGCAACCCGCCCTCCGTGCCAACCCAGAGCGTTCCATTCGCCTGCGGCTGGATCTCATACACGATATCGCTCGCCAGTCCGCTGGCCGTCGAGTAGCTTTTCCACTCCAGGTACCCTCGCCACTGGGCGAGTCCTCGGCCCGCCAACCCGATCCACAAGGTGTGCTGCCGGTCCTCGAAAACCGAATAGACTGCTCCCCGCAGCCCGAAGGACCGGTCGATCTTTTGCCAGCCTTTTCCATCCCAGATCAGCAAACCATCCGGGGACGGCAGCAGAATCCGACCGTCGGCATCGACGCCGGGAATCCCAATCACCGTACCTTTCAAGAGAGCTGCAGGCCTGCGGAACTTGTTCTCTCCCGCGGGCAACTCAAACACACCCGCGCTCCTCGTTCGTACCCAGAGATTGCCCTCGCGATCTTTGCGGATCACGATCAGCGGGTACTCGGGCAGTCCGCTATTGGTTCCGAAGACTCGAGTTCCGTCGCGGTCCATGCGGCAGAGTTGCTGTCCGCATCCGTACCAGAGGACGTCGCCATCGACGAGAATGGCATCGACACTTGGCCCGGAGGCTGCCGGCGGTTGCGGAAACCCGTGCACCGCAAATCCATCGTGTCCGGCTTCGGACGCGAGCTCCATCAGACCCGAATCAGTGCCCAGGAAAGTGTGTCCCTTTCCGTCCGACTGGATTCCTTGCGCCCAGCTGACGGTCTTGAAATTGACCGGTAGTTTTTCGAAACGATTGCCGCGCAGACGGTACAGCCCAAACGTTCCGCCTGCGAGCATCGAGCCGTCGGGAGCCTCGCCGAATGCGGAAGCCGAGGCGATTGGGATCCCCTGCTCCGGGCCAAACGCCTCGAAGCGATCCCCGTCGTAGCGGAAGATGCCGTTTTCCGTGCTCACCCAGATGAAGCCGGCACGGTCCTGGTAGATTTGCCGCACCGCGAGGTTGTTGAGCCCCTCGGGGTTGCCGAAGGTACGGAAACTGTATTCTTGCGCACAAAGAGTGCCCGCCAGCAGCAGGAGGGTTAGCGCGCGCGAAATTCTCGAGCACTCCACCTCCGCATGATAGCGTCTATCTCGTTCAATCCTTTAGCTTAAATCGGGTTTATGCCGAACGGAAGTAATAGCCGGGTACCTGGCATTCCGTCACTTTGCGAGCTCCGGAACTTGCAGGTTGAGTTTCTTCACGATCCCCGCCAGCGCTGCCAGAAACGAATCGCACCCTTTGTCCAGACCCAGTTCCGATTTTTCCAGAAAGGCGCACGCTCCATGCTGCTGCAGACGAACCGCGTTTTTCTGCGACAACCCGGTGAACACCACTACCGCGATTCCGGCGGTCTCCGGATCCTTCTTCAGCGCCTTCAACACGTCCGGCCCAGTCATCTCTGGCAGCAGCATATCCAGCAGGATCACGTCTGGCTTCTTTTCCCTTGCCAACTCCCGCGCAAGTTCCCCGTCGGTCGCCGTACTGACGTCGTACCCCGCCCTCGCCAGCGCCCGCTCGGTCGCCAGCCTCAGAAACTTGCTGTCGTCGACCAGCAGAATCTTAGTCATTCTCGCCTCGTCCTTCTCGCCCGCATCGAATCTCGGCAATTTTCATTTCGGCCTACCCGGTGGACACCGGCCTCCAACTCGACAGGCTTCACATTGCTTATCGGCAGATTTGCGGAATGATCTAGCGGCAAGGAGCCGACGGAAGAAATGAACTACATGAGACCGTTCTCAGATTTCAGCGCACCCTCGAGACAGCCGGGCGGCTGCCTCTTTCGATTGTTCGAATCCTTCGTCGTTAGGGCCGCAGGTGATCGCCGCCCTACCGCTCACTCGTCTTCCGGAACCGGGCCGCATTCGCGATCAGCGTCTTCACCGCTGTCCGGCAGGAGGTGCGCAGTTCTCCCTCATGCCCCTCGGGGATCGCTCGTGACAACAGCATCATCGTCGTTCCGTGCAGCGTTGCCCACATGGCAAGTGCCAGCCGCGAGTGATCGGCGGGTGAGCCACCCAATTGCTTCGCCATCTGCTCCTGGGCAAATGCCACATTCGGTCTTGATTCCCCGATTGGCCGAGGCCGCCCCGGCCCCTTCCGCGGAGAGAGCTCGCGCACATGCGTGTAGAACAAGTCGTACTCGTGTGGATGCTCGAGACCATATTCCAGATAGGCCTCCGCCATTTCTTCGAGGGACCCCGCCGCCTGAAGACGTTTCCGGATGTCGTCCTGCACTCGGCGGATGAGTCCCCGCAACAGGTCCCGCCGGTGTTTAAACCGCCGGTAGACGGCGGGTGTATTGGTTCCTGCTGCCCGCGCCACCGCCCTCATCGTCAGCGATTTCTCGCCTCCCCGCTTCCACAGCGCATGGGCGGCGTTCAGAATGCGGTCTTCAAGGTCCGGATCAGGGTGCCGGGGCATGGTTTCTTTCTCCTGGGCGAGTATCGTCGCCTTCCGTTATTCTGTTGACATTGTAGACATAACACTGTTATACCTAATGATACAAGCCCTCCCCATTAATATCTGGTCTTGTCAGGAGGGGCGGCCGCGGAGGCGCACGATGCCTTGCGGCCCTTCCTTTTCCCCGTGGCCTTTTCTCCTTCGGGCCGCCCGGGACCGCGCAATACGTTGACAATGTGAACATAACAGTGTATAAATAAGCAGTATTCGGGCCCCCTCCCTGCGGTATTCCAGTTCATGGATTCAGGAGTGTTTCCGATGTATTCGTACCAGGATTCCGACGACCGGGTCCCCGTTCTGCAAATCAATGCCGAACTCCAGCACGCTCAGCTGGAGTTGTTGAGCGCGCATTGCGCGACCCACCAGCTTCGCCTCCACTACTCGACCGACGATCTTGCCCGCTTCGGACGCCGCGACGTCCTGCGCAAGTCGGCCCAGGCCGCCAGTGCGCTGAACGAGTTTTACTCGGCCATTGAAAAGAAGATCCCCGCGGCCGAACCCAATTCCGAGGCCTCTGTCCCGCCGACAAAAGACCAGATCGCGCACGCCGTCCAGTGTGTCTCCACCTATTTGCGCCAGCAGCGCGACCACTACTTCCCGGTCGCTTTGCCGCTCAACAACCAGCACAAGGCCCGCATGTGGCCCTATTTTTCAGCCGCCCTGCTCGATCAGGTTCGCATCGTCGAACTCGCCGGCCAGCGCGTTCCCACGCCTGCGTTTTATGCCGAGGCGCGCGCCCAGGGTTTTGACAGCCTGCCCGAGGTCACCCACATGGACTCGCTGACCTTCCTCGACGTCGTGGTGTTCAACGAAGTGCTCACCGAACGCGCTCTGTTCCACGCCCTGGTGCACGCCGTCCAGTTTCAGGTCCTCGGGCTCGAGCCTTATACCAAGTTGTTTGTCGAGAGCTTCATGCGGACCAAGACCCACTTCACCGTGCCTCTGGAAGCGCACGCATTTACTCTTACGTCGAAGTTCCTTCGTCCTGCCCCGGAGGCATTCTCGGTCGAGGATCAAGTCCTGCGCTGGGTCGCAGACGGCCGCTATTAGTGGCACGCGCTCAGCTGGCTCCGCCCTTACCACGTGCGAGAGCCGGATCGAGCGCCACCGCTTTAATCCATAAGTTTGTTCCCCCGCGCAAAGCAAAAAAGAAGGGGTGGCTAAGTACCACCCCTCAAGACTCTCCAAGACGAATCATCTAAAATAGGCATGCGCCCAGAAAGCAGCATCGCCATGACTGACGACACCGTTACAATCTCACCGGGTCCGAGCTTTCGATCCGCCATGCTGCTGGCCATCGCTGCCGACGCGCTCCAACTCGTGGTCTTCCCCTTGTTTGTTGCGGGCGCCCTGTCTCCCGCCGATGACCTCCTCGATCTCGGTGTAGGAGCCGTCATGGTGCACCTACTCGGCTGGCACTGGGAATTTCTTCCCTCTTTCCTCGCCAAACTCGTCCCCGGGGTTGATCTGGTTCCGTTCTGGACGCTCGCTGTGGCCAACGTCTATCGCAAAGCTAAGCGCATCGCTGACGCACAAACCACCGAGCACCGGCCTCCAGTTCCGCCGCCTCGGTTGACCAACGGCTGAGATTACACCTTTCCATCCCGAGCGAAGCGGAGGAACGTCTGTACTCCTGTCCCGTTTGACGCCTACCGTGTCCACCGCGAGACCCAGCCGCGATTTCTGTGAGTCGACAAGAATGAAACCAGGTCCCGCAGGGACAGCACTTACCTCAGCGGATCTAAATTCCGATTATCCGTCCGCGGCGCCGGCGAAGTTGAAACGACTAGCGCGCTCCACCCGCCGAAACCTGGACAGCGGGCGATGTGGGATATAGAACGGCGCTCAGCCGAGGGTATCGCGCCGCAAAGAAATACATCGAAAACGCCGGAAAGAACACGATGGCGGGAACGGAAATCAGCGAGACCAGGTAGAGAAAAATTGCCAGCAAGCAGCACCCGATGACGGCCGCGAGAGCGATCGTCTGAGGGTGCCAGGTCAGACCGGCCGCCTTGCCGGTAAGAACTGCCAGAAGGCCGAGTGCAACGCTTGGCAGGACGATGATCAATCCTAAGATGAGGGTTGCGATTCCAATCAGGATGGACGCGACCAGCGCGAGCACGATTTTCATCACCACGTAAGCGGCGTATGCTCCTTTCTCGGCCCGCATCATCGGCCACAGTCGCCGCCATCCCTCCATTGCGTCAACATTCTCCAGAGCCATCTGGGGAACGACAAAATCTTTCGTCAGTACGAAAATCACCGCGCTGGCCACAACGAAGATGAGGAACACCAGGGAGAGGATGATTCCGCCAGACATGAGGGCGGGCAGGTGCTCCTTCGGTTCCCGGAGCCACCCCTTGGCGAACGCCAAGGCCACGGGAATCCCAACCAGCACTGCGATGCCCGCCAGGGCAAGGAGAATGTAGAGCAGTTTCCACACAAAGTAGCGCCAGCCGGGGCCGAGCCGGCGGCTCCAACTCCAGCGGATGTGACACTCTCTGGCGATGATGCTATCGAACAGGACGAAGCGCATCACGCTTCCGACATACATCAGGATGATCCCGATGGCCAGTGCCGCGATAATGGCGGCCGCCATAAGACCGGCTAGAGCTGCCAGCAGGGCAGGATCGAGTCCGAGAGAGCCCGGGTTCCCACTGGGCGGCGCGCCCCCTGGATGGGAGGGAAATTGGAAGGCGGAGCGGTTGCATCCGTTCGCGCCAAGTTCTCCCGCCAGCAGTCCGACGAAAGCAAGCTTCGTCCATTGCGCAATGCGGAAGGGCTTGAACAGTTGCTGTTTGGTGTGTTCTACGGCAAGCGTGATCGAATCCGCGGCGGTTATCGGCAACGTACACCTCGAGAGCGAACGCCTTCAGCAGCAAGGTACTAATAATTGAACCGCCGAGCAAATCAATTCGCAGAGACGGATCGGCTCCGCGTCAACTTTCTCAATGCTTTGCCACGCCTCCGATGGGTCGGCGCCGGGCTGCCGCCGTTGACTGGGGTTCGGATGTACTCTTAAGATCAGTGCCTTGGATTTGGGTTAAGACCTCATGATTGGCCATATCCTTTCACATTACCGGATTGTGGAGAAGCTTGGCGGCGGCGGCATGGGCGTCGTCTATAAGGCCGAAGACACTGAGCTGGGACGCTTCGTCGCGCTCAAGTTCCTCCCCAACGATGTGGCCCAGAATGCACAGGTGCTGGAACGCTTCCGCCGCGAGGCCCGGGCTGCTTCCGCCCTGAACCATCCGAACATCTGCACGATTCACGAGATTGGCAGGCATGAAGGGCAGACCTTCATCGTCATGGAGTTTCTGGAAGGGGCGACCCTCAAGAATCGCATCTTCGGCCGAGCGATGGAACTCGACGCCATCCTTCCCCTGGCGATCGAGATCGCCGATGCGCTGGATGCAGCGCACGCGAAAGGAATCGTTCACCGCGATATCAAGCCCGCCAACATCTTCGTGCTCTCACGCGGGCACGCCAAAGTCCTCGATTTTGGATTAGCCAAGGTCGTCTCTCCCGGCGACTTCGGAGACCAGAGCTCTGGCAGTGAAGGGGAAACCCGAAGTGTCGACGAGCAACTGCTGACCAGCCCAGGCAATGCAATGGGAACGGTCGCCTACATGTCGCCGGAGCAGGTTCGGGGCAAAGAACTGGACGCCCGCACGGACCTGTTCTCCTTCGGTGCGGTCCTGTATGAAATGGCCACGGGCCTGCTGCCCTTTCGCGGCGATACGTCTGGCGTGATCTTTGACTCGATCCTGAATCGGCCGTTTCCGTCTCCCGTCAGGCTCAATCCGGATTTGCCCGCGGAACTGGAAAGGATTATCGGTAAAGCGCTGGAGAAGGATCGTGATCTCCGTTACCAGCATGCCGCGGATGTGCGCAGCGACCTGAAACGCATGATGCGCGACACGGAGTCGGGACGTCATCTCAGCGCCGCCAGAGTGACCCCTCTGCCCCGGGTTCCCGAGGCCGAAGTCTCATCCCTTTCCAGTTCCAGCGCGGCAACCGCTGCCAGCTCTCCCAGTGCTGCGTTTCAGACCTCGGCTAGCGCCGCGATTCCTGCTGCCCCATCGCCCCGGAGAGGCCGCGCGTTCGCTGTCGCTGCTTGTCTGCTGGTCCTGTTCCTCGCGGCCAGTTACGCCGTCTCGCATTTCTTACTCAATCGTGCTTCCAGTTCCCAGGCCATCATCCGCCAGATCAGCCATTGGCACAAACCCATCAGCCAAGCCATGCTTTCGCCCGACGGACATGCGGTCGTTTTTGTCTCCTATGTTCAGGGCTACGAACAGCTCTTCGTGATGCTCACCTCCGGTGGAGATCCTTTGCAGCTCACCAGCGACGAGGGCAACAAGATTTTGGATAGTTTTTCAGCCGACGGAACCCAAATCTATTATCAGCGTGAACTTGGCACCGACGAGGTGTGGGCCATACCCGTGCTGGGAGGAGCTCCTACTCGCGTGGTGCAAGGTTCGGGCTTCTTGGGTTCTCCGGACGGCAAGAGCTTTTTCTACGCCGATCGGGCCAGCCGGTCGCTGATGCAAGCTTCCCTTGGAGGCGTGGACTCCAAGACCGTTCATAACTTCGGAGACTCTGGATTGTTGGCGATCAAACTCATGGCCTACCCCGACGGGCCAGACCTTCTGGTCGTGGGAGTCGCGCCAACCACTCCCTCGGGTAGTTTCCGGCTGTACCGCCTCCACCTTGCGGGCGACAAGCTTTCCGACCTGGGTGAAGTATCGGGTTCGGCCTTCTCGGCGACTTGGGGAGAGCCGGGAAAGACTCTGCTTTTTCACCGCTCGATCAACGGCATTGTCAATCTCTGGGAATACAACATCGCCACCAGGAGTTACGCGCAGCTCACTTCTGGTCCCGGCCCTGACTACTTTCCGATGAAGAATCCGGCCAACAATGAGATTCTGTTCGTCAACGGAAAGGATTCTGGATATCTTTCGGTTTACGACCTGCGCACCAAAACCTCCAGCGATATCGTCTCCGACCTGGCCACCCAACCAACCATTTCTTCCGACGCAAAACGCGTCATGTATGCCGTCGCCCCAGAGCCCGACAAAAGCGAACTCTGGATAGCCGACATCGACGGGAATAACCGAACGAAACTGGCTACCTCCAGGGAAATCGGCGTCGGGGACTTTTCCCCCGATGGATCGCAGGTTATCTACTCAAAAATGCAGCACGATGCCGACCAGAACTTCACCGTGAATGTGGACGGCAGCAATTTGCGGCAACTGCCGCCCGCCGTCCTCAATACCCAATCCGGCGCTTGGAGCAACAACGGACATGACGTCTACCTGAGTGGCTACGGCAAATCGGTGGACTCCCTGCAGACTTGGATCGTCCACCTCGATAACCCGGCGGCGGAGCTGTTCGCACAAAACTGCGGCTACGCCATGGATTCATCGCTGGACGGCAAATACATCCTTACCTCCATGATGTACGGCAAGAATCTCGGGATTTTCGAACTTTCTCTTGCCGATAAGAAGTGCATCCCTCTGGTCCCGGGCGTTACCACCTTCATTCCCAGATTTGGGCGCGATGGAAAATCAGTTCTATACAGCATTTCCTCCCGCGGCGAAGTAACTGTTTATCGTGTCCCCTGGGCTGACGGCAAGGTGCAGGGGCGGCCGCAGGAGATTCTGAAACTTCCATTCGCCTTTCCGCAGAGATTCGAGGGCAACGCCTACGATATTGCCCGTGACCTTTCCAGAATTGTCTACGTCCGCCCAGGCGGCCAGTACGATATTTACACCCTCGCCCACAAGTAGCAGCGCGTTTGGGTACAGCCGCCCTCGGCTGTCCGCCGCGGAGGCTCGCCGTTCCCAAACACAGAAAAGCCCCATTTCTCGCCAGGAAAACGAGAAATGGGGCATCCGGTTTTGAGAACTGACCTACCGAAAACTTTCCCTAAGTTCCCTCGCTCCATCCCGCCAGATATTCTTCCTGCTCGGGTGTGAGCTTGTCGATTTTGATGCTCATCGACTCCAGCTTCAGCTTGGCGACGCGCTTGTCGAGTTCGTCCGGCACGCGGTAGACCGTCTTCTCCAGCTTCTTGTGGCTCCTCACCATGTACTCGACCGAGAGCGCCTGGTCGGCAAAGCTCATATCCATCACCGACGCGGGATGCCCTTCCGCCGCCGCCAGGTTGATCAGGCGGCCTTCGCCCAGCAGATTGATCTTGCGTCCGTCCTTCAGCGAATACTCTTCGACGAAGGTGCGCGTAGTGCGCTTCGAGGACGACATGTTTTCGAGTGCAGGGATGTCGATTTCGACGTTGAAGTGCCCCGAGTTGGAAATGATCGCGCCGTCTTTCATCAAGGCGAAATGTTCCTTGGTGAGCACGCTCTTGTTGCCGGTCACGGTGCAGAATACGTCGCCCAGTTTTGCCGCTTCGGTCATCGACATCACGCGGAAGCCATCCATCACGGCCTCGAGCGCTTTCGTCGGATCGACTTCGGTGATGATCACTTCCGCTCCGTTGCCGCGCGCGCGGCTGGCCAGTCCGCGACCGCACCAGCCGTAGCCGGCGATCACGAACTTCGAGCCCGCCAATAGAAAATTCGTCGCGCGGATGATGCCGTCGATCGTGGACTGTCCGGTGCCGTAGCGGTTGTCGAACAAGTGCTTGGTGTCGGCGTCGTTAACCGCGACGATGGGGAACCTCAGCACGCCTTCCTTCGCCATGGCGCGCAACCGGATCACTCCCGTGGTGGTCTCTTCGGTGCCGCCGATCACGTCTTCGAGCGCGTCCGTCCGCTTGGTGTGCAGAATCGTCACCAGGTCGGCTCCATCGTCCATCGTGATATGTGGCTTGTGGTCGATCGCAGCCAGAATATGGTTGTAGTAGGTGTCGTTGTCCTCGCCCTTGATGGCGTAGACGGGAATGTTGTGGTCGCGGACGAGGCTGGCCGCTACGTCGTCCTGGGTGGACAGCGGATTCGAAGCGCACAGCACGACTTCGGCTCCGCCATCGCGCAGGCAGATGCCCAGATTCGCGGTCTCGGCCGTGACGTGCAGGCAGGCTGAGATGCGGACCCCCTTCAACGGCTGATTCTTGATGAACTCCTTGCGGATGATCTGCAGCACTTTCATGGACTGGTTCGCCCACTCAATGCGCTTCTTCCCCAAGTCGGCCAGTTCTACGTTCTTGATATCGCAATTCACTGCTGCAGTTGACATGCTTCTCCTGTGTGGCGCGCTTTGAAGCGGCGGAAAACTAAGTTGATGACCGAATAAATGTTCGAGCCCGATCCTTTTCGCAAGAATACACGAACTTGCTCTTCCGGTCAGGATGCCCGATTACCTGTTTGGGATGCGCCTTTCGGCCTACACCCGGCATGACACTTTGGTTCCGGACGAAAATCAATAACCACAAAGGTCCCGAAGGGAAACAACCACTGACTTCGTGTCCTTAGCGTTTGAAGGGTTCCGTCGCTACTGGTCGGGTGCCCCATTTCTCGCGCACTTTGCGAGAAGTGGGGCTTTGCCGAAACCTATTTGCGAACCGCCTGCGCTACGGGTTCCCGCAGACCAGCATCGCTGGCCAGTTTCGCCGCCTTGTCGGTCGACTCCCAGGTGAAGTCGGCGTCGCTGCGACCAAAGTGCCCGTAGGCCGCCGTCTTCCGGTAAATCGGTCGCCGCAAGTTTAGCGACTCGATGATCCCGCGCGGCGTCAGCTTGAAGTGCGAGCGGATCAAATCCGGGATGATCGCCGGGTCCACCTTTTCTGTGCCAAACGTCTCCACTAGCACGCTGACCGGGTCGGCCACACCGATCGCGTATGCCAGTTGCACTTCGCAGCGTCCTGCCAGTCCCCCGGCAACCACGTTCTTGGCAATGTGCCGCGCCATATATGCCGCCGATCGGTCGACCTTCGTCGGATCTTTCCCACTAAACGCCCCGCCGCCATGCCGTCCCATGCCGCCGTAGGTGTCGACAATGATCTTGCGCCCGGTCAGCCCTGTGTCGCCCATCGGTCCGCCAATCACAAACCGTCCCGTGGGATTGATGTGATACTTCGTATCTTCATCGAGCAGACGCGCGGGGATGACAGCCTGAATCACATGCTTCAAAATCCCCGCACGCAATTCGTCATTCGCGACAGTCTCCGAGTGCTGTGTCGAAATTACGACCGCATCAACGCGAAGCACTTTCCCGTCCGCGTCATATTCAACTGTGACTTGTGATTTTCCATCCGGACGAAGGAAGGGAAGCGTTCCGTTCTTGCGAACCTGCGAGAGCCGCATGGTCAGCTTGTGCGCCAGGGAAATGGGAGTTGGCATCAACTCCTCATTCTCGTCGCAAGCATAGCCGAACATCATTCCCTGGTCGCCCGCGCCGCCGGTGTCTACGCCCATGGCGATGTCGCCGGACTGTTTGTTAATGCTGGAGATGACGGCGCAGGTGTTGGCGTCGAAGCCGTAGAGGGCATTGTCGTAGCCGATGGAGGCGACGGTGCCGCGGACCACGGTCTGGAAATCGACGTAGGCTTTGGTGGTAATTTCGCCGGCGATCACGACGAGGCCGGTGGCGGTAAGGGTCTCGCAAGCGACGCGACTGGTGGAATCTTCGGTGAGGCAGGCGTCGAGGATAGCGTCGGAAATCTGGTCGGCGATCTTATCAGGATGGCCTTCGGTCACGGATTCAGAAGTGAATAAATAACGATTCTTTGCGGCCAAGTTGTCTGTCTCCTTCGTGCACGTGTCGTGCAGAAAACTGATGGACTCTGGATCGGGCGGGACCCGCGGAAATCCACGCGGTCGCGACGGAGCGAACGGCGAAAAGAAGTCCTCAAAAAAGGCTATCAGACCCCCCTCCGACACGCAACGATTTTGACCCTAAATGCCCGGGGATGAATTCAATAGCGCAATTGCGGAGGTGGACGGGAGGATTTGGTGGGTCAGTGGGGAGGCTCCAGTTGTCGAGCGTTCGAACGAGAGTCCTGTTCGAAGATCACGGAAGGGGGTGCGGCGGAACAACTCTTATCGAAATCCCCACGTCTATCGAAAATCCCCACGTCTCGCAAAGGACGCGAGACATGGGGCACCCGGTCTCGTACCAGAGCAGCGTCCACACGGGCTAGGGCGTGGGGGCTGAAGTTGGGGGAACGACGTGCATGCCGTTGGAATCGAAGACAAAGGTCTTTACTTCGGCTTCGGCGCCGTCGGCGGGAATTTCCTGGCCATTCCAGAGGAACGTGACTCCGGCGGCGTTGCCGATCTTGGCGACGATTTCGCGGGTGGCGCGGACGGAAGTGTGCGCGGGGGCGATGAGGGTTTCCTGGCTGACGGATTGGCCGTCGGCGAGCACAGAGATCCAGGAAGTTTCAGTGGCGCGGATCACCAGCGTGAGTGAGGGTACGGATTTTGCGGGAGGCTGCGGATTCGATTTTGCAAACGATCGAATGGTCACATCATTTTTCTCGTCCGCATCAGAGGCGGGTGTGGTTGCCGGGGCTGAGTTGCCAGAAGGAGGGGAGGTCGCCGAAGCAGTGGCTTGCGGCGGCGGGGAATTGGGAATGGAAGGATGGAGCTGGGGCGCGGGAGTACTGGCGGGAAGGGAAGAGGACATAGGATTGTCTGGAGTTGAGGTGGACGCGGGAACCGGCACTGGCGCGGCCTGAGCCGGCGCGGGCTGTGCGATCTTGGCCGGCGATGAACTGGCGGCTGCCGTGCCGGTGCTGCGGGAGTGGCGCGTCCAAAGGATGGTGGTGAGGACGACCACGATAGCGGCAAGGGCAAGGATTCTCCAAGGAATTTCGGGCAGAGACTTCTGGGCAAAATTCTGACGGCGCGGGCGTACGTCTTCGGCGCGGGGAAGTTGCAGTTCGGGGAGTTCTTCGACCGGGGCCGGGGATGATGATTTAGCGGCCGGCAAGCGAGGCTCCACTGGGCGCTGCTTGACGGGTGCGGCGGAGCGTGGTGCGGCGGGGCGCGGCGACGCGGGGCGTTGAGGGTCCCAGACCTCATGGGCGTCGATCTGAGCCTGGCGCAGGCAGGCAAGATAGTCGCTGACGGCTTCTTCGTCGTTGAGTCCGAGATGCTTGGCGTAGGCGCGGATGAATCCTTTGTTGAATACGCCACCGGGGAGTTGATCGAAGTGCTCTTCTTCGATGGCTTGGAGCATGCGCGAGCCGATCTTGGTGACGTTGGAAACGTCGTCGAGCGAGAACTCTTTTTTCTCGCGCGCCTTGCGAAATTTGTCTCCGAATTCGCCCACTTTATCCTGCCTGGGTTTTGCGCCTTTGGGATGACGAAATCATCATAGGACAAGTGGAGGACACGTGCCACCGCCAAGAGTCCAAGAGGTGGGTAACCACATAGCTGCGCATCCGCTTTGCGATAACGCGCCCGGTGATGAAGCTTTCTAGGGGGCTGCTGAAAAGTACTTTCTTTTCCAAGAGCGAAAAATCACCACGGTCTCGCAAAAGCAGCGAGACATGGGGCACCCGGCAAGGCTTGCGGGACTGCTAGGGCTTTTTCCGCAGAGTGACGGTGAATTGCGTTTTGCAGGTGGTCGACGGATCGTCGAAGGCCTGACCGGAGCGGTCGCCTTCCGAGGCCTCGAAGTAGAGGCCGTGCTTGAGGCGGTCGGGGAGGCCGATGAAGCGGGCTTTGCCGTCGGCGTTGGTGCCGATTTCCAGGTCGAGCTTGCGAGTGTTCATGAATCCGTAGGCGATGTGGACTTTGATCTTGGCGGCGTAGACGGGCGCGCCGGTGGTGTCGGTGATGACGAAATCGGCAGAGCAGGGGCCAATCGCGGCATCGATGACGGGGACGGTTTTGGGGTCGACTGGGGGGGCGGTTTGGGAGAAGGCCGAGATAGAGACCACGACCGCGAGCAGAGTGAATGGCAAGGCGCGGGTTTTGAGGTGGTTGTGATTCATTAGTTTATGCTCAGTTTCTCTAAGATTACTCCACCTGGTTTTTGTTTTGCTGGCGAGGCTGCGGATTCAATCGGGAGATCCCCACTTCTCGCCAAGGACGCGAGAAATGGGGCGCCCTGGCTAATGGGACACCCGGCTAAGGTCTGGAGCTTGATTCCGCCACATCGTCGCGGCTCTGGTTTGCCGCACGCCACCAGTTGCTTTCTCCGAAAATGAAGTGAGAGGCAGAGAGGATCAAGAGCAGCTAAAAGCTGCGGGCGGGAGCGCCCGTGCCACACCTGATCCGAACTGACTCATCCCGTTGGCTTTAGGGGTTCCGGTTACCAACGTTCATTGCCCGTGTACGAAAGTGACGAATATAATTTTTGGAACACCACCCGTCTAGCGAGGAACAACGGTATTTCTGCATGCCTGAGGCCGGCACTCAATTGACGCGCCAGAGCCAGGAACTGACGATCTTTCACGACGTGGCCAAGGCGCTAACGTCGTCGCTGGACCTCGACTCCATTCTGCAGACCATCATGGAAAAAATGGCGGAATATTTCCGCCCGGACACGTGGTCGCTGCTGATGGTGGACGAAGGACACGACGAACTTTACTTTGCCATCGCGGTGGGGGACAAAGCTGAGGCGCTGAAGAGTGTCCGGCTGAAAGTCGGCGAGGGCATTGCGGGGTGGGTGGCGAAACACGGGGAGGCGCGGGTGGTGCCGGATGTGCGCTCCGACCCGTTCTTTGCGAGCCGGGTGGACGACGCGACCAAGTGGGAGACGCGGTCGGTGATCTGCGTGCCGCTGCGGTCGAGGCTGCGGGTGCTGGGCGTGATCCAGTTGGTCAATGTGGACATGGAGCGGTTCAAGGATGCGGAGTTGTTCTTTCTGCAGTCGCTGTGCGATTACGCGGCGATTGCCATCGAGAACGCTCGTTGGGTCGAGAAGATTCAGGAACTGACCATTACCGACGACTGCACGGGGCTGTACAACGCGCGGCATCTGTATAAGACGCTGGAGACCGAAGTCTACCGGTCCTCGCGCTTCGGTTACGAATTCAGCATTCTGTTTATTGATCTCGATCACTTCAAGGCGGTCAACGACACGCACGGACATTTGATCGGGAGCAAGCTGCTGGCTGAGATTGGATATCTGATCAAGGCGCAACTGCGGTTGATTGATTTTGCTTTCCGCTACGGTGGGGATGAGTTTGTGGTTCTGCTGCCGCAGACCGGGAAAGATTCGGCGCTGGTGGTGGCCAAGCGCTTGCGCGATGCGATGCGCGCCAGCAGTTTTTGTCGGGAAGAAGGGTTGAATCTGAATGTGCGGGCGTCGATTGGGCTGGCAACGTATCCGCACGATGCGCGCACGGCGCACGACGTGATCCGGCAGGCGGATGGGATGATGTATGTGGTGAAGAATTCGAGCCGGGACAATATTGGGATCGCGCAGCGTGGGATGCTGAAGGAGTAGAGTCGGACTTCAGACTTCAGACTTCCGGATCTTCGACCTCCGACTCGGACTGACACCTCATAGCATCCCCGGCCCGGTACGAATTCGCGCTGTCGAAGACCCCACTTTTGCCGCAAAGGACGCGGCAAAAATGGGGCACCCGGCACGGCCTTCTCCTCAGACCTGGTTATCACACCCTTGGTTTTTAAACTCCGTTTCTAAACTCCGATTGCGGCTGGGGGAAATCTGGTATAGGCTTGTCGAGTTTTTCGCGTCCTTCCGCGTGCGCTTCCGATGGAGCGGATTCTCGATCTCGGCTGTGGTACGGGCGATTCCTGGTAAAGACTCGGATTGCAGGTGGAGAACTGCCGGATTATTGGGATCGACATTCAGCGGGATCGAGTACAGGCTGCCACTCTCAAATACCGGGGCCGAGGCTGGGGTTACCTCTGCGCTCGGGGTGAGGAGATTCCACTGCCGGACGGGAGCGTCCAGGGCATTTTCTGTAATGTGGCTTTGCCTTACATGCACATCCCGCGCACGCTTGGGGAAGTGCACCGAGTACTGGTTCCGGGAGGATGGTTGAAGGCAACCCTGCATGCTCCCAGTTTCACGTGGAGTGAATTCCGCAAGTCGTTTCCCCGTCCCAAACAGAGCTTATTCCGAGTTTTTGTATGTTTTTGAATGGCATGGTTCTGCATTTCTCGGGTAACGTGATTTCTCTGGGGAGAGTGGCCGAGAGTTGTCAGACGGATGCCGGGATGCGGATGGCATTGCGGAGGGCGGGGTTTACGGCGATGACCTTTCGCCATGAAGGCCGCCGATTCCTGGTGGAGGCGCGGCGGGAGGGCACGCGCGCAGATACCCAGGCCCTGGCAAAGGCGGGTTAGCAGCGCGATTTGACCAAGGCAGTTTCCTGAGAGGTCATGCCCTGCGTATAGCTTTTCTTCCGCCCCTCCGGGGCTTGCTCATTTTCCACAAAGCACCCAGAGCCTGATACGAATTCGCTCTGTCGAAAATTCCCACTTTTGCCGCAAAGGACGCAGCAAGAATAGGGGACCCGAGGATTTTTTCCTGAAGATTTCAGTCCTCTTCGATGGATTAATGAGGCTTGGAGTCGGGCGCGGGTTTGACTTCGGAAGTCGAGGGCTTCCAGGGGTTGGCGTTGGCGGGAGCTTTGGGGTTGACGCCGAAATCCCAGACATAGAGGTTCATGCCTTCGGTGCCCATCATTTCGACGAGGGCATATTCTCCGGGCGGGAGACTCTCGGTGGGGGTGAGTTTGAGCCAACCTCCGCTGACGCGAGTGGTGGTGGTCTTGACGAAGTGCTGCTCCTGGCTGATCTTGCCCGTGACCTGCCGCTTGACGTCGCCGACGATGCGCTTGCTGCCTTTCACCGTTGTGAGGACGATGCGGTAACGATCAAAGGGCTCGCTGGGCTGCTGCGATTGTTGGGGCTGCTGGGGTTGCTGCGGACCCTGGGTGATGCGAGGGGAATCATTGAGGTCGGGGTGATCGGGAGTGGCATCCACGTTGATGTAGAGCGAGGGAACGTCGACGTGGGATTGCACAGGAGCGTGAGGGCCGTCGAGTTCGATGGTCTGCTTGAGGCCGGCCACCGGGTTGATGGAACCGCGTAAGATGTTGGTCTTGGTGTTGTGGTTGATGTCGCCGGCGACCTGCTGAATTTCCACGATTTGCGGCTCGCCCTGAAAGCTATCCAGCAGAAAAACGCCTGAATCCTCGGGGAGACGGAGTCCGGGAGCGACTTGCGGGAGTTGGGCTTCCTCGCGGGCGCTCTCAGCCGCGAGTTCTTTGTCGAGTTGCGCGGCCTCAGGGATGGACGATCCGGCGGCACGGTCTTTTTCAAATTTTTCGGTGGCGGGCCAGTCGACCAGCGAGGTTGGGAGTTCCTCCCACTCATTGCGTTCGGCGCTCACATAGCGAACGCGGTCGCCTTTCACTTCATATTTCGTGACCAGTTGATAGGAGCCGTCTTTGAGGATGAGGCGACGGGCGAGATCCTGGGCGGGGACGTGAAACGCCACCAGGACTATGAGCGCGGCCGTTAGCAATGCTCGATGCGGGAAAGCTGGACGAGCACCTTTTTGCAATTTCAGGAACATGCTGTTTCCAATTATCGTCTGGAGGGGACGAAGAGTCGAATGGTTTGGATGGCTCCCCGCGATGAACAGTTGGGCGGCCGTTGTAGTATGCTGTTGCTCGCGAAGGCCACTGCCCCAAAAAATGAAACGTACTTTCCTTCTCTCGTTATTTCTATTTTCTTTTCTATGGTCCATCAGGGCAGCTCTGGGGCAATCGAGCACCGCGCCGGTTGCGTCCCAGGGCATGGAGCCAATTTCCTACGCGTCGTTGACGCAGCTGAACGGACTGCTTTCGCAACTGGAAGCGACCGCGAAGAATACGCAGGGCGACCTGGTGAAGTTGCGGATTGAGCACTGGAAGATCGACACAGCCTCGAAGAGGCAGAATCTGGCGAACGTGGATTCGATCCAGCGCAACCTTCAGGAAGCTCTGCCCGAGATCATTGGGCAGTTGCGCGCGGCGCCGGAGGATCTTCCGGCGTCGTTCAAGCTTTATCGCAACCTCGATGCGCTGTATGACGTGGTAGGCAATGTGGCGGAGAATGCCGGGGCGTTCGGGTCGAAAGACGATTTTCAGTCGCTCTCGAACGATCTGAACGGTTTTGAGAGTGCGCGGAAGCAGTTGGCGCAGCGGATTGAGACTTTGTCGGCGGCGAAGGAAGCGGAGATTGTTCGGTTGCGAACGGAGTTGAAGGCCACGCACGCGGTAGTTCCGGTGACTCCGCCGAAAAAGCTTGTGGTGGACGATAACGAGCCGGCGAAGAAGCCGGCTGCAGTGAAGAAGAAGCCCGTTGCGAAGCCGACAAACCCTGTGACAACGACGGCGAAGCCGGCGGCGGGGCAGACGCAGACACCGGCACAGCCGCAGCCTCCGACCAAGCCGCAGTAGGCAGATTTTGGATTGCGGAAGTCTCGTGGCAGGCGAATGAAAGAGCGTTTCGTAAGCGGGGTCTGACCTCAGTGGCTAAAGCCAACCTTTGGAACAAACCAGCGATCGCAGCGCTGAAGCGCAGCGCCACCCAAAATCAAGCGCTAGGCCGGGGTTTTCGGTAGCCTGCTGGCGTCGAGGTGCCGGTTTAGGTGGAGTTTTTTGCCAGCTCGACGGGCTTACCGTGGGGGGTGCGTCGATAGGCTTCGGCCCAGGCTTCTTTGCGCGCAAGCATCGCGTCGGGATCCGACAGATGCTTTGCCGCCACTAGACGCTCCAAAGCTGCCAGCCAATGGTGGTAGTAGCGCGAGCCATCGTCCGGTTCGGCGCGATGAGCGGCGGCCTTCAGTTCATCCGCGAGCGCGGCCGCCCATTCTTTCCACGTGAAATGTCCTTGCGCGGATAGGCGGACTGCGAGCGCGAAGGCTTGTGCCTGCCAAGGCTCGGCAAAGACCGGGCCGCCTTCATCGCGGGGCAGGCGAGGCAGAGCCGCCAGGTTCTCAGGAGGCGGAATCGAGTCAGGCTGGTTCAAGGTAGTCATCCCACAAATCAACGTAGACAGAGTCTTGCGGTGTGGCTTGGTCTCCCCACAAATCTCGCGCCGCGAAGCGCACTGAGTAGACATGCTGCGGTTTCTCGCCGAGGAATAGCGCGTTGGTGTCGGGAAAGACGAACACTCCGTGATCGCGAGCGATGGTCCCAGTTTTTGCCCGGGTGTAGCGGGGCAAGCGGGTGTGGCCCACGGGGTTCATATTCCGTGCGCGGACGTGCTGGCCCGCGTGAAAGCGCGCGGCCACGGGAACATCGCGATTCGCTGGCACTCCTTTGGACACCAGGATCTGTACTTTTTCAGGGGTGAGCGGAGGAGTTTGTTTCGGGGATGCGGGATCAGGCTGTCCACTGGCTAACTCCGCGGACGTGACCAGGCCGGTCTTCAGCATCAACTCGACCAGGCCTACGATCCAGCGCTCGTAGTAGGACATGCGAAAGTAATCTGCAGGGGGGATGAGTTCGCGCTGGAAGCGGGAGGCATCAAGATTCCATTTGCCCCAAGCGCCCAGAGCGCGGGTGATAGCGTAGGCCCGGCCTTGCCAGGGCTCGTGAAACACTGGCTCGTCTTTCTCAGCCCCGATGGGGCCCATGCCGTGCATACCGCCCAAGTCATGAACGCCGTTCATGCCTGAACTCCCTGTGCCTGTGCCGTGATCTTGGCCACGCCGACCATGGAATCGCGCGTGACCAGCGCCGCCAATTCCGCTTCGCTCATTTTCTCGGTGCCGGCGGGCCGTTCGGGAAGCACCAGGTAGCGCAATTCCGCGGTGCTGTCCCAGACGCGAACCTCGACATCGTCGGTCAGGTCGAGGCCGAACTCACGCAGCACGCCACGAGGGTCGATCACGGAGCGGGAACGATAGGGCGCGGATTTGTACCAGACCGGCGGCAAGCCCAGAACCGGCCACGGATAACAGGAACACAGGGTGCAGACGACGAGGTTGTGGACCTTGGCGGTGTTCTCGACCACTACCATGTGCTCGCCCTGCAGTCCCCCGTAACCGAGTTCGGCGATGGCGGCGTCGGCGTTGGTCAGAAGGCGTTGTTTGTACCCAGGATCAGCCCAGGCCCGCGCCACCACGCGGGCGCCGTTGCGCGGCCCAACCTTGTGTTCGTAGGTGTCGATCAGGGCATCGAGTGCCGCTCGGTCAACCAGGCCCTTCTCCACCAGAAGGGATTCGAGGGCCTTGACGCGCAGGGCTGGATCCGATGGAACTGCCTGGTGGTCGTGGTCATGATGATGGTCATGTGCTTGGGCGTGTGCGAGATCAGGGGTCACGGCGGCACCAGCGGCGGTTACGGCGGCGGTCAGGAAATCGCGGCGAGTTGTCATCATTCCACTCTTCTCCGCAAGTCCCAAAGGAGCGTCCAACCGCCGGAGAAAAGTTACCAGGAGGCCAGTATAACCGCGGGTGTCAAGCTGGACACCGAATCTGTTAACCTTCCCACCGCATCTACATTTCAACCCCCTCCCAAGTCTGCAGTCTGACGGCTGGGGTTGAGATCCAGCATTCGACATGAATTCACACGGCAGCATTGTCGCGACGGTGTTGGGGGTCGTTATCATCTGGGTGGTGCTGTTGGATGCGTTTGAGACGGTGGTGCTGCCGAGGCGGGTGACGCGCCACTTCAAGCTGACAGCATGGTTCTACCGGCGGACGTGGATTCCATGGCGGGGGATTGCGCGGCGCATCAGGACGACTTCGAGGCAGCAGAATTTTCTTGGGTATTTTGGACCGCTGTCGCTGATTTTGCTGCTGGGGTTCTGGGCTTCGGGGTTGATCTTCGGATTTGGTCTGGTGCAGTACGGTATTGGCGGCCATGAACAACTGAACAAAGAGCCTCTCACGTTCGGGAAGATCATTTATCACAGCGGGGAGACGTTCTTCACGCTGGGGTACGGCGACATTGTTCCAACCTCGGGCGGGGCGCGGGCGCTTTCCGTCATCGAAGCAGGGATGGGCTTCGCCTTTCTGGGAGTGGTGATCGGCTACATCCCAGTGGTGTACGCGTCTTTCTCACGGCGGGAGATTCAGATTTCCATGCTGGATGCGCGGGCAGGGTCGCCTCCGTCGGCGGTGGAGTTGCTGGTGCGGTTGGCGGGAAGGTCGGAGGACCCGGGCGTGGACCAGAGAGTTCTGGATGAAGTGCTGCGAGACTGGGAGCGCTGGGCGGGGAATTTGCTGGAGAGTCAGATTTCGTATCCGGTGCTGAGTTTCTTTCGCTCGCAGCACAGCAATCAATCGTGGCTGGGGGCGCTGACGACGATGCTGGACGTGACTTCGCTGGTGCTGACTGGCATTGAGGGAGTGCATCCAGGGCAGGCGAAGTTGACGTTTGCCATGGCACGGCATGCGGCGGTGGATCTGGCGCAGGTGGTGAATGCGAGCTACGATTCGGGCGCTCCGGACCGGTTGCCGGAGACGGAACTCAATGCCGTGCGCGAAGCGCTTGCGGCGGCCGGGCTGCAGCTGCGCAGCGACGACTATGGGCGGGACAAATTGGCGAAGTTGCGGTCGATGTATGAGCCGTATGTGCATTCGACGGCGCGCAACCTGATGCTGACGCTGCCGTCATGGAGGCACGCGGAGAAGACGCGGGACAACTGGCAGGCGGGGCCGTGGGATCGGGTGATCCAGGCGCGGGGGTTGGCCGTTCTCGGGCAGAAGACGGGGACGCCGGCGGGGGAAGATCACTTCTGAGGAGAAACAACCCCGGGGGCTAAAGCCCGATCGCAAGGGCGGGCTTTCGCGGCCCTAAAGGGCCGCTCTTCCACCCACTCTCTTCCACCCACTCTCTCCGACCCACTCTCTCCCACATCCCCTCTTCCAGGCCGGTTTTTCCTAGACCCCACTTTTCGTGATGGGTTCTCTGCTGTCGTTGTTCTGCCC